>CAYNED010000037.1:0-16656 GCA_964396135.1 uncultured Neorhizobium sp.
GCCGCAGGTTCCACTGCTTACTGCGGTTATGGTCCCATTGAAGGTGAGCTCGTACTGCGTAATGCCTATGCGAGCCATGTCAGCGAGGTCTACAACGCCGAGATCAAAGCTGAAAACATCCACGTGACGTCGGGCTGCAATGAGGCCTTCGTCAGTGCAGCCATGGCGGTTGCCGGTTCTGGCCAGACGGTGCTGATGACCAACCCGTTCTACTTCAACCACGAGACGACGCTTGCCATGATGGGCGTTGCGATCAAGACGGTCTCCTGCCTGGCTGAAGATGGATTCGTGCCCAAGATAGGGGCGATTGCAGCGGCCATCACGCCGGACGTGCGGGCGCTAGCACTTGTTACGCCGAATAATCCCACCGGTGCGGTTTATCCTGCTGATCTGTTGCGGCAGGTCTTCGAGCTCTGCCGGGAGCGGGACATCTGGCTGATTCTCGACGAGACCTATCGCGACTTCCTGCCAGCAACCGGGCAGCAGCCACATGATCTGTTTTCCCAGGCGGGATGGCAGGATCGGCTTATCGGGCTTTACAGTTTTTCCAAGTCCTTCTGCATCCCGGGCCACAGGCTCGGGGCCATTACGGCAGGTGAGACGGCAGTCGAGCAGATTGCCAAGATCATGGACAACCTGCAGATCTGCGCGCCGCGGGCAGCTCAGGCGGCTGTTGCGCGGGCCCTGCCGATGCTGACGGGCTGGCGCGAGAGCAACCGACAAGAAATCATGCACCGGGCTGAGGCTCTGGAAGCGGTCATGGAGACGCTGCCAAACTGGCACATGGATGCGATCGGCGCTTACTTCGCCTTTGTCCGCCACCCTTTCCCCTCGCTGGACTCCGCCGAAGTTGCCGAACGGCTGGCCAAGCAGGCGGGGGTTGTCTGCATCCCCGGCATGTATTTTGGCGAGGGGCAGGAGCAGTATCTGCGCTTTGCGTTCGCCAATGCCGATGTGCCAACGATCGAGCTTCTCGCCGACCGACTGGCAGATTTCTCTCCCGCCTAGATTTTTTGGTCATGCTTCGTTCTGCAAGACCTGCTATAGGTTGTCGATCCTGAACACGGTCGAGGCATGGCACAGAGAGCAGGCAGCGCAGATCTTCCGCTTCATGGCGGACGGGTTCCGGCATGGCTCGGCCAGCGGATGACGCGTCTGGGTGCCTTGGTCACCGAAGCGATCGTTCACCACTACGGGCGCGACGAATTTCTCCGACGCCTGGCGCATCCGTTCTGGTTCCAGTCTTTCGGCGCCGTGATGGGCATGGACTGGCATTCCTCCGGGATCACCACCAGTGTCATCGGAGCGCTGAAGCGCGGCCTGACGCCGTTATCGGGTGAGCTCGGCATCCATGTCTGCGGCGGGCGTGGACAGCACTCGCGAAGGACGCCGGAGGAGCTTCTGGCCGTCGGCGATCGGGTTGGCCTGGACGGAGGGCAGTTGGGGACCGCAAGCCGGCTTGTTGCAAAGGTGGACAGTGCAGCCGTTCAGGATGGGTTCGATCTCTATCTGCACGGGTTCATTGTCACCGATGACGGGAAATGGGTGGTCGTGCAGCAGGGCATGAATGGCGATCGCCGGCAGGCGCGACGCTATCACTGGCTTTCGGAGGGGCTTGAGAGCTTCGTTGACTCACCCCATGCCGCCATCGAAGGGAAGGGACAGGGGGACATCATCAATCTTGCTGATCGTCGTGCCGCAGCATCAAGGCAGGGCCAGCTTGACCTGTTGGCGTCGCTTGGACCTGACAAAGTCGTTGCGGAAGTCATCGCATTGGAGGGGCGCCGTGCACCGGAGCCGGCCCAGCCGCTCTTGCCGCATCTGGTCATGCCTGATCATCACGATGTCCGGGAGAAGGACGTCAACATGAAACGTCTTCACGCCACGCTTTCCGCGGCTGCGGATCGCGGCCCGGAGGATTTTCCGCAGTTGCTTCTGACACCCGGTGTCGGTGCGCGCACCGTCCAGGCATTGGCCATGGTGGCTGAGGTGGTTCACGGCACGCCTTGCCGCTTCTCCGACCCAGCACGCTTCTCGCTTGCCCATGGCGGCAAGGATCGGCATCCGTTTCCGGTCCCTATGAAAATCTATGACGAGACGCTCAAGGTGATGAAGTCTGCCATCAGCAAGGGGCGGCTGGGGCGAGAGGAGGAGTTGCAGGCGCTGAAGCGGCTGGACGATCAGGCGCGGCAACTCGAACGCTATGTCACAGGTCCGGATCTCAAGGAGATTGTGGCTGGGGAATTCCGCAACTCCGCAGACTTCGGGGGGCGCAGCATCTTCGGATGGGAAGCAGACCTTGCTGCTGCCGCGAGCAACAAGGATTTGTCCCGGTAGCCCGCGCGGTGCCGGAGTCTGGTCAGCCTCCGCCGGTCAGGCGGACGCGCGCTGTGCGGCCGGCGAGACCAGGCGGGACGCCAGGTCACTGATGCGCCTCATCGCAATCATCAGGACGTCATCCGGAACCGTGAGGGAGATTCGCAGAAAAGCGGCGGCTTGGTCGCCAAAGGAGGCCCCGGGCATGACTGCAACACGCTCCTGCCGCAGCAGTTCCCAGGCGAACTGCTCCCCCGTCAAGCCCGTCGCTGATACGTCCAGCAGAATGAACATTCCGCCTTCCGGCAGCATCGGCTTCACCAGGTTGCTGCCCTTAAATGCTTGCTCAGCGAGTTCAGCTCTTCGGCTGTAGTTGGCGCGCATGGTCGGCGCCATGTGGAAATCTTGAGACAAGGCCAGCGCCGTCATGTCTGCAATGAAGGGCTGCACGCCAAACAGCATGGTTTCCGAAACCGGCAGAACCTTTGTACAGAACTCCGCCGGCCCCGCAGCCCAGCCACTGCGAAAACCAGGGGCAGCATGGGACTTCGAAATGGACGAAACGATAATCGTCCGCTCCGCCAGCTCTGGCATATCGAAAGGTGACGCAAAATCGGTCGTGTCGAAGACCAGTTGCTCATAGACTTCGTCGCAGACGATCCACAGGTCGTGCTTGCCGCAAACCTCTCCGATCGCCCTGATCTCGCCGGCCGTGAGCACTGCACCGGTCGGGTTGTGCGGGGTATTGAGCATGACCACTCGGCACTCGGGCGTCACCGCCCGTTCCAAATCCTCCGCCTGCATGTGAAAGCGCTTCTCCGGTCTCAAAGGCACGTAGACCGGGTGGGCGCCGGTCGAGGAGATGACGCCTTCATAGGTGGCGTACAGCGGATTGCCGACCAGCACTCCGTCACCAGCCTCCACCAGCCCGGACATCACCGTGTAGAGCGCTGTCTGCGTGCCGGGAAAGCAAAGGAAGTTCTCCTCAGTCACGTCCGGCCGCCGCAGGGCGTATTTGTCGACCAGCGACTTGAGAACAGAGGGTTCGCCACGTCCGTTGGAGTAGCGGATGCGCCCGGCATACATCGAGCGAGCGGCTTCATCCAGAAGCGCCTTATCCGGTGCCACATCGGGCTCCCCGATCGTCAGCTCGATGATGTCGGCGCCGGCGGCCTTCATGCGGCGCGCTTCGCTATGGACGGCCCAGCGGCCGGAACCAAGGTTTGCCAGACGGTCGGTGATGGAGGCATAGCGCATCGGTTTCTTCCTTTGTTTCCTTCAGCCTCAGGACAGCTCACCGGGTGGCAGTCGGAGCATGCCCTCCACGGAGGCGATCGCCATCTCGGCAAGTTCTTCGTCCTGGAACATGTCAGGCGCAAGCGTCCCTTCTAGCCACAGACCATCGATCAATCCATTGACCGCGAAAGCATAGGTCCGGCAGGCCTGTGCGCTCACCTCGCGCTCCCGCTCCGCAAAGAAGGCGATCAGCAATGCCTCAAGCTCTGCGAGAAAGGCAAGATAGCTTTCGCGGTGAATAGCAGCGAAGGCAGGATCAAGCGGGATATGACTGATGAAGGCTGCCCAGAGGGAGAGCGTCCGGCTATCGGTTACGGGCGGTGTGACGTTGGAAACGATGAACCGCCTCAGTCGGGTCTTCGCAGTGTTTCCCTCGGCAGCTGCCTTCGTTGTCTGGGTAATGCCGCTCATCAGCTGTCGATACGCCGCCTGCAGCATCTGGTCCTTGCTGTCGAAATAATGGCGGATAAGGCCGCCCGTCACGCCGGCTCGCGCTGCAATCTGCCGTACCGTCGCACCCTGAATGCCGACATCCGCAATGCAATCCAAAGTGGCGGCAATGAGATCCTCGCGGCGCTCTGCTTCGGTTGCCCGGCTATAGGATCTGCGCGTTGCGGTCACGGCTTGCACGACAGAAATGAGGAATGCGACATCGGATCCCGCTGCTGAACTAAGTGCCTGCGAAACGCGGATGTGGTAGCGGGCATGTGTCTTGTTATACAGGTGAATAATTGATGGCAAGTCCGCGGTGCACCAATGTAGACGTTTTACCAGGGTCAAGGAGGCAGGGGATGTCTTCTAGCGCCGTCCGTTCGCCAAACGTGCGGCAGCAGGGCGGCGCCGCAGCGCTAGCATGGCAGTTGCCCCTATGAAAGGTCCCACGGCAAGTATGGAAAACGTCCACTGCCAGCCCCCTAGCCATTCTGCCATATGTGGCATCAGCCAGATCATCAGGATGGTGAGGGCAAAGCCCAATCCCATCTGCAGCGAAAGTGCGGTGCCGATATAGGTTCGGTCAGCCAGTTCCGTCACCGCAGCAGAGAATTGTGCCGAATCGCCGATGATCGTTATCCCCCAGATGACGACCACGAGAACGAGGAGCCATTGAGGACCAGCGAAGACAAAGCCGATCAGCAATGCGCAGGTCCCGGAGGCGAGCATCATCCCAGCGGTTGTCGCAGTCCGTCCAAACCGATCCGAAAGCAGGCCTCCCGCGAAACAACCCACGACGCCCGCTGCAACAGCGGCGAATGTCAGAAGCGAGGCTTCGGTAGCGTCGCCCGCCGCCATTCCTTCCAAGCCAGCGGTGACGTAGGCCAGCAGCCACGCCCACATCGCATAGAGTTCCCACATGTGCCCGAGGTATCCGAGGTTCACCAAAGCCACATCACGGTCTCGAAGAACCCTGCCAATCTGGCTTGGGGCAAAGACGGCCTTTCCATAGGGGTAGGGGCCCTCGCGAGTGAACAAAAGAAAGATGACCATGCTGATGATTGAGGCGAGACTGGCAAGCCCCACCACCGTCTGCCATTCAACGTCCGAAATGGCACCGCGGAAAAGGTGAGGCAGCGAGGAGCCGGCTGTAATCGCCCCAATCACGCCGGCAAAGGCCAGTCCACGGCCGGTCACGAACCAGGTCGATACCAGTTTCAGAGCCGGCGGATAGACACCTGCGAGGGCAAGGCCCGTGGCCATTCTGCATACCACCGCCGCCGCCGGGGCAGGTTCGAGCAGCAGGGCAGCGTTGGAAACCGCAGCAAGTGCTGCCGAGGCTGCCATCAGGCGGTTCATGCGGATGAGATCGGGAAGATTGAACAGGCTCGCCAGCAAGGCCCCGATGACAAAGCCGAGTTGCACGCCATTTGTCAGCCACCCGGTGGCTATTTCAGACAGCGTCCATTCGCGTGCAAGCTCTGGCGCAATCGCTGCGGCGGAGAACCATGTGGAGAATGAGAGGACAACCGCACCGCAAAGGATAGCCAGCATTTGCCACCGTCCATTCGCGCTCGTGGTATCCGCCGGCTCTGTCATAACGCCACGTTCAAGGTGGCGGGTTCAATCCCGTGGAATGCGCGACCGAGGTAGATCAGCCCGTCGCCCGTCGCACCCGTGCGCGCGGCTGTTACACGGCAGAAGAAGACCGAGTGGCTTCCAACCTCGGAGATCTCGGTGATGTTGCATTCGACGGATGCGGAGGCCTCTTCCAGGGAGGGGCAGCCGTTTGCGGCGGCGGTCCATGCTCCAGAAGCGAACCGATCTTCCACCGGCTTGTCGGCAGCCGAGAAGGCGCGAGCAAGATCCTCATGCTGTGCCGCAAGGATGTTGACGCAAACGCGGCCGTTCTGGCGAAAAACCGAGTTGTTGCGGCTGGCGCGATTGAGACAGATCAGAAGGGTGGGCGGCTCGTCGGTCACGCTGCAGATCGCGGAAACCGTACATCCGGCAAGGCCGGCTTCGCCCTTCGACGTGACGATGCTGACGGCAGCGCCCAATCGGGCCATCGCATCTCGGAACTGCTGCTTATCCATCAATGGTCCTGCTCTCGTCATGCCACTTTCAGAATACGGTGGCCGGCGGCTACATGTCGTTTCGGGAGGCGGGGTGCTCCGAAGAGTTTCTGGCGCAACGGCCCGTCATCATAGCTCGTCTTGTACATGCCCCGTTCCTGCAAGATCGGTATCACCAGTGCGATGATGTCGTCAAAGCACTCCGGCACCACGGTTCGGGACAGGTTGAAACCATCGACACCAGCTTCGGCAACCCATCTGGCCAGCTCGTCCGCAATCTTCTCTGCCGACCCGATCATCGGCGGCTGCCGGCTACCGAGGACCATTTGCTCCAAGAGCTTCCGCTTGGTCCATTGCGGACCTGCGCTACGAGTCATTGCCTCGACGTTGGAGATAATCGCGGCGCTCTTGCCCGTCTCGATCGGCTCATCAAGGTCGTACCGATCGAAGTCGATGCCCATGGAACCGGCGGCATGGACTAACGCCGCCTCCGAGCTGACATAGGAGCGATAATCTTCAAATTTCTCCTGTGCCTCCTTGTCCGTCCGTCCGGTGACGATGGTAGCACCCATGAAGATCTTGATGTCGTCCGGCCGGCGGCCATAGCCAACGGCGCGTCCGCGGATGTCGTCGATGATCCCCTTGACCCCCTCCAGTTTCTGCCCATTGACGAAGACGCATTCCGCGTGCGTCGCAGCAAACTCACGACCGCGGGTGGAAGAGCCCGCCTGGTAAAGGACGGGCGTACGTTGTGGTGATGGTTCGCAAAGGTGAATGGCGTCGATGCTATATTGCGGTCCCTTGTGCCGAACCCTGTGGATTTTTTCCGGGTCTGCATAGAGATGATGTTCGCGATCGGCGAGGACGGCACCGTCTTCCCAACTTCCTTCCCAGAGCCTGTAGACGACTTCCATGTATTCGTCGGCCAGATCGTAGCGGTCATCGTGCGCTGCTTGCGCATCCAATCCGATCGCTTTGGCGGCGCTGTCCAAATAGCCGGTGACGATGTTCCAGCCCATCCGGCCGCCGGTCAGGTGGTCCAGCGTCGACATGCGCCGCGCGAAGAGGAACGGCGGCTCGTAGGTTAGGTTGGCGGTGACACCGAAAGCCAGATGCTGCGTCACTGCCGCCATGGCGGGCACGAGAAGCATTGGGTCATTGACCGGCACTTGAACCGCGCCACGCAGGGCGGCTGCGTTGCTTCCTCCCAGTACGTCGTTGACACCAACCACATCTGCCAGGAAGATCCCGTCAAACAAGCCAGCCTCCAGCTTTCGGGCGTAATTCGTCCAGTACGATAATTCAGCATAGCGTCCAGACTGATCGCGGGGATGAGCCCATAAGCCTTGCTGGATATGTCCGACGCAATTCATGTCGAAGGCATTGAACAGGATCTTCTTTGTCATAACGTTCCCCTGCCTCGTTGCTCGCAAGGCTTGTCTTCTATAGGATATTTTCGTCCACTATAGAAGACGATTGACGGAAGGCAAGCGCGTGCCAGAAAGCCACCAAGATCCGGCCCTAGCCATTGCGGAGCGGCTCAAGATTGAGCGGGAGGCAAGGGGCTGGTCGCTCGCTGAGCTTGCTGAGCGCTCGAGCGTCTCCAAGGCCATGATCAGCAAGATCGAACGCGGCGAAGCGAGCCCGACTGCGACCTTGCTCGGCCGATTGTCCGGTGCATTCGGGCTTCCGTTGTCGGTCCTGCTCGCGCTTTCGGAGCGGCTGCCGGATCGGCTGAGCGTGCACGACCGCCAGCCAGTTTGGCACGATCCGGAAAGCGGCTACACGCGGCGCGCCGTATCGCCACCGAATTCAGTGGTAGAGATCGTGGAAGTGTCCTTGCCAGGCGGTGTGCGGGTGCCCTATCCGGCATCCGCCTTCGCTTTTCAGCAGCAGCAGATATGGGTCCTGGAGGGGGCGCTCGAATTTCGTGAAGGGGAGGTCGTGCATCACCTGCGCAAAGGTGACTGCCTCCTTCTGGGGCCGCCGACCGAGTGCATCTTCTTCAATCCGGGGACGGTTCCGGTGCATTACGTGATCACCTTGGCCCGACGCTGAGCTTGAAACCAGGCGCGCAAGGGGGTGACGAACTCCAGGCCTCAGTGGCGCAATTTACCTCGTGAAGTTGTGAATCGAAAGCGTTCCGAGGTGGACCCCGATCACACTCCGAGCCAGAACTTGATGATCAGGGCCATTGTCCCAACGGCAAGCACGCCAGCCAGCCACAGCCCGATGAACCACAGGATACGTTTGCCGGAGCCTGGCTGCGACATCAGTGGTAGCCTTCCTCGGGGTCGACTTTTCCGCGAAAGACCCAGTATGCGTATCCGGTATAGGCAAGGATCAGTGGCACAAGGATGACCGCTCCTACGAGCAGGAATGCAAGGCTCTCGTCAGGGGCTGCGGCGTCCCAGATGGTGACGGATGTAGGAACTATGTAGGGGTAAAAGCTGATGCCGATCCCTGCATAGGCGATCACGAAGAGTGCTAGAGAGGCGATGAACGGGCGGGTGTCATGATGGCTGCGTAGGCCCTGGATCAAGGTCCAGAAGCAGCCGGCGACGAGGAGGGGCACAATGATGCTGAAGCCCGCAGTTGGCCAGCCAAACCAGCGCTCCAGATACAGCGGCTCGAGGAATGGTGTCCAGAGACTGACAATCCCCATGGAAACAAGCGTTGCGACGGCGGCCAGGTAGGCATAGCGGCGGGCCTGCTTGGCAAGGTCACCGCGGGTTTTCATGACCAGCCATGTTGCGCCGAGGAGAACGTAGCCAATCAGGACTGCAAACCCAGTGGCTAGCGAGAACGGAGTCAGCCAATCCCACCATCCTCCTGCATAGGCACGGTTTTCAACGGGGATGCCTTGAACCAGCGCGCCCAGTGCAATTCCTTGCGAGAATGCAGCCACGGCGGAACCACCGGTCAAGGCCCAGTTCCAGAGTGTCTCGTAACGCTTGGTGCGCCAGCGATATTCGAAGGCGACCCCGCGAAAGATCAGCCCAAGCAGCATCGCGATAATTGGCGCGTAGAGCGCCGGGAGGATGGTTGCATAGGCAAGGGGGAAGACGGCCATGAGGCCGCCTCCGCCAAGGACGAGCCAGGTCTCGTTGCCATCCCAGACGGGAGCAACGCTGTTCATCATCACGTCCTTGTCGTGTTTGTGCTTGAAGAACGGGAACAGGATCCCAACACCAAGGTCGAACCCGTCCAAAATCACGTAAGCCAAGACGGCAAAGGCAATGATGGCCGCCCAAAGGAATGCAAGATCAATTTCCATGGTGATCGAACTCCTGCTTGCGGGCGACGTGGGGTGCCGGCGTGATGCCGGCCGTGCGAATGGGACCTTCGTCAAGCCCACCGAGAGGATCGCGCGGCAGTCGGGACATCAGCCGTAGAATGTAGAAGGTTCCGGCCCCGAACACGAAGAAGTAGACAATGATGAAGGCAACAAGCGAGGAACCGACGGCAGGCGCCGATATCGGGGACACGGAATCAGACGTCAACAAATGGCCATAGATGGTGAAGGGCTGTCGGCCCACCTCGGTGGTGATCCATCCGGCCAGCACCGCCACGAAACCCGCAGGCCCCATTGTCAAGGCGGCGCGGTGCAGCCAGTCGTTCTGGTAGAACGTGCCTCGCCAGCGACACCAGAGGCTCCAGATACCAAGGCCAAGCATGGAGAAGCCGAGCAGTATCATGACGCGGAACGACCAGAACACGATCGGAACCGGTGGGTGCAGTTCCTCGGGAACGGTGTCGAGGCCGGCAAGCGGCGCATTGAGGTCGTGCTTCAGGATGAGGCTCGAGAGCTTCGGGATCTCGATGGCATAGTCCACCCGCTTCTCTTCAGGATTGGGAATGCCGAAAAGGATCAATGGCGCGCCGTCCGGATGGCTCTCGTAGTGCCCTTCCATGGCCATGACCTTGGTCGGCTGATGCTCCAGGGTGTTGAGACCATGCATATCACCCGCCAGGATCTGTAGCGGCGCCACGGCCACCAGCATCCACATGGCCATGGAGAACATCGTTCCAGCACGAAGGGGCGAGGTGTGGCGGATGAGATGCAGCGCACCCACGGCACCAACCACAAGCGCGGTCGTCAGATAGGCTGCCAGCACCATATGCACCAGTCGGTAAGGAAAGGACGGGTTGAAGATGATGGCCCACCAGTCCAGCGGAACAAACTGGCCGACGTCGTTCATGCCAAACCCCTGGGGCGTCTGCATCCATGAGTTTACGGCCAGGATCCAGGTTGCCGACATCAATGTCCCAACCGCGACCATGAGCGTGGCGAAGAAGTGGAGCCCTGGTCCAACCCTGTTGCGTCCGAAGAGCATGACGCCAAGGAAGCCTGCCTCCAGGAAGAAGGCGGAAAGGACTTCGTATCCCATGAGGGGTCCAATGACGGGACCGGCCTTGTCGGAGAACACGCTCCAGTTGGTGCCGAACTGGTAAGACATCACGATCCCGGAGACGACGCCCATGCCGAAAGCCAAGGCAAAGATCGTCTTCCAGAAATCAAACAGTTCCAGATAGACTTCCTGTTTGGTCCACAGCCACAAGCCCTGAAGAACGGCGAGATAACTCGCCAAACCGATGGAGAAGGCCGGAAAGATGATGTGGAACGAAACAGTGAACGCAAACTGCAATCGCGCCAGAACCAGAGCGTCGACGTTTTCAAACATGAGCACCAGACCTTATCCCACCCGCGGACGCAGCTTCCTGTGCGCTTAAGATGATTTGGGAGCGGTAAAGGTCAATACGGGCGCATCGCCGCAGCGGGGCAGTTTGCCGCAGACACCTCAAGGCTTCACAAAAAGAAGGCGCCTTCTGGGAAAGCGCCTAGGTGGGGAGGGTGGCTGCAACGCTTTGTCAGCAGGTCTGCTGCGTCTGACGCTCAACCGGTCGCGAAACCCATAAGACGAGCAGATGTTCCTTCACCCCGCGCGTTTTCCGAGGAACATTGGCCACGTTCGATCGGTTCGGTTTCTAGCGAGCGAAAGGAGGTAGGACATGAGCAAGTCCGTTGAGACGACAAACCACAAGGAAATCCGGAGCTGGATCGAAGAGCGTGGAGGCCATCCCGCCCGTGTGAAAACTTCGGGCGAAGGCGGTATTCTGCGGGTGGACTTTGGCGAACCGGAAGAGGCGCTTGAAGAAATCGACTGGGACGACTTTTTCGCGATCTTCGACGAGAACAAGCTTTGCTTCCTTTATCAGGAGGAGACGTCCAGCGGAAAAACCAGCCGCTTCAACAAATTTGTCTCCCGGAGCAAGCACTAACAAAGGCGACTGGAATAGGAGGCCACCATGGCAACCTCGAAGCATTTTCGTCAGGAGCGTCCAAGTGATGCGGACCTGAAAGGAATTCCTCCCGGCATCGGCACATCCAGCGGCCGGCAGGGGCACGTCATCCGAGGTGATATACAGGGAGAGACACAGAAGAAGGAGATGTGCTCAACGACACACTGCCTTCCGGTGGCATCGATCCCAACCAGCGCGGCCGTGAGAACAAGTGAAAGCGAGAACTGATATGCAAGGAAACAAGACACACCAGCAACAACGCGACATTATCCGGAAGCGCGTCGACACCTCCAATGCGGGAGATGATTTCGATGCTCGTGCGGATCTGGACCGTAGTAATGCCGCTCGGGATGCCTACCGCAAGGGAGACGATCTCAGCATGCGCACCGCCGACCTTTCCTTGAACGAGGACGATCCGTCGATCGTGCGCGGGGTCAACCAGGAAAGCCAGCACCATAAGGGTTCCGGTGACTAACAAGAGAAGTGGCGCCGCCAACGCAGCGCCCCTTTTCAGATGATCAAATGCGTATCTTGGCGAGCAATGGCAGATGATCGGATGCCCGGCGCGTAAGCGGTGTCGATATCACCTGAGCATCAACGACCTCCACCTCATCGGACACGAACATATGGTCCAGGCGCATTAAGGGGTATCTTGAGGGAAATGTCGGTCGCGCCGATTTCACCGCCTGCTGGACATCCTTGAACTGCCGCGCGATCTGCTTGTAAGCAGCAGATCGGCCAATGGAGTTCAGGTCCCCAATCAGCAGCTTTGACTTATTCTCATAGGCAGGATGTCCTATCCAAGACGGGCCAAGCAGGTGCGATGCCTGTTGAACCCGGTCGCTTCTCCGCAGACCGAAGTGCGTGTTGAACACCTGAAGATGTTTACCACCTGCTGTGACCTCTACCCAGACTGCGCCCCTCTGCTCGCCGCTTGACGGCAGCATGCCGCCCTTGACGAACCGCATCGGCAGAGACGTCAGAATGGCGTCGCCATATCGTTCTTCGGCAACATGCAAGGCAGCATGGAAGTGGAATTCCATCTTCAGAAGCGAGGCGATAACGTGCGCCTGATCCATTCCCCGCGTCCGCCGACGGCCGACGTCTAGTTCCTGCAGACCAATGATATCTGGATCAAGTTCGGCTATAACATGGGCAATGCGCGACGGATCAATCTTCCGATCGGTGCCGATGCAACTGTGAACATTGTAGCTTAAGATCTTGAGGATCTGCCCGGGAGGGGGCGGGGTCTCGGGTGGTATGGTTGCCATGACGCAGGGAACCCGTTCGTCTTGCTTTCGTTCCCTGCTAGCAAATACCGGAGGAGGACATGATCACAAGGCAGCGTCTGTTCAAAGGCATCGTTCTTGCTGCTATCGTGATTGCCGCAGTGATCGTTTATCGGAGCCTTGGTCGATATTCCTGGTCGGAAATCGAGGCATCTGTTCGCTCCATTCCCGCAAGTCATCTTCTATCGTCCTTTGCCTTCGTCATCGCTTCCTATGTCTGCCTGTCGGGTTTCGACTGGCTCGCGGTGCGCTATGCCGGACATCCACTTACATATCCGCGGAGCGCACTTGCTTCATTCACGAGCCTGTCGATCGGGCACAATGTCGGCCTTGCTGCCTTGAGCAGTGGCGCGGTGCGCTATCGCTTCTATTCGCGGTGGGGCATGTCACCCGAGCAAGTGGCAAAGGTGATTGTATTCTGCGGCGCCACGGTGGCGATCGGCCTCAGCACGCTTGCCGCAATCGCGCTCCTGTCAGCGCCGAATGGGAGAGGCGACATGCTCGGGCTGACGGGCACGGCATCGGCTGTACTTGGTTTGATGATCTTGTGTCTGCCGATGACCTATCTGATCATCTGCTGGCGCGTCCGGCGGCCCCTGCGGCTTGGCCGGTGGAGCTTCGAGCCCCCGCCGGTTCATTTGGCGATTGGGCAGGTGGTTATCGGGACGATGAACTTCGCGTGCGTGGCCGGTGCAATCCATCAGCTTCTGCTGGGGGTGGCGCCCATCCGCTACCTTGAGGTTGCGACAGCCTATGTGACGTCCAATATCGCGGCTTTGATGAGCCATGTCCCGGGGGGACTGGGCGTGTTGGAGGCAACCATGTTGGGCCTCCTGCCACACACGAGCGCCATTGGTGCGCTCGTCGCGTTTCGGGTGCTCTACTTCTTCGTGCCGCTTTTGATCGGGGTGCCTGTCTTGATCGTCAGCGAGGCCTATTACAGGCGGCGACAAGCGACAGCTCTACCCCAGCAGGCGGCGGAATAGTCGACCGGCTGCTCGGCGAATGAAGACGCCCATGGGCCGTATTGGCCAGAAAGGCTGCTTCGGGTCAAATACACCTGTTCCCATAAGGGAGTCCGTCTCTCCTACCGCGTGATCCATTTCAAATGGTCGTAAGCATCGGCCATGGATGTTGAGGCGCTCAACAGCGTCGATCAGTGATCCGGTTTCCTCGATGGTCCTGGTTACTTCTTCGGCAGAGCAGCCGAGATGCTCCGCCAGCAGGTCATCGCGAACTGCAAGGATGGCCCGTCTTCCCTCAGGAGATCGGGTCTCGACGGCGATATCGCATTCGGTATCCAGTCCTTCGGATCTGTTGTTCAAGTTGGACGATCCCACACGAATGAAACGATCATCAACAATGATCAGCTTTGAGTGGACGATGATCTCCCGTTCACCGCCCTTGCCATCCGGAGTGACAGCGTAGAAGACCCGCAGCCGGTTGTAGCGGTCGACGCGCTTTAAGCGGCGGATCAACCGATTGCGGTTCTGCCCCATCATCGCCTGCTCAAGGAAACCGTGCGATTCACGCGTTACCACGACGACGATCTCCGGCCCCTGCCGGGCCTTCAATCGCTTGGCAAGCGTGCGGGCGACACCAAAGGAGGCCAGATATTGTGTCTCGATGTACAAGTGGCGCTGTGCAGCCCTGAGTGCTTCATGGGTGAGACGGATCGCCTCGCGATGGCCGCGGCGCCCTTTCCAGTTCCATGCTTCGGTCAGCGCAAGCCCGGTATTGCAGTCCGTCAGAGCTGGCTCCAGGTCGACGGGCCAGGGATTGCCGCCTGGTGTCTTCTTGACCGGCTCCAGCACTTCACGCGTGAGCCTTCTCCACCTCTCGCGTGCCATGTCGGCGACGAAAAGTGCCGGCGGTCCGGTGATGATTGTCTGTACGTCATGCACGGGGCCAAAGAGCGTGCCGTCGGGAGAAACGCGCAATGGGTTGTCGATCCGGTGTTCTCGGTCGTCCCACCGCCGCGCCGTGAGGTCAATGCCTCCAAGAAACGCGGTTCGATCATCGACCGCCACGACCTTCTGGTGATGGCTTGCCCGAAGCGGGTGGTCGAAATCCAGTTTCAGGTGGATGCGCGGATGATCGTTCCAATCCATCTTGCCGAAGAGCTTGAGGCTCTTGCCGGAGTAGACCGGGCCCATGCCCCAGACGAGAAGCCGTACTTCAAGATCGGGCTTTGAATCTACCAGACTGCGCAGAAGCTCGCCAAGTGTCTCTTCAGATTCTCCAGGCCGGAGCTTGATGTCGGGGTTGAAGTCCCAGCCGATAATGAAGATCGAGCGTTGTGCCTGCCTGAGAACCTGATCGAGCCGGCGGAAATAATCTGCGCCATCGATCAGGAAGGCAACCTTTTCCGCACGGCCGCTTCGCCACGCGTTAAGGCCAGGCTTGATGATGGGGTTCAAACGATCAGGTTTTTGCTTGGATTTGATTGTTGCCGTCACGTCCACGATGCGCCCCCAGGTCACGATCGCAGGGAAACGCGAAATGTTCCAGCTTGTTCCACGACCACAGGTTCAGAGGATGGCCGCCCCGGCAGCGTCAGCGCTCAGGCATAAGCGGGTGGATTGTTCTCATCCGGATTAGGCGTCGGCGCTTCATCCGGCAGGCGGTCCGGTTCGGGCTCGTCAATTGGGGCCTCTGGCGTGCCATCCGGGGTGGGAATGGGCGGCGTTTCGTAAGGCTCGCGCGGATCAGCCATCGTTTTCTCCTTCAAGTCGTTCGAACCCCCTCTGCAAGAAATTGTTCCTTTGCACCCACTTCGTTTTCGCCCAATTCCCGTTAGAGCGGAACGGCTTTGCATCTCTCTCGTTGCCTGACAAGCTCGTGTGACATCAGCTACGGAGGTGAACTTGGCTCACATGCAAGACCATTACGCGCACTGGCTGCGCGATGCTCATTCCATGGAGCAACAGGCGGTAACGATGCTTTCCGCACAAGCCAAGCGCATCGAGAACTATCCACTGCTCAGAGAACGCATCGAGGAGCATCTGGCGGAAAGCCAGGAGCATGAGCGGGCTTTACGCCTCTTGCTCGACGCCTTGCCCGGTGGGAGGTCTGTCATCAAGGACGTGACAGGACGCTTGGCCGCCACACTTCAAGGGCTGACGGGGGTGCTTACTCCGGATGAGGTGGTGAAGGGGGCAATGGCAAGCTACGCGTTTGAACATGTCGAGATTGCCACTTACCGGGTCCTGATCGCCGCCGCAGACGAGTTGGGTGAGACGGAAGCGAGAGCGGTATTTGAAGGGATACTGCAGGAGGAAGTGGCTATGGCAACATGGCTGCAGGATAATCTCGATGACACCACCCGTCTCTTCCTGATGCGGGACGAACGGGAGCTTCAGGCAAAGCGCTGAAGCTTTGATCGCCGCCCAGGCGGTGGGCGACGGACTTGCAAGAGGACATCAACGACCATCGACGCCGTCAGCCTTCCTTAAGATGGTTTGCCTCGTGGTCGTGGAACTGCTCGGTCTGGATTGCTTTGCTATCGAGGCCGCGTTCGTCCGAATGCTGTGCCTTGTCGCGATTTGAGAGCACCATGTTTTCCGGCAGGCTGGACGGGTCGATATCCGTCATCGCTCCTGTCCCGCTCTGCTTGCCTTGGAACCCACCGGGACCGAAGTGTTTCGAGCTGGCATTGGCCATGTTATGCCTCCTTGAATTTGCTGCTGCCGCATCCCGCGCATGCGCGGGTGCATTCAAGTCGAACCTTCACAACGAGGAAATGATCCACAAAGGAGGTGAGATAACCCGGCAAGCGGCGGCCAAAGCAGTCAGGCGACAGACGCAAGTCCCTGCGGCTTGTCCTCTGCGGATCTCACCGGGCCACCTTCGCGAACTGATCAAGCCAGATTTGAGTGGAGAGGATCCCGACGAATGCGGCGTTGTCGCGAAAGCCGCTAACAGGTTGCGTCCTGCATTTCTGT
>CAYNED010000038.1:0-15890 GCA_964396135.1 uncultured Neorhizobium sp.
GCTCCAACCTCGTCGGGATGGGCGTCGTGCCGTTCGTACTTGAGGAAGGCACCACCTGGGCGAGCCTCGACCTCAAGGGCGACGAGACCGTGACCATCGAAGGCCTCGAAGGGCCGATCAAGCCGCGTGAATGGAAGACGGCGAAGATCACCTATGGCGACGGCTCGGTGAAGGAGATCAACATCCTCTGCCGCATCGATACGCTCGACGAGGTCACCTACATGAACAATGGCGGCATCCTGCAGACCGTTCTTCGCGATCTGGCTGCTTGAACTGAAACTTTGCACCCGCCGGATCCTCCGGCGGGTGCTTTTCCCTTCCCGCCCTGGCGGTTCGCGCGCAGGAGCCAGACTTGAGTGCCGCGATCCTTTTCGGCATGGGCTGCACCGTCTTTCTGACGTCCTTGCTTTCGGGCGTGTTTGGAATGGCCGGTGGCCTGATCCTTCTCTGGATACTGCTTTTCCTGATGCCTGTCGGCACAGCGATCGCGGTGCACGGTGTCATCCAGATGGTGGCGAATGGATCCCGTGCCTGGTTTTCGCGAGGCTATATCGACTACGCAATCCTTGGTACTCTTTGTATTGGGCTCGCGCTGTCGGCGGTCGCTCTGCTGGTTTTGGACTACAAGCCCAACATCATTGTCGTGTCGATCGCCATTGGCCTCATGCCCGTGCTGGTATGGCTGCCGGTCCAGCGCCTGCATCTGGACGCGTCACGACCGTCGCATGCGTTGGCCTGCGGGTTTGTCGCGGGTGCGCTGACGGTCGGGGTCGGCGTGTCCGGGCCCACGATCGACATCTTTTTCATTCGCACACAGATGGATCGCCGGAAGGTCATCGCGACGAAAGCGGCGACGCAGGTGATCTCGCACGCCACAAAGGTGATGTTCTACTGGAACGCCGCCAGTGCCCTTCCTGCTGCTGATTGGGTGGCGATCGCCTTAGCCGCGCCGATTGCCATTCTCGGGACACGCGCCGGCAATCTCATCCTTCAGCGGATCACCGACGCCAACTTCCGGGCGTGGACGCGCTGGATCGTGACCGGGGTGGGTGCAGTCTATCTCGTTCAGGGCGTTCAACATCTGATGTGATGGCGTGTTGTGGTGTCTCGTCCCGCCGATGCGCCTCACCCCATCGTGACTTCCTCTTGAACCCTCATGGCAGTTACTTTCCGGCTCGTCCGCGTTAGCTCTTGATCCACGCGCTCAAGCGTGGCTAACAGGCTCAATCCAAAGAGGTACGCAATCTCATGCTCCTGATCATCCGCAGCGCCGTTGTTCTTGCAGCCTTGCTGATTGCGGCAACCGCAACGGCGCAAGAGGGCAAGGCGCCGAAGGGCGTTGTGGAGCTCTTTACTTCCCAGGGTTGCTCCTCCTGCCCGCCGGCAGATCAGATGCTGCAAGACCTGATCCGGCAAGGCGATGTTGTAGCGCTCTCCTACCATGTCGACTACTGGAACTACCTCGGCTGGGCCGACACCCTCAGTTCCAAGGAAAATACCGAACGCCAGTATGGCTATGCGCAGTCCTTTGGGCGCAGCGGCGTTTATACGCCGCAGGCAGTGATCAACGGCCGTGACCATGTCAAAGGGACCGAGCTTTCGACCATCAACGCGAAGATCTCGAACCTTGCCAGGTCTGGCGGGGGTTTGACGGTTCCAGTGCATGCGCGAATGCATGGCAAAGAGATCGCGATCGAGATCGGCTCGGGGCAGGGTGAGGCGGAGGTGGTGGTCGCCTATTTCACCAAGCGCCAGCAGGTGGAGATCGAGAAGGGGGAGAATGCTGGGAAGAAGATGGACTATTGGCACAGCGTCTACGACGTGCAGTCAATCGGCATCTGGGACGGAAAGCCGCTAAAGCTGACCATTCCCGGAAAGCTGATGGGCAAGTTCAAGAAGGACGGATTTGCGGTGCTGCTCCAGACCTCCGGCCCGGGTGGCGAGCCTGCGGCCATCATCGGCGCGGCCGTCTTGATGGCGGGACGGCACAAGCGCTGAGGCGCTTAAGGAGTAGATCCGGTCCGGAAACATTGGGGGCTGGGGGGTAAGGGGTCAATGCAACCGGACCGGATCATGACGGGCACCGCGAAGGACCCAGTCAATGATGGGAATGTCGCGTTTGAATTCGGCGGTCTTTTGTCCGAATTGGGGCGAGAATAATTTCTGGCTCCAGGCCTCGCAACAAAGCTTCACGGGTTGCATTTTACCGGTGCTGAGGCAGACTGGCCTGTCTCTGACATCATCAACGGAGCAGTGATGAGCGATCAAGCGGATTTGCCTGGAAGCCCGAGAAGCCAGGATAACGTGGTCGTCAGCCTCACCGAGTATCGCCGGAATCAAGATCCCGCGCCGGTCACCTTCCACCGACGCGAGCTTGACGCGATCCTGAGAATTTACGGGCGCATGGTCGGCGAAGGTGAGTGGAAGGATTATGCAATCGACCACATGAAGGACCGTGCGGTCTTCTCGATCTTCAAACGCTCCGGCGAGATGCCGCTCTACCGCATCGAGAAGAACCCGAAGCTTGCATCCAAGCAGGGGGCGTTTGCAGTCCTCAATACCCACGGCCTGATCCTCAAGCGCGGGCACGAGTTGCCGCAAGTTCTCAAGGTGTTCGACAAGGCGTTGAAGCTGATCGACTAGCCGGAGTAAAGGGTGCCGGGATAGGTCTGCGGGTTCGGCTCGGATGCTGTGCCCTCTCCGAGCTCCATCTGCATCAGGACGGTATCCAGCCAACGGCCGTGCTTGAAGCCGGTGCCTTTCAGCGTTCCAGTTGTCTCGAAGCCGAGGCTCTTGTGTAAAGCCACGGATGCGTCGCTTGCCCCGCCAATGACCGCCACCATCTGGCGAAAGCCGAGCTGCGTGCAGCGCTGGAGAAGTTCTGCCAGCAGCGCGCGTCCGATGCCGTGTCCGCGCGCCGCAGGTGCCAGATAAATGGAGTCCTCAACCAACCACCGATATGCAGGCCTTGTGCGAAATGGCGAGGCGTAGGCATATCCAAGAAGAACCCCGTCAGGATTCTCGGCTGCGATATAGGGGAAGCCCCTGGAAGTGATTGCCAAAAACCGCTCCTGCATCTCCGCTTCTTCGGGCGGATCAAGCTCATAGCTCGCGGTGCCGTGAAGCACGCTGTCGGCATAGATGGCGGTGATGGCGGGCAGGTCGGAAAGACGGGCGTCGCGGGAGAAAAACAGCATGAGCGAGCGGAGCGATGGGTTGTTAGCGCTCAAGCCTAGTCTGCACCTCGGCAGCGGGCAACAAAAAAGGCGACCCGAAGGCCGCCTCTTGTCTGATACATCTCACCGCAATCAGTTGTTGCGGTTGCCCATGAACTGCAGGAGGAACATGAACAGGTTGATGAAGTCGAGGTAGAGCGTCAGGGCGCCCATGATCGCCTTGCGACCAGCAACCACGGCTTCGTCGCCGTCCCAGTACATTTCCTTGATCTTCTGCGTGTCGTAAGCGGTGAGGCCAGCGAAGACCAGAACGCCGATCACCGAGATGGCGAAGCCCATCGCGGACGACTGCAGGAAGATGTTGACGATCGAAGCGATGATCAGGCCGAAAAGACCCATGATCAGGAACGTGCCGAAGCCGGAAAGATCCTTCTTGGTCGTGTAACCGTAGAGCGACAGCGCGCCAAAGGAGGCGGCAGTCACGAAGAAGGTCTGCACGATGCTCTGTCCTGTGAAGACGATAAAGATCGAGGACAGGGAGAGGCCCATCAGGGCGGCATAGATCCAGAACGTCATCTGCGCGGCAGAGACGCTCATCTTGTTGATGCGGAAGCTCAGGAAGAAGACCATGCCGAGCGGAGCGAGCATGACCACCCAACGGAGCGGGGATGCGAACAGAAGGTTTGCGAAGGCCGGATTGGAAACCGCCAGAGCGTAGGTGCCATAAGCGGCAACGCCGGTGATTGCCAGGCCGAGTGCCATCAGGTTGTAAACCTTGAGCATATAGGCGCGAAGGCCCTCGTCAATCATCGCGCCCGTTTGCGCGCTGTTGTGCGCCATTCGGTTCTGGTAGTTACGTAGGTCAGCCATTTGTATCCTCATTAAGCTCCGTGATTGGTCACGGTGTCGGGACGTGTCCCAGGCGCCGCTGCGGAGCTCCAGCAAGCCTGCTGTGAAATATGATGTGATATCGCGGTTCGTACAAGGGTTCCCGGACCCAAATGCGACGATTCGACCGCGTGACGGTTGGCGAGAGGCACTATTCTGACGCGGATGTGATCAGCGTCGCCCCATCAGAGTTCCCTCAGAACCGGCGCCGCCTTCTGACCGAGCACTCGCCAGGTGCCGATCAGGCCGATGCCGACCGTCAGGACAAGAGACACCAGAAGCGTCGCCAGTGCAACGTCGGGCAAGAAAACAGACTGCAGATTCATGATTCGGCTCACGACATACCAGGCGGCAGTCCCGCCGGCGGCAAGGGCGAAAATAGCCGTGGCGGTGCCCAGGATCATGTATTCGTAGCTGAAGGCTCTAATCAGCAGACTGCGTGTGCCGCCAAGGGTCTTGAGGATCACCGCGTCGTGTGTCCGTGCCCTGTTGCCGGCAGCCAGGGCCCCCGACAGAACAAGAACGGAAGCCACCAAGGCCACGGCCGCTGCTGCCCGAATGGCGGTTGCCAACTGGCCCACCAGACGGTCGACGATGTCGATCGCATCCTTGACCCGCACGCTGGTAATGGTCGGATAGGCATTCGTCACGTCGCGGAGGATCGTGGCTTCGTCAGCAGGTGTCGCGTTGCCGTCGGTCAGCGTCGCCAGCCAAGCATGCGGAGCTCCCTGGAATGTGTTGGGCGAAAACACCATGACAAAATTGATGGATAGCGATTCCCACTGGACCTGCCGGAAATTGGCAATACGCGCAGTGATGTTGCGGCCGAGGACGTTGACGGTGATCGTGTCCCCCAGTCGAAGCCCGAGCTCACCGGCCTCTTCCGCGGAAAAGGAAACCAAGGGTTCCCCCGTATAGTTTGTCGGCCACCATTCCCCCTCGGTCAGAACCGAATTGGAGGGGATGGTTTCCTCGTAGGTAATGCCACGATCTCCGCGCAGCACCCACCGCCCGCCGGGCGGCACTTCGATGCGGCTGATGTCCTCGCCATTGAGCGCGGTGATGCGACCGCGCAGCATGGGTACTTGATTGATGGTCCCTTCAGGCGAGTGATTGCGGAGGATTTGCAGGAAGCCTTCCTGTTCGGTGCTCTGGATGTCAACGAAAAAGAAGTTCGGGGCCTGGTCCGCCATTCGACCTGTCAGCTGACGGCGCAGGTTGCCGTCGATCAGGGCAAGCGTCACGAGAAGAGCAAGGCCCAGACCGAGAGAAAGCACGACAGACGGGGTAAGGGCGCCGGGGCGATGGATATTGCCGATGGCCAGGCGTAGCGATGGTGAGTGGACCCGCGGGCTGCGGCGCGCCAGCGCGGCTATTCCCAGCGCCACCAGACGCAGGAGAAGGAAGGCAAAGGCAACGGCGGCGAGGAAGATGGTGGCGACGAACCGGTCCTCGGCGCTCCAGATTGCGATCAGCGCCAGCGCACCAAGTGCGGCCACGGCGGCAAGCACATAGGGCCATGACGGCAGACCCGTGCGTTCAAAACTCTGTTCACGAAACAATGCCGTTGCCGGGACTTCGCGGGAGTGACCAAGTGGAAGGATCGTGAAGGCAAACGTGATCAGCAGGCCGAACAGCGCAGCGAGGGCGAGGGCGCCGGGGTAGAAAACGACTTCCCGCGGAACCGGAAGGACCCCATCAAGGAAGCGAATGGCGATGAAGGGCGCGACCGCACCGATCGCCAAGCCAATCAGAATGCCCACGACGGCGAGAAGCAGGATCTGGATGAGGTAGATGCTCGTGACAACGCCAGCCGGCGCACCGAGGCATTTGAAGGTGGCGATGGTCGTCCGCTTGCTATCGAGATAGGCGCGAACAGCATTGGCGACACCAACACCTCCGACAATCAATGCCGTCAACCCGACGAGCGTCAGGAATTGCGAGAAGCGCTCCACATTCTCTGTGAGCGAGGGTGCCGCGCGGTCGCTGGTACGGATCGACCAGCCAGCGCTCGGGAATTCTGCAGAGGCGCGTGCCTGCAACGTGCCTCTCTGTGCCGGATCGTCCAGCCGGATCTTGTAGGCGTGTTCGACAAGACTGCCGGTTTGCACCAGGCCGGAGGCGGCAAGTGCTTGCCTGCTCATCAGAAGCCGTGGCGCAAAGCCGAACCCTTCTGAGGCGAAGTCCGGTTCTGCCACCACTGTTGCTGCGAGCCGCAGCCGCGCATTGCCGACCAGCAGCTCGTCCCCCGGCTGAAGGCCCAGCCGGTCGAGCAGGAGCGGGGCCGCCACTGCGCCGAAGACCTCGCCATCCTGCTGCAGGAGTTCCCCGAGCGGCCGATCTGGCTCAGCGACGAATGTGCCGTAAAGGGGATAGGCATCATCTACAGCCTTTACCTCTACCAAGCCCTGCTCGCTTCCGTCTGGAACGCGGGCCATGGAACGCAGACTGGTGGACACTGAAACAGTGCCCAAGTCCTTGAGGAACTGCAGCTCCTGAGAGGTTGCCTCGCGGTTGTCGAGTTCGAAGCGGATGTCGCCGGCAAGGATCTCCTGCCCCTGACTGGCTATGGCACCAGTAATGGCGCGGGACACGGAATTGACCGCGGCAATCGCACCCGTTCCGAGAGCAATGCAGGCGAGGAAGATATAGAAGCCCGATAGGCCCCCGCGCATCTCACGCAGGGCAAGTTTCCAAGAGATTGCAAGACGCGGGCCAAATGAGTTCATGCTCGAACAGCCTCGGGAGAGGCGATGTCGTTGGTGTCGCCCACGATTTCTCCCGACCGAACCCGGATCTGGCGGGAGCACCTGGCGGCCAGCGAATTGTCATGCGTAACCAGCAGCATGGTCATGCCCCGCTCCGCCTGCTTGGCAAAGAGAAGGTCCGCAATCTGCCGGCCGGTTTCAGTATCGAGATTGCCGGTTGGTTCATCCGCGATCAGCACCAGCGGAGAGGGAGCAAGAGCGCGTGCTATTGCCACTCTTTGTTGTTCACCGCCTGACAGCTGGCCAGGGTAATGCTCCAGACGTTCCCCAAGGCCGACAGCCACGAGTTCCTGCCTTGCGATGGTGAAGGCATCGGGCACGTTCGCGAGTTCCAGCGGCACGGCGACGTTTTCCAACGCCGTCATGTTGGCGATCAGATGGAAGGACTGGAAGACGATGCCGATGTTGCGTCCACGAAAATCGGCCAAAGCGTCTTCCGAGAAGGCATGCAATGGCTCGCCGGCAATGTTGATCTCACCGGCATCGAGACGCTCAAGACCTGCAAGAACCATGAGCAGCGTCGACTTTCCAGAGCCCGAGGGCCCGACAATCCCAACCGCTTCGCCCTTTCGGACCTGGAGGTCGATCTGCTTGAGAACATGCACGGAGGCCGCAGCGCTTCCGAGGGTGAGATCGGCCTGCTTCAGTTCGATGATGGTTCCAGTCAAAAGAAAGCTTCCTATATTGGCCTTGAACAATGAACCGAAGCCGTATGCGGCAGCGCAAGATCTAGGAACCGGACCTTGAGATTTAAACCGAGCATCCTTCACTTCCTCGTCATGATCCTCTTTGCGGCCGCGCCCGTGGCGGCCCAGCAGCAGGAGATCCAGCTGGTTGGCTTCGGTGACAGCTTGATGGCCGGATATCAGCTCGCCCCCAGCGAATCCTACACCGCCCAGCTGGAAGTCGCCCTCAAGCAAAGGGGGCACAACGTGGTGGTCGCCAATGCGGGGGTTTCCGGTGACACGACCTCCGCCGGCCTTTCCCGCGTTGACTGGTCGGTGCCGGATGGGACGGACGGGGTGATCCTGGAGCTTGGCGCCAATGATGCTCTGCGTGGAATTCCGCCGGAGCAAACCGAGAAGAACCTTGACGCCATCATCACGCGTCTGAAGGAGCGTGGCATTCCGGTCCTGCTTGCGGGCATGTTGGCGCCTCCGAACATGGGGCACGCATATGCAGAGCGCTACGGCGAGATTTACCCTCGCCTGGCGCAAAAGCACGACGTGTCGCTCTATTCCTTCTTTCTCGACGGTGTCGTCGCAGTCGCTGGGACGCAACTGGAGGACGGGATGCACCCCAACGCCAGAGGGGTCGGCATCATGGTTGAGCGCTCACTGCCGGCGGTGGAGCGCTTTCTCGGGGAGATCCGGTCGAGCGGCAATTAACTGCTTGCGCGGAACCGGCGCCCATGATTCGCTGTTAGCGATCGCAATAGATTCGAGGAGGTTCGCAATGCCGAGACTTTTCACCGCCCTCGAAATCCCGCGCAACGTCGCCATGAGTCTTTCCCTGCTTCGCGGAGGCCTTCCGGGTGCGCGATGGATCGACGTGGAAAACTATCACATCACCTTGCGTTTCATTGGCGATGTCGACGGCCGCACGGCAGACGAACTCGTTGACCGGCTCGACCGGATCGAGCGCCCGGAATTCCAGATCAGTCTGAACGGGATCGGGTCCTTCGGCTCCAAGAAGCCGCACTCGATCTGGGCAGGCGTGTCGCCCTCCCAGGAGATGGCGGCGCTTCAGGCGGAGATAGAGCGGATCTGCCAGCGCATCGGCCTGTCGCCGGACCCGCGCAAGTTCATGCCTCATGTTACACTTGCGCGATTGAAGGCATGCCGCCTGGGCGACGTCGTCCGTTACCTCTCCGGTCGTGGCGACTTTCATACGCTCCCGTTCAAGGTGTCGCGTTTCGTGCTGATGTCTTCGAAGGAATCTGTTGGAGGCGGTCCGTATCTGATGGAAGAAGGGTTCCCGCTGATGGAGATCGGCAGCGGCACCAACCGGTCTTCCGTGGAGCCGATGAAGAGTTATGTCTGAGGCGGTTTACGCATGGACTATCAGCGGCTGGTAGCGGAAGAACTCGACCAGATCTTGGCAGACCTGCCCGGCTGGTCGCTGCGAGATGACGGCAAGGCGCTCATCAAGACGTTCAAGTTCCGCAATTTCGCGGTGGCCTTCGGCTTCATGAGCGAATGCGCACTGGTTGCCGAACGTCTCGATCATCACCCGGAATGGAGCAATGTCTATTCACGGGTGGATGTCGCACTGACCACCCATGCGGTCTCGGGGCTTACCATGCACGATGTCAGGCTGGCCAAGGCGATGGAGCGGGCGGCACAGGCGCGCAGCAATTGAAGTGCAGGCCTTCACGCCCCACATTTCAGGCGACGTGACCGATGAGGATGTAAATGGACGACGTGAAGATCGGAGAGATTCTTCTGCCAGGCGACGAGCAGACTCAAGATCGGCGTGAAAAGCAGGTGCGCGCGAAGTTCTGGCCGAAGCTGAAGCGCGTTGCCGGCTATATCCCTTTCGGCCGGGATCTGGTTGCGGCCTATTATTGCGCCATGGATCCGCGGACGCCGACGCGTGTGCGCGGCGTGCTGCTGGCAGCACTGGCATATTTCATTCTCCCTTTCGACCTGCTTCCTGACGTGTTCGCCGTTGTCGGGTTCACCGACGACATGGCCGTGTTTGCTGCAGCCTTGCGGATGATCCAGGGGCACATCACGGACCGGCATTACCAGGCTGCCGACAAGGCGCTCGCCACGGATGGTGATCTCAAGACGGCCAGCACAAGCTAGCCGACCGCCGGTGCGCGAGCGTCAGCGCGGGTGCAGGCACAGCCGTGACAAAGTCTCGCCAAAATCCGCGTGTCAGTACCTCAGCGACAGCAGTTCCTCGGCCGCGGTCAGTGGGTAAGGCGTTATGAGGCCAATGGTCGAAAATGCTTCGCCGTTGACGGTTTGGTAACCGCAATTAAGTCAAATTAAACCGAATCGTGAAGATGCCTGACCAGGCTTGCCTTAACGGCGCAGAGTAGAGAAGCGGCAGGAGACCATGTCTGTAAAAACAATAGCAACCGCATTGGCATTCATGCTGGCAGCCGCCGGCGTCGCGTCCGCGCAATCGCCTACCCGTATCCAGCAGTTCAAGGCCTGGGGCGCCTATTCCTACAAGTCCCCTGGTGGCACGGTCTGTTACGTGCTTTCGGTGCCAACGGCGAAAGAACCGGCAAACGTGGATCACGGCGATATTTTCTTTATCGTGTCGCAGCGCCCGGGCCAGAACATTTCCTACGAACCACAGGCCATGGTGGGCTATCCCTTGCAGGCAAGCTCGAAGGTCAACGTGACAATCGACGGCAAGACTTTCGTGATGTTCACCAAGGAGAAGGCCGCCTGGGTAGAGAACGCCGCTGAAGAGCCAGCACTGGTCGCGGCAATGAAGGGCGGTACGGAAATGACGGTCAAGGCGACCTCCGGGCGCGGGACCAACACCTCCTACTCCTATTCGCTTTCCGGCATTTCAGCCGCGCTGAAGCAGATCGAATCCTGCAAGTAATCACCTGGTGAGTGAGCTTGAGACAGAGGCCGGTTGAGAAACCGGCCTTTCGTGCGTCTTGAAGAATGGTGACGCAAGGCCGATTTGATGCTATGTGCCCGGCCGAAGATCCGTCGGCGGCAAGAGCCGGCACACATATTCTCAAGCACAACATGCCCGACCAGCCTTCCGCCGCGGCGGGCGCATGCGTTTGAACAGGACAAAATCATGCCCGTTTCTGAAGCCGTTTTCGATCCTGCGGTCAAAGTGCCGCTCGTCGCCCGACCTGACCTTTTCGACGCGAAGCCGTCGCTCATCGGGCTGACGCGCGAGGAAATGGCAGAGGCTCTGAAAGACAAGGGCGTGCCGGAAAAGCAGGTCCGGATGCGCGTCAGTCAGCTCTGGCACTGGCTCTATATCCGCGGTGTCTCCGACTTCGACGCGATGACCAATGTTGCCAAAGACATGCGGCAGATGCTGAAGGAGCACTTCACCATTGCCCGGCCTGAGGTTGTCGAGGAGCAAATCTCCACTGACGGGACGCGCAAGTGGCTGCTACGGTTTCCTCCGCGCGGCGCCGGTCGCCCCGTAGAGGTGGAGACGGTCTACATCCCCGAAGAAGGGCGCGGAACGCTTTGCATTTCAAGTCAGGTTGGCTGTTCGCTCACCTGTTCCTTCTGCCATACCGGGACGCAGCGCCTGGTGCGGAACCTGACTGCGGAAGAAATCCTGGCGCAGCTGCTTCTGGCGCGCGACCGGCTGGGCGACTTCCCGAACCTCGACGTGCCGCAGGGGTCGATGATCCCGTCCAGCGACCGCAAGGTCACCAACATCGTGATGATGGGCATGGGCGAGCCGCTCTACAATTTCGAAGCGGTGAAGACGGCGCTGTTGATTGCAACGGACGGGGACGGACTTTCGCTCTCCAAGCGCCGCGTGACGCTTTCGACCTCGGGCGTCGTTCCGGAAATCTACAGGACGGGCGAAGAGATTGGCGTGATGCTGGCGATTTCCCTGCATGCCGTACGCGACGAGTTGCGTGACATGCTGGTCCCGATCAACAAGAAGTATCCGTTGAAGGAGTTGATCGAAGCTTGCCGCGCCTATCCCGGCCTTTCGAACGCACGCCGCATCACCTTCGAATATGTGATGTTGAAGGACGTCAACGACAGCCTTGAGGATGCGAAGGAACTGACGAAGCTCTTGAAGGGCGTCCCGGCAAAGATCAACCTGATCCCGTTCAACCCCTGGCCGGGGACCAACTACCAGTGCTCGGACTGGGCCACGATCGAGAAGTTTGCCGATTTCATCAATCAGGCAGGCTACGCCTCTCCCATCCGTACGCCGCGGGGGCGAGACATTCTCGCTGCCTGCGGACAGTTGAAGTCGGAATCGGAGCGCATGCGCAAGACCGAGCGCCTCGCGTTCGAAGCCATGATGATCGCCGGTCACGGCGAGGATGACTGATCGGCAGCTTTCGTTATCACCATCCGGTTGATTTCGGTTCTATGGCTCCATAAGAGACGTGACAGAAAGAACGATCTCTGGAGGAGAACATGCGCAATCTCATTCTCGCCCTCGCCGCTGCGACGGCTCTCGCCATGCCTGCAAAGGCCCAGGATGTTACTGTTGCGGTGACCGCAATCGTCGAGCATCCCGCCCTTGATGCCGCCCGTGACGGCATCAAGGAGGCACTCTCCGAGGCCGGCTACAAGGAAGGCGAGAACCTGACCTTCCTCTACGAGTCAGCCCAGGGCAACCCAGGCACGGCCGCGCAGATCGCCCGCCAGTTCGTCGGCGAGGAGCCAACGGTCATCGTGCCGATCTCGACACCTTCCGCGCAGGCCGTGGTTTCGGCAACCCGCGACATCGCCATTGTCTTCACGGCTGTTTCCGATCCGCTTGGTGCGCAACTGGTCAAGGACATCGACAGGCCCGGCGGCAATGTGACCGGCATCTCCGACATGTCGCCCGTGGCTGACCATATCGCCCTGATCAAGGAGATCACCCCCGACGCGAAGTCGGTGGGCTTCGTGTACAATACCGCGGAAGCCAACTCCGTCTCGACCCTTGCGGCTCTCAAGGAAGAAGCTGCCAAGGCGGGCCTCGAGGTGATCGAGTCCGTCGCGACGAAGTCTGCCGAGGTGCAGGGCGCGACCCGCGCGCTCGTCGGGCGGGCGGATGTCCTTTATATCCCGACCGACAACACCATTGTTTCCGCGTTCGAGGCAGCCGTCGGGGTCGCCGAGGAAGCAAAGCTGCCGCTCTTTGCCGGCGATACGGACTCGGTCCCGCGCGGCGCCTTGGCGGCACTCGGCTTCAACTACTTCGATGTCGGCAAGCAAACGGGCGAAGTCGTGGTCCGCGTGCTGAAGGGCGAAGCCCCCGGCGATATCCCCGTCAAGGTTGCTGCCGGTACGGACCTCGTGATCAACAAGAAGGCCGCCGAGAAGATGGGCGTCACCTTCTCCGACGCCGTTCTGTCGCGCGCAACCCGCGTCGTCGAGTAAGCTGCGGCATATCTGCGGGTGTCGACCAACCAACGTCGACACCCTAACAACATCAATCCGCCGCCGTGCGGCGGATAAAGCAGGAGAGCACCAGGGTGCTGAGTCAGATCGCCTTTTGGGGCGCAGTGGAACTGGGGCTGGTCTTCGCCTTTGTTGCCATCGGCGTGTTTCTTACCTTCCGGGTGCTCGATTTCCCCGATCTGACGGTGGATGGCTCGTTTCCGCTCGGCGCAGCGGTGGCCGCCGTTCTCATCACGACCGGATTTAATCCATGGCTTGCGGCAGCGATTGCCATGGTTGCCGGCGCGCTGGCTGGCCTTGTAACCGCCTTCCTCAACGTGCGCTTCCGCATTCTCAATCTGCTTGCTTCCATCCTGACGATGATCGCGCTCTTCTCGGTCAACCTGCGGGTGATGGGCAAGCCGAACGTCGCCCTCATCAATGCCGACACCATGCTCAGCCCCTTCTTCGGCCTCGGCCTGCGGGAAGTCTACGTGCGGCCGCTGTTCGTCGGCGTGCTGGTGGTGATTGCGGTCATTCTCGTCTGGCGCTTCCTTGAAAGCGATGCGGGGCTTGCCATGCGGGCGACCGGCGCCAATGCCCGGATGGCGCGCGCCCAGGGCGTCGATACGCGCAGGCAGGTCTATCTCGGCTTGGCGCTGTCGAATGCGCTTGTGGCGCTCGGCGGCGCGCTGTTTGCCCAGACCAATGGATTTGCCGACGTCACGTCCGGCGTCGGCACGATCGTCGTCGGCTTGGCGGCGGTGATCATCGGCGAAACGCTGTTCGGCGCCCGGGGCATCCTGTTCGCGCTGATCGGCTGCATCGTCGGCTCGATCCTCTATCGCATCGCCATCCAGCTTGCGTTGTCGACGGATGCGCTGGGACTGAAGGCCTCCGACCTCAATCTCGTGACGGCCGTCCTTGTAGCAGTGGCGCTCATCCTGCCGCAGCTGCGTCGGGGAGGAGCCAGATCGTGATTGATCTCAAGAACATCCATGTCACCTTCGGCAAGGGAACTCCTCTCCAGAAGGAAGCGCTGAAAGACGTGAGCCTGACGATCGAGCAGGGCTCCTTCGTCACGGTCATCGGCTCGAATGGTGCAGGCAAGTCGACACTGCTCGGCGTGCTGGCGGGCGACGTGCTGCCAAACGAGGGCAAGGTCACGGTCGGCACGACCGACGTTACGCGGAAGCCGACGGCCGCACGGGCCGGTCTAGTTGCCCGTGTCTTCCAGGATCCGCTGACGGGCAGCTGCGGCGCCTTGTCGATCGAGGAGAACCTCGCGCTGGCGGCACGGCGAGGCGAACGGCGGGGACTGAAGGCAGCCCTCGGGCCAAACCGGCGCGCGCATTTCCGCGAGCGGGTCGCCGAACTCAATCTTGGCCTGGAAAACCGGATGAAGGACCGCATGGACCTTCTTTCGGGCGGGCAGCGGCAGGCCGTTTCGCTGGTCATGGCAACTATGGCCGGATCGGAAGTGCTGCTTCTCGACGAACATACCGCGGCACTCGACCCCGGCATGGCGGAGTTCATCATGAAACTCACCCAGCGGGTCGTGTCCGAGCGCAAGCTGACGACGCTGATGGTAACGCATTCCATGCGCCAGGCGTTGGACTTCGGTCACCGCACGATCATGCTGCACGGCGGGGAGATCGTGCTCGACGTCAGCGGCGACAGCCGCAAGGACCTGCAGGTAGAGGATTTGATCGCCATGTTCCGCAAGATGCGCGGCGAGACGTTGGACGACGACGCGCTGCTGATTGGCTGAGGCTCAACGCGCCTGAGTCATGAAGATCTTGAACGCAAAGACGGAGAAGACGCCGGCAAAGGTGTAGTCGATACCGCGCAGGACCTTCGGGTTCGCCTGCAGCCAGCCAGCGAGCTTGTCCGCGAGCAGGATCACGAGGATGTTGACCGGCGAGCCGACGAGAATGAAGAAGACGCCGAGGAAGATCAGCTTCTGTGTCACGTCGGGATCGCTTGCGGTAACGAACTGCGGCAGGAAGGTCATGAAGAAGATGATGACCTTTGGGTTCAGGAGATTGACCCAAAGCCCGGTCGAGATATTGGCAAGGACGGATCCCTTCACCCCTTCCACCTTCTCGACCGACAAGTTCGAGCCTGAGCGCACGGCCTGAATCGCCAGCCAGAGCAGATAGCCGGCTCCGCCTGTCTTTAGGATGAAGAAGGCCGTGGGAGATGCCGTGATCAGCGCCGAGATGCCGAAGGCGACGAGCAGCGTGTGGATGAGGATGCCGGTCGAGGTCCCGACGACGACGAAGAGGGCCGGTCCGCGCCCCTGGGCCAGGGCGCGGCTGATCGACAGTGTCATGTCCGGGCCCGGAGTTACCGCTAGCAGGAGGCTAGCAGCCGTGAAGGCGAGAAGGGTGGGCAGGTTCGGCAGGAAATCCATGGAACACCGGGGAGACACATTGCGATCGCCCATCCTTAACCGGCTTCAAGCCACCTGCCAATCGGCCTGTCTCTGCATGGGCGAAGCGACAGGAGAGCGCGGCGGCGCATCTTGCGCCTCCCGGCAAACTGGCTAAAAGTGCCCGCCATCCGACGCCCCAGGCACCGCCCTCATCCTAAGTGGATCAAGACACCATGGCACTCCCCAAAGACGTTAAGAAAGTCGTCCTCGCCTATTCCGGCGGTCTCGACACCTCGATCATCCTGAAATGGCTGCAGACGGAACTCGGCGCCGAAGTCGTGACCTTCACGGCCGACCTCGGCCAGGGCGAAGAGCTCGAGCCGGCGCGCAAGAAGGCCGAGATGATGGGGATCAAGGAGATCTTCATCGAGGACGTGCGCGAGGAATTCGTCCGCGATTTCGTCTTCCCAATGTTTCGCGCCAATGCCGTTTATGAAGGCGTCTATCTGCTCGGCACTTCCATTGCCCGGCCTCTGATTTCCAAGCACCTCATCGATATCGCCAAGAAGACCGGCGCCGATGCCATCGCCCATGGCGCGACCGGCAAGGGCAACGACCAGGT
>CAYNED010000039.1:0-15665 GCA_964396135.1 uncultured Neorhizobium sp.
AGATGATGGGCGTGGAGCGCTGGCAGGTCTTCGGCGGCTCCTGGGGCTCCACGCTGTCGCTCGCCTATGCGCAGACGCATCCGCAGCGCGTCTCTGAACTGGTGCTGCGCGGGATCTACACCCTCACCCGCGCCGAACTTCTCTGGTACTACCAGTTCGGCGTTTCGGAGATGTTTCCCGACAAGTGGGAGCGCTTCATCGCGCCGATCCCGGAGGCCGAGCGTGGCGATCTGATGGCCGCCTATCGCAAGTATCTGACGGGTGACGACGAGGCGAAGAAGCGGGAATGCGCCGTTGCCTGGAGCACCTGGGAAGGCGAGACGATCACGCTCCTGCCGAATGCGGACTATTCCGCGCAGTTCCACGACCCTGACTATGCGCTGGCCTTCGCCCGGATCGAGAACCACTACTTCGTCCATGCCGGCTGGTTGGAAAAAGGGCAGCTTTTGCGCGACGCCCACAAGCTGAACGACATTCCTGGCGTCATCATCCATGGCCGCTACGATATGCCCTGCCCGCTCAAATACGCCTGGCAGTTGCACAAGGCATGGCCGAAGGCGGATTTCCACATCATCGAAGGTGCGGGCCATGCCTATCTCGAGCCGGGCATCCTCGACCAGTTGATCCGCGCCACCGACCGCTTCGCAGGAAAGGCCGCAGACCAATGACGTGCGAACGCATCTACCTCTTCGACACGACTTTGCGCGACGGGCAGCAAACGCCCGGCGTCGACTTTTCGGTGGAGGACAAGATCGCCATCTCGAGCATGCTGGACGGCTTCGGGTTCGATTATGTCGAGGGCGGATACCCGGGCGCCAATCCGACCGATACGGCCTTTTTCGCCGAGAAGCGCACCAGCAAGGCCGCTTTTGTCGCCTTCGGCATGACCAAGCGCGCCGGCATCTCGGCCTCCAACGATCCAGGGCTTGCGACACTGTTGCAAGCGAAGAGCGACGCCGTTTGCTTCGTCGCAAAAAGCTGGGACTATCATGTCGAGGTCGCGCTCGGCTGCACCAATGAAGAAAACCTTCAGTCGATCCGCGAGAGCGTCGAGGCCGCGCGGGCCGCAGGCAAGGAGGCGCTGGTCGATTGCGAGCATTTCTTTGACGGCTACAAGGCCAATCCCGACTACGCGCTGGCCTGCGCCCGAACCGCGCATGAGGCAGGCGCGCGCTGGATCGTGCTCTGCGACACGAATGGCGGCACGCAGCCGTCGGAGGTCCGCAACATCGTCGGCGCGGTGATTGCCTCCGGCATTCCCGGCGCCTCGCTCGGCATCCATGCCCATGACGACACGGGCCAAGCAGTCGCCAATTCGCTCGCCGCCGTCGAGGCGGGCTGTCGCCAGATCCAGGGCACGCTGAACGGGATCGGCGAGCGCTGCGGCAATGCCAACCTGGTGACGCTGATCGCCACGTTGTCGCTCAAGGACGCCTATCTCAGCCGCTTTGAGATCGGCATCGATGCAGAGGGGCTAAGCGGGCTGACCTCTCTGTCGCACGCCTTCGATGAACTCCTGAACCGATCGCCCAACCACCAGGCGCCCTATGTGGGCGCATCCGCCTTCGCGACAAAGGCCGGCATTCATGCCTCGGCGCTGCTGAAGGACCCAAAGACCTACGAACATGTGCCGCCGGAAAGCGTCGGCAATTTCCGCAAGGTCATGGTTTCCGACCAAGGCGGGAAGTCGAACTTCATCAACGCCCTGAGGCGGCGCGGCATCACGGTTGCCAAGGACGATCCGAAGCTCGATCTGCTGATTTCCATTGTAAAGGAGCGCGAGGCGACCGGTTATGCCTACGAGGGGGCGGATGCGAGCTTCGAGCTTTTGGCCCATCGCACGCTCGGAACCATTCCGGCCTTCTTCACAGTTGAAAGCTTCCGGGTGATGGTCGAGCGGCGGTTTGATTCCAACGGCCGCATCAAGACCGTTTCTGAAGCCGTGGTGAAGCTCGATGTCGACGGCGAGCAGGTGATGTCGGTCGCGGAGGGTGATGGTCCGGTCAACGCGCTTGATCTTGCTCTGCGGAAAGACCTTGGGAAATATCAGGCCGAGATTGCCGACCTGGTGCTGGCAGACTTCAAGGTGCGCATCCTGAACGGCGGAACGGCCGCCATTACCCGTGTTCTGATCGAATCCAGCGATGGCGACGGCAGCCGCTGGTGGACGGTCGGCGTTTCGGAAAACATCATCGACGCCTCATTCCAGGCGCTAACGGATTCCATCATCTACAAGCTGATGAAGAACCGGGACATGGCGGGGCGGATTGCGGCAGAGTAGTCACGGCTCCCGCAGAGAAAGGCCCCACTCCTCTTCCGAATACCACTCGTCCTCCTCCGGCTGCCGCCGCCAGCGCAGCTGTTTCACCTGGGCGGCCATGCGGCGACGAAAGGCTGCCTGCAGGCCCTCTCTTCGGCCCGGCGGCGGCGGCGCCTGACCCTCGGCAAACACGAACGAAACCGGCTGCAGGAAGTTGGCGCTAAATCCGCTTTCTCGCCGTTGCACCAGCAGCAGGCCCGCCGCGCCGGTAAACGGGAGATCCTCGCCGGCTTCGCTCATTGCAGGTATCCCGAGCGGAAAGAGAAGCCTTCCGCCAGGCGCAAGCCTGTCCACCCAAGCGGCAGCGGGATGGTCGAGCGCGAAGTTCACATAAACAACATCAGCCTCGTGGTGCGGAAAGGAGGCTCCATCCCCCTGCACGACGTCCACATTGCGGTAGTCCCGCAGGTTGTGTTTTGCCTGCTCCGCAAGGGCCTGATCGTATTCGACGGCAGTCACCCGCCCCGTCGGCCCCACGAGTTCACAAAGAATGGCAGTGTAATAGCCTGTACCGGCTCCGATATGGACCACATGTTCACCAGAACCAACCCCGACCTTGCTGAGCGCCGAAGCATGTAAGGACGGTACTCCGTTGTTGACGTGGCGGGCAGTGTCGAGCGCCACCAACATGTCCTGATAAAGCACCACCGGGTCACCAGACGCCAGCTCGCGATAGGTGGAAAAGTCGCTATAGAACCATGGCGGAGGTCCGAGAAAACGCTCCCGTTCAACCCGGGCAAAGGCCGTCAGCAGCGCCGAATTGCCGGTAACTCCTGCCTTGGCCAGAATCTGGCTTGCAAACACCTGGCGGTGGACCGGCTGCTGTTCGAAAGTCATGATGGCTCCAAAAGTACGGCAGCGCTTCAATCAGCACATGAATTCATGACCGCGATCGACGCTTCACGCAAATGAATTGGTTCGTATTGTCAGGTTGGAGTAGACCCACCGCAGCCAGATCGTTTTGGAAACACCCCCCATGACCACGACCGACGCGCCCCTGCCGGCGAAGAACGAGGATTCTGCCCGCGGCTTCGCCTTCGCGTTGACCGCCTATTTCATGTGGGGCTTCCTGCCGATCTACATGAAGGCCGTCGCGCATATGTCGCCGATCGAGGTGCTGGCGCATCGCGTCATCTGGTCGTTGCCCGTGGCGGGTTTGGTTCTGCTGATCCTGCGCCGCACAAGCGACTTGAAGGTGGCATTCCGTTCGCCAAGGACATTGATGATGGCGGGCCTGACGGCGGCGCTGATCACCGTCAATTGGGGGATCTATGTCTGGGCGATCTCCGTCGACAGGGCTCTTGATACGGCGCTGGGCTACTTCATCAATCCGCTCTTCAGCATTTTTCTCGCAGCCGTTCTGCTCAAGGAGCGCCTGCGCCCGTTGCAGCTTGCCGCCATTGCGCTTGTCGTGGCGGCCGTTGCAATCCTGACCGTTGACGCCGGCGGACTGCCTTGGGTGGCGCTGGCACTGACGGTCAGCTGGGGCTTCTACGCATTCTTCCGCAAGACACTGCCGGTTGGCGCCAACCAGGGCTTCTTTCTGGAGGTGCTGCTGCTCAGCCCGCCCGCGCTGATCTTCATTTTCTACTCGGAGGCATCGGGAACCGGGCACCTGTTCAACGGCAGCATGTCCGACACGCTGCTTCTGATCGGCAGCGGCCTGATCACCGCAGGTCCCCTCATGATCTATGCCAATGGTGCCAAGCTTCTGAGGCTCTCGACCATCGGGATCATGCAGTACATCGCGCCGACGATGATCTTCCTGATTGCCGTCTTCGTCTTCCATGAGCCACTCAGCATGGTGAAGCTTGCGGCATTCGTTCTGATCTGGATCGCGCTCGCAATCTATTCCTGGAGCATGTTGCGGTCGTACCGCGACCGATAAGCTGCGGCACCGGCCCGTCACAGACGGGAAATGACGTCCCCCTGTCCTTGCGCCGGGGTCTGGCCCTCGCCGAGGTCCAGAATGGCCGGCACGATCTCCTCGACATCGTCGATCACCAGCGGTCGCACGAGGTGGGCGCGGTGAATGAAGCCTTGCCCGCGCATGTGGTCGATCAGGTCCAGCATCGGGTTCCAGAAGCCACCGACATTGGCAAAAACCATCGGCTTTTCGTGGCGGCCGAGCTGTCCCCATGTCATGATTTCGACGATCTCCTCCAGCGTACCGATGCCGCCCGGCAGGGTGACGAAGGCATCTGAGCGCTCGAACATGGCATGCTTGCGTGCATGCATATCCTCGGTCACGATCAATTCGTCGAGCTGACCGAGCGAGTGCCTCGTCGCCTCCATGTCGACCAGAAACTCGGGGATGATGCCGGTTACCTGCCCGCCATGCGTCAGCACACCGGCCGCCACGGCGCCCATGATGCCCTTCGTGCCGCCACCATAGACCAGGCGCAGCCCATGGGAGGCGATCGACCTGCCCAGCGCGCGGCCGGCAGCAAGATAGGCAGGATCGCGGCCAGGCTGGGAGCCGCAATAAACGCAGATGGACTGAATAGGCACTATAAACTCCGGGAGACTTGGCTCGAAATAGGACAAGGCTTGAATCGCCCACCAAAGTGGAGGGAAACCGGCCCAACGGCAAGTTCAAATAGACCGAAAAGCTTGTGAAGCCAGAGGGAAAGAGGTAATCCGGAAAAAGAGGCGGGACTATCCGTCCGGAGAGATTTGAGATGAGAAACCGCGCCGGCTGGCTGGCACTTGTTGTCCTCGTTGCTGCGACCTTGCTGATGGTCTTCTTTGTTCTGCCTCGGATCTCACCTGAGGGAGAGAGCATCAGCGACGCCGTCAATCAGGCCGGCGAGACGGTGAAGGAGGCGGTGACCGAAGAGCCCACTCCAGCCACGCCGCCGGAGCAGGTCTCGGAGCCCGCCGCGGAAACACCGGCAGGCGGCACCGCGGACCCGCAGCAGGCTGAGATCAAGGCACCCGTCACGCCCGCATTCGATGTGCTCCGGGTCGAGCCGGACGGCTCCGCGGTGATTGCCGGGCGAGCAGAACCGGGCGCAACGATCGAGATCAACTCCGACGAGGGCGCTGTCGCAAGCGTGAAGGTCGGCCCATCGGGTGACTTCGCGATCGCGCTGGACCAGCCCCTCCCCGCGGGCGACCACCAACTTGTCCTGAAGGCGACGACGGACGATGGACGCGTGATCGTGTCAGAGGAAACGGCAACCGTTTCCGTACCCAGCACGAGCGACGGCAAGCTGCTCGCCATGGTGACGAAGCCTGGCAAGGCCAGCCGGCTGGTCAGCGTCCCTGCGGCCGACAGCACGGACGTTGGACAGGCGGGCAACAACGCCTTGGGATCGGACCGCCCGGAGGCGCCGACGCTCCCTGCGCTGCCGGACGCCGCGTCTGATCTGGTTGCCGCGGCTCCGCAAATGGCTGCCGAGCCTGCACCGGCTGCGCCCCAGGGGGATACGGCCGAACTGAAGGTGACTGCGGTGGAGATCGAACGAGATCGCATCTTCATCGCCGGGACTGCCCCGGCCGGCGCTTCACTGGTAGGCTTTGCGGGCGAGCAGCCGGTTGGCCGTTCCAAGGCAGGTCAGGACGGGCACTTCGTTATCGACGGGACCACGCAGCTGGCCGTCGGGGAACATCTCATTGCCGTCGAGATGCTCGACGGCAATGGGAAGACGGCGCTTCGCGTTGCAGTCCCCTTCAACCGCCCCGCGGGTGAACAGGTCGCAGCCGTTGCAGGACCGCAGGGCCCCAATTCCGTCTCTCCCATCGATGGCGGCACCTTCGACAAGCTGCGCAACGACGCTGCGCGGGCATTCGGTATCCTCCTGGGGCTCTACGAGGGCGGCAAGGAACCTTCAGGCGAAGAACTTGCCGCTGCCCGTTCTGCTACAGGCATAGCGCTCAAGTCGCTTTCCGAGTACAGGCTCCCAGCCGGCACGACGGCGTCTACACAAGCCATTGTGGACCAGACAGCCAAACAGGCCGCAGACGCTCTGGCTGCCGTCGAAAAGCTTCCTAACGAGCCGAAGGCGGTTCGGGAGGAACTTGATGCTGTCGCTTCCACCGTCGAACGAGCTTTGGGTCCTGCTGCGGTCATGACCCAGCCTGCGGAGACGGAGCTGACACAGAACAGCGTCGAGACCGGTCCGAAGACGATCGAACAGGCGCCGCTGACAGGTGCCCGCGGCTCGGTCATCATTCGCCGCGGCGACACGCTCTGGCAGATCTCTCGGCGGGTCTACGGCCAGGGCGTGCGTTATACCACGATCTATCTTGCCAATGAGGAACAGATCTCAAACCCTGACCTGATCGAGCCGGGCCAAGTCTTCGGCGTGCCGGACGAAGCCCTTCCGGATGCTGAAGAACTGCACCGCAAGCGGATGCAGAAACTGATCCAGTAGCCAGCCGATCCGCGCCAGAAGCGGAGGGTGGCAGACGGACAGTGTGCCGAGCACAATCGCCTCGCCTCGTTGCATCATCCGGCTCTACGTCCTATGTCCCTGAGGCTCGCTCGAGCCGCGCCTCTCGGAGACCAGAATGAACGACCGGAAGAAGACCGTATCGGCGGATTCCAGCAATCCGCTGGGCACCCTCGTCAACCTGTGGCCCTATATGTGGCCGCATGGTCGCGCCGACCTGAAGCGCCGGGTGGTGTGGGCAACGGTTTTCCTGTTCCTGGCCAAGGTCATCCTTCTTGGTGTTCCCTATTTCTTCAAATGGGCGACGGACGCGCTCAACGGCGAGCTGGATATGGCGGGCATTCTGCCGGTCTTTCTGCTGGGAGCCGTGGTTCTCGTCATCGCCTACAATCTTACCCGCATCTTGCAAGTAGGCCTGAACCAGCTGCGCGACGCGCTATTTGCCAGCGTTGGCCAGCATGCGGTCAGGCAGCTTGCCTACAAGACATTCGTGCACATGCACCGGCTGTCGCTTCGCTTCCACCTGGAACGCAAGACTGGCGGCCTGTCGCGCATCATCGAGCGTGGCACAAAGGGCATCGAGACGATCGTCCGCTTCACCATTCTCAACTCGATCCCGACGCTGGTCGAGTTTGTGCTGACGGCCATCATCTTCTGGCTGAGCTACGGCTTCAGCTATGTGGCGGTCACTGCCATCACCGTCTGGGCCTATGTCTGGTTCACGGTGAAAGCCAGCGACTGGCGCATTTCGATCCGCCGATCGATGAATGACAGCGACACGGACGCCAACACCAAGGCCATCGATTCGCTCCTGAACTTCGAGACCGTCAAATATTTCGGCAACGAAGACATGGAGGCCCGCCGGTTCGACGGCTCCATGGCGCGCTATGAAAAGTCGGCCACGCAGGTCTGGACGTCCCTTGGCTGGCTGAACTTCGGCCAGGGCGTGATCTTCGGGCTCGGCATGGCGGTGATCATGGTGATGTCGGCGCTGGCCGTCCAGCGCGGCGAGCAGACGATCGGCGACTTCGTCTTCGTCAACGCGCTCTTGCTGCAGCTTTCGGTACCGCTGAACTTCATCGGCTTCGTCTACCGCGAAATTCGTCAGGGCCTGACCGACATCGAGCAGATGTTCGACCTTCTCGAGGTCGAGGCCGAGGTGAAGGACAAGCCGGATGCGGCGCCGCTGCAAATCCGCCAGGGCAGCATCGCCTTCAAGGATGTGCACTTTGCCTATGACGCGGACCGGCCAATCCTCAAGGGGCTCTCCTTTGAAGTGCCCGCCGGCAAGACAGTTGCCATCGTTGGACCATCGGGCGCGGGCAAATCCACCATCTCCAGGCTTCTCTATCGCTTCTACGACGTGCAGGGGGGCGCCATTACGATCGATGGCCAGGATGTGCGATCGGTGACGCAGCAATCGTTGCGGGCCGCAATCGGCATGGTGCCGCAGGACACGGTCCTCTTCAACGACACCATTGCCTACAACATCCGCTATGGCCGGCCCTCCGCCACGGAAGAAGAAGTCTCGGCAGCAGCAGAGGTTGCCCAGATCGGCGCCTTTCTGCGGGCGTTGCCGCAAGGCTTCGACACCATGGTTGGTGAGCGGGGGCTGAAGCTTTCCGGCGGTGAGAAGCAGCGGGTCGCCATCGCGCGCACCATTCTCAAAGCTCCTCCCATCCTGATCCTGGACGAAGCGACGTCGGCGCTCGACACGACAACGGAGCAGGAGATTCAGTCGGCGCTCGATATCGTTTCACGAAATCGTACGACGCTCGTCATCGCCCACCGGCTCTCCACCGTGATCGGCGCCGACGAGATCATCGTGTTGCGCGACGGGATCATTGCGGAGCGTGGCACGCACGCAGATCTTCTCGCGGCAGACGGGCTGTACGCTTCGATGTGGAACAGGCAACGAGAAGCGACTCAGGCGGAAGAACATTTACGCCAAGTGCGAGACAGCGACGATCTCGGCGTCATCATGCGCCTTGCCCCTGCGACGTGAGGTCTTGCGGAACTGCATTGCTCAAAAAACCGTTTCCTAGTAGTCAGCCAAAGCTGACAACATGAGGAGAACCGGGTTGATCAATCTGTTCGACACCATCCGCAACACGCTCGTTCCGATCCACAAGGAAGGCTACATCTTTGTCGCAGCCTTCTTCGTTGCATCATTGATCCTTGGATGGATCGCCGAACCGCTGTTCTGGATCGGCCTCGTTCTTACCCTCTGGTGCGCCTACTTCTTTCGAGATCCGGAGCGCGTGGTTCCGCAGGACGACGATCTTGTCGTCAGCCCCGCGGATGGGCGCGTGTCTTCTGTGCAGATGGTCGTACCGGCTCCAGAGCTTAATCTGGGTACCGAGCCCATGCTGCGCATCTCGGTCTTCATGAACGTCTTCGACTGCCACATCAACCGCTCACCCGTTCGTGGACAAGTGGTCGACATCCAGTATCGCGCGGGTCAGTTCGTCAATGCCGAGTTGGACAAGGCAAGCGAGGACAACGAACGCAACAGCATGGTGATCGACACCCGCCATGGTCGCGTCGCGGTCGTCCAGATCGCAGGCCTCATCGCCCGCCGCATCGTTTGCTGGGTGAAGCCAACGGAGCCGCTCAATGCCGGCGAACGTTTCGGCCTAATCCGGTTTGGTTCGCGCCTTGACATCCTGCTGCCCGCAACTGCCCAGCCGCGCGTTTCTGTTGGTCAGTGCACCTATGGCGGTGAAACAGTGATCGCCGAGTTCGGCTCCACCAAAGGCCCCACCATCAGCCGCCGCAGCTAAGCACAAGGAGACTTCATGGAGACGCCTGTTCCCCCAACTGAGACGGTCCGGCCCGACGATGGAGGCCGGGGCCCGCGGCTGAGGGAAATCCCGCTTCGCCTGATGGTGCCGAACCTCATCACAGTTCTCGCCATCTGCGCCGGGTTGACGGGCATCCGTCTTGCTTTCGAAGGCCGCTACGAACTTGCTGTCGCGATGGTCCTGCTGGCCGCCTTTCTCGATGGCATTGACGGGCGTGTTGCAAGGCTCCTGAAGGCGAATTCGAAGTTTGGCGTCCAGATGGATTCGCTGGCCGACATCATCAATTTCGGTGTGGCACCTGCTCTTGTCTCCTACGCGTTTCTTCTCGACCACGCTCGCTCGATCGGCTGGATTGCTGCGCTGATCTACGCGATCGGTGCCGGGCTACGGCTCGCCCGCTTCAATGTGATGGAGGAGCGGCAGGAAAAGGCCGCCTGGCAGTCGGAGTTCTTTGTCGGCGTGCCGGCACCATTCGGCGCGGTGCTTGTTCTGCTACCGGTGTATCTCGGCTTCCTAGGGGTGGAGCCCTCCCCCGTCTATGTCTACGGCAGCGTCGCTTATACCGTGCTGATCGGATATCTGCTTGTCAGCCGGGTGCCGGTATGGTCGGGCAAGTCGCAGACAAAGGTCCGTCGAGACCTGATGCTGCCGATCCTCCTCATAGGCGTGCTCTATGTCGCCCTGCTGATGAGCTACACGTGGCAGGTTCTGGTTATCAGCGTCATAGCGTATCTTGCCTTTCTGCCCTTCAGTGCCCGCCTCTGGCACAGACGCTATGGCACGCTCACCATCGAGGAAGACGAAGCCAACGTCTGACCTGGCTGCCATCTCAGCCGCGTCGAAAATGCCACAGTCTCGGCGCGTCTTTCAGTGCCGAGGATCCCACGAGGGGCGGTCATTCCATCCGCCACTATTCCGCCGAGTTTGGCCCTCAGAGCGCAGAAGCGGACGGTCTGACGTCTGATTTGCTTGCGCGAGGAGAGCCCACATGTCGAATGGAAATGCTGAAGCTGTACAGAACAAGGTCGATCAGGCCCATCCCTACCGCCCGTTGGGGATCAAGGCTGTGGTCGCGGCTGCGCTGATGCTGAAGCCAAAGCAGACGCTGAAGCCGGCTGGCTGAGCCTCTCAGCCCGCGTTTGCAAGGCTAAACAGCAGTCCAAGCGCAAGCAGGCTCATCACCATGCCGATCAGCACGTCAAGGACCCGCCATGCGGCGGGTTTGGCAAAGAGCGGCGTCAGTAGCCTCGCTCCATAGCCCAGGCCGAAGAACCAGACGAACGACGCCGTAACGGCTCCCATGCCGTAGGCCAATCGTTCCATTCCTTGATAGGCGGCCGACAAGCTGCCGAGCAAGACGACCGTGTCCAGATAGACATGCGGGTTGAGGAAGGTGAAGGCCAGGCAGGTGAGCACTGCCGCCTTCAACGGGATACCCTCTGGCGTCCCCGCCACCATGGCCACAGGCCGCCAAGCGCGCAGGAACGCTTTCACTGCATAAGCGGCTAGAAAGAGCGCTCCGCCGATCGTTACCCAGAAGATCAATATCGGCGATTGGGCAATCAGGGTACCCAATCCTGCCACGCCCGCGGCGATCAGCAGCGCATCCGAGAGTGCACAGATGAGGCAGAGCAAGAAGACGTGGCTGCGGATCAGCCCCTGTCTGAGGATGAACGCGTTCTGTGCGCCGATCGCCATGATCAGGGACGCACCAAGGAAGAAGCCCGAAAACGCAGCAGGAAGCATGAGAAAGCTCGTTGTGAACTGGGGGCTTAGAAGAGGGACATCTGTGCGCCGGACTTCGGTTCTTTCGAAGCACTCACAGGGTCAGCGAGCGCGATGGGCTTTTGTAGTGCCGGTCCCATATTGGCGACCTTGTTGACAAGGTCGGAAACCGGGATCGCCTCGAAGAAATCCCCATTAACCGGTTGCAGGATATCGATAACGGCGCGTGGCTCCTGCGTCTTGCAGTCCAGCCATCGCGAAAATGCCTCCTGCGGAACCACCACCGGCATGCGCTCGTGGATGCCGCGAAGTGCCGCATTGGCTTTCGTCGTCAGGATGGCGGCCGTGTCGACCTCCGAGCCGTCCGCCGAACAATAGGTCTCCAGCAAGCCACCGAAAGCGAGGATGCCGCCGTTCTTTGGTCTGATCCAATAAGGCTGCGAGGGAAGCGACGTTTCCTTTGGTGGTCGCCGCCACTCGTAATAACCTGAGGCAGGGATGAGCGCGCGCCGGTGGCGCATCGCGCCGCGAAATGACGCTTTCTCAATTGCCGTTTCTGCCCGCGCGTTGATCAAGAGCGGGAACTCACGTGGGTCCTTCACCCAACCCGGAATGAACCCCCAACGTGCCAGAAGCGCCCTTCTATCCGGAAGATTGGTGCTAGGTTCCCTTTGCTCCGAGCTGGTGACGACGAGGACCGGCTGCGTCGGCGCGATGTTGTAGCGCGGCGGAAAGTCATCAACATCGATCACGCTCAGGAAATGCAGGATTTCCTCCGGTGTCGCGGTCAAGGCGTAGCGTCCACACATGCCGTTGTCATTGCACCGGCTCCAGGCGCGGTCAAGCCGGCCGGTCAGCCGCGCGGGCCAAAGAGGATCAGGGACGCGCCAGCGAGGCAGACAAGGCCACCGCTCAGATCCCAGCGGTCCGGCAAGCGGCCTTCGATTAGCCAAAGCCAAAGCAGCGAGGCAATGATGTAGATGCCGCCATAGGCTGCATAGGTGCGGCCGGCCGCTTCGCTCGGCACCAGTGCCAGCGTTCCGGCAAAGAGCGCCAGCGACAGCATGCCGGGTGCCAGCCACCAGATCGGCTTGTCGAGCCGGAACCAGGCCCAGAAGGCAAAGCATCCGGCAATCTCCGCAACGGCTGCAAGGGAGAAGAGAAGATAGGCTTTCATGTGCGACTCGGCCGTTGTCTTCGTGTGCGATCGTTCTACTCTAGCCATCATGGAAGACCAATCACCCCTGTCGCCGCTCCTGTCTCGTCAGCACGCCTCCTCCGCAATTCTGGAACGCGACGGACGTCTCCTGCTCATCCGTCGGCGCAATCCGCCCGCGGCGGACCTTTTCGCCTTTCCGGGCGGACGGGCGGAGGCGGGAGAAACGCCGGCAGAGACGGCCCTGCGGGAGTTTCAGGAGGAAACGGGAATTGCTGCATACGACCCTATGCTTTTTGCCACCTACGATCTGAAGACCGAGGCGAAGGACGGGGAAATCGAGAGCCACTTCTTTCTGTCCGTCTTCACCGTCAAGGCAGATGCTTCTTCGGAGGCAATTGCTGCAGATGATGCTGCCGATCAGGGATGGTATACGCCAGCGGAGATTCGCCGCCTGCCTGTGCCAGCCAGCGTGCTGGACTGCGTCGACAAGTTGGCCGCACTTGCGAAGACATGAGCAGACACGATACGACCAAACAATGAAGCGATTCCTCTCCAGGACATGGATCAGCCTCGCCAGCCTTGCCATGGTTGGCGTCATGGCCGCGCCATTGGCGGCACAAGAGCCGCCTCCCCCGGCAGCTCCGGTGGTTGAGGAAGAGAAGCCCGCGCCTTATGACCCGCAGCTGGCGCGACTCGCCGAGATCCTTGGATCAATCCATTACCTGCGCAGCCTGTGCGGAGAGGAAGGCGACGCCGATTGGAGAGCATCCATGCAGGAACTGCTGGATTCCGACACGGCAAAGGAGCCTATGCGGAAAGAGCGCCTTACCGCTGCCTTCAATCGCGGCTATCGCTCCTTTGCCTCCGTCCACACCACCTGCACCGACTCCGCGAGAGCTGCAGAGGAGCGTCACCGTAACGAAGGCGCAACACTTGCTGCAGAAATCGCAGCCCGGTTTGGAAATTAGGGCATTATTTACCTCTTTCGCCAGCAAGCCGTGTCGTTTTGGTAAAAGGCTGATAGAGTCCTTAACAACGCAGTAACCCACGGGTAACCGAGGAAGACATGATGCAGACTGGCCGCAACGAAATCGACGACATGATTGTCCACGAGAAGATGCAGGTGGCCCTGGAATATCAGAACGAAGCCTGGGCCGACGGAGTGGCCGATGGCATCGAGCCGGAGATCATCGCAGACGCAGCCTTTGCACTTGCCATGCGCGAAACGATTCGCATCCACGGCGAACAGGGTGCCGAAGCCATGCTTGAAGAATTGCGCGAACGCATGCTTGCCGGTGAATTTTCCCCGGAACGCCGATTCCAATAAGCTTCGGAGATATCCGATGGGCAAAGCTCCGGAGCCTCTGATCAAACCCAGACGCCTCTCTTTCACGGCCGCCCTTGCCATGGCGGCCGTATTTGCTGCGCCACAAGCCATGGCTCTTTCGGAACTGCGCAGCGTGCCGGAACGGCAGCGTGTGATTGAGACTGAACAAGGCACGGTGCCGGCTCTTCCCCTTCCCGATCCGATGATCAACCGGCCCGCGACCGAAGCAGGCGACGCTTCCGGCGGTGGAGATGGCGACGCCGCGTCTGCCGACACTCCAGTCATCCTGGACCCCTTGCAGCTCCCGGAGACCGTGCGCCGCATGCGGGAGTTGATCCAGGGCGCGGCGGCATCCGGCGATATCGAACAATTGCGGATGTTGACCAACCCCGGACCACGGCAAACGCAGGTCAACGGCGAGATCAACGATCCGATCGAAGCCATGCGGAGCTATTCAGGCGATCCTGACGGACTGGAGATCCTCGCGATTCTGCTGGACATCCTGTCAACCGGCGCAGCGCACATGGATGCAGGGACGCCGGAGGAGGTCTATGTCTGGCCCTATTTCGCCGCGAAAGATCTGGCCTCCCTCACACCGCCGGAACGGGTCGAACTGCTCCGAATCGTCACAGCCGGTGATCTGATGGGCATGGAAGAAGCAGGAAACTACAACTTCTACCGGATCGCCATCACGCCGGAAGGGGAATGGAAATCCTTCACCGGTGGTGATTGACGCGAGCCGAAGGCACCTTGCTGCCTGAGCGGTAAATCCCTAACTGGTAGCAGCATCATCACCCGGATCCATCCATGCCAGCTGCCTATCTCCCAAACCGCCGCTTCGTTCGTGTTTCCGGTTCGGATGCGGAGGTCTTCCTCCAGAACCTGATCACCACTGACGTCGTTTCGCTGATGGATGCGGAAGCGCGTCCGGGGGCGCTGCTCACGCCGCAGGGAAAGATCCTCTTCGACTTCATGATCTGGCGGGACGGTGGCGCCTTCGTGCTTGAAACGGATGCCGACCAGATGGACGCGCTGGTTCGGCGGCTGACGATGTACAAACTGCGGGCGCCGGTGGACATAACCGCAGTGGACGAAGAAGGCACCACGGTTGTCTGGGACGAAGACGGCGAGATTGCCGGACCGGCAGACAGCCGGTTTTCAAAGATTGGCGTCCGGCTGGTCCGACTGGCTGGCTCTAGCGCTCCAGATGTAACGATTGGCGACTATGAACACCTGCGGGTCAACGCAGGCGTCGCGGCTTCCGGCGCGGATTTCGCCCTCTCGGATGCCTTCCCTCACGACGTGCTGATGGACCTCAACGGTGGGCTGTCGTTTCGCAAAGGCTGCTATGTCGGCCAGGAAGTCGTCTCGCGAATGCAGCACCGGGGCACGGCGCGACGTCGGCTCGTCCAGATCGATGCGGAGACGGCACTTCCCCCATCCGGCACGGATATCACGGCTGGCGGCAAGACGATCGGCACGCTCGGAACCGTTTCCGGTCAATCAGGCCTCGCAATTGTCCGCACGGATCGTGTTGGTGCGGCACTGGCGTCGGGAACTGCGCTGCTGGCTGAGGATGTTTCTGTGACGGCCCGGCTTCCGGAATGGACCGGCCTGTCCTTCCCTGCCGGCGACGAGGCGGAGCCGTGAGCGGCGCGAAGACGCCACGCGCCTGGCAGCGGATGCTTTCGGGACGGCGGCTTGACCTGCTTGATCCATCCCCGCTGGACATCGAGATCTCCGACATTGCCCATGGCCTGGCGCGAGTGGCGCGTTGGAATGGCCAGACTCGCGGAAACCACGCATTTTCCGTTGCACAGCATTGCCTCGTAGTGGAGGAAATCTTCCGGCGCTGCAACGAAACCGACTGCCAAAGGCAGATGATGACGTTGCTGCATGACGCGCCGGAATACGTCATCGGCGACATGATCTC
>CAYNED010000040.1:0-15451 GCA_964396135.1 uncultured Neorhizobium sp.
TGGAGCAGCACCTATAAGCGACAGGATCGGGATGGTCTGTGCCTTAAAATCCGAAATTGTTGTTCATTCGTCCGGAACTTTTGCGTCGCACAACACCGGGAGACACAGCGGTGATGCGTTTGAAGGCACGCGAGAAAGAGGCCTCTGATTCATAGCCGAGGCGGGCGGCAACCTCGGCAACCGACATTCCGCCCTGCCTCAGTAACTCCCGGGCAAGCTGCATGCGCAAGCGAGCTAGGTAGCGTGCCGGGCCTTCGCCAACCAACGTGCTGAACCGGTCTGCAAATACCGTTCGGGACTGGCCAGCCACGCCGGCCAAAGTTTCGATGGTCCAGTGTTGGCCGGGGTTCCTGTGGATGGCGGCCAAAGCGCGGCCGATATGCGGATCGCGGATCGCTGCAAGCCAGCCGGTGGTCGAGGCGCCGCGGCAATTGACCCAGCAGCGGATGAGCCGCGCCACGAGAAGATCAGCCATTCGAGAGAGGACCGTAGCGCTTCCCATTTGCGGTTGTGCAGCCTCTTGTGTCATGGCTGACAGGAGCGGACCGATGATCGGGTCGTGGCCGGCAACATCGCAGCCCTTGATGATCGGCGGCATCAAGGCGATCAGGGGATCAAGCGCGTAGGCACCCAGGGCCATGGAGCCACAAAACAGCGTGCTACTTGCGCCGAAATCGTGCGCACCTTGCTGCACGACTTCGCAAACATTGCTCCCAAGGTCGATCACCCGGCAGTCTTCAAGCGTGTCACCGATGACGTCGGGCACGCTCGACAGTCTGTGGGCGATGCCCTGGGGAAGAAGCACCAGATCGCCCCCACGAAGTTCCTGCCAGCCCTGGGCTTCCGTATGAAGCCAGCATGAACCCTGGCTCACGAAGTGGAAGCGCAGCAGCTGCTGTTGGGGATAGAAAACACTCCACGGATGCCGAAGCTCGCAACGGCCATAGTTCACGCCACTCAGACGAAAATCCTGCAGGACTTCGCTTAAGGGATCCATGGGAATAGGCGCAGGCGAAGAGGCCTCGAACGAACGGCTAAGCATGAAGAAAAATTAGGGATGAATCGTCCGTCGCGCAAGTGCGGCACGGCGATGCGAAAGACGCTGTTGGTGCGAACTATGGTGATCCCGACGCGATTCGAACGCGTGACCCCCAGATTAGGAATCTGGTGCTCTATCCTGCTGAGCTACGGGACCAGCTCTTGCATCCTTACAAAAGGCGCCCGCCGAATCCAAGCCCTTTCCTCAGGCGCCGTCTGTGGGTGTGGGCGTCAGTGGCTTAAACGCTGTTCAGCCAGGTGCACCCAATAGGAGATGCCGTAGGCGATCGCGTCGTCGCTGAAATCGTAAGCGGGATTGTGAAGAGGCGCACTCTCCCCATTGCCGATGAAGATGAAGGCGCCGGGCCTGCTCTTCAGCATGTAGGCGAAGTCCTCACCGGCCATGGAGGGGTCGATGTCCGTATCCACCTTGGCGGGACCGACTGCATCCACGGCTGCGCGAATGGCATGCTCGGTTTCCCGGTCGTGGTTCACCGTGACCGGGCAGTTGCGCTCATATTCAATTTCGGTGGTGGCGCCATGCGCCAGCGCAAGACCTTCGACGATCTGGCGGATACGGGTTTCTGCGAGCTCTCGAACATCCTCGCTCAGGCTGCGTACCGTTCCGCCCAAGGTGGCGCTGTCGGGGATGATGTTGTGCGTGGTGCCGGCTTCGAACCGTGTGACGGAGACGACGACGGAGCGCAGCGGGTCGGCGTTTCGGGCTGCGATCGCCTGCAAGTTGCCGACGATTTGCGAGCCGATGAGAATCGGGTCGATCGTGCGGTGCGGTTGTGCGGCGTGGCCGCCGCGGCCCTTGATCGTGATGGTGAACTTGTCGGGCGCCGCCATGATGCCGCCGCGGCGGATGGCGAACTGTCCAACAGGAATCCCCGGCATGTTGTGCATGCCGTAGACCTCGTCGATGCCAAAGCGTTCCATCAGCCCGTCTTGGATCATTGCGGCGGCCCCCGCGCCGCCTTCTTCGGCAGGCTGGAAGATCAGCGCGACGGTGCCTTTGAAGTTGCGCGTTTCAGCCAGGTGCTTGGCGGTGCCAAGAAGCATGGATGTATGCCCGTCATGGCCGCAGGCATGCATCCGACCGGGGATGGTCGAGGTCCATGGCCTGCCTGTTACCTCCTCGAGCGGGAGTGCGTCCATGTCGGCGCGAAGTCCGATGGTGCGCCCGCCCGCTTCGCGACCATGAATGATGCCCACCACGCCGGTGCGGCCGATCCCCGTCACCACCTCGTCGACGCCGAACTCCAGAAGCCGTGCCTCGACGAAGGCTGCGGTATTTTGAACGTCATAAAGAATTTCGGGATTTCGATGAAGATGACGGCGCCACTCGGTGACTTCTGCCTGAAGCTCGGCAGCTCTATTGATGATCGGCATTCGGTTCTCTGATTGTTGTCATTCTGCGGAATTGCGACGCGCGCTCTGTCATACTGCTCCTCACGATTGACGCAATCAACGTTCTTTGCCATTGGTTGGCCACATAGGTTGACTAATGCCGCGCGTGTTTCCCGGTCAACGAGGTATCATCTTGCCGAAGCATTGTTCCACCTTGCCCCGCGCCTCCAGGTTCGTTGCAGCGCTGGCTGCTGCCGCCGTCTTCATGTCTGCCGGTGGAACGCTTGCCAATCCGCATATGGTCGTGGACGTCCGCACGGGGCGAGTGATCGCCCACGAAGAGGCGTTCCGGAAGTGGTACCCGGCCTCTCTCACCAAACTGATGACGGCCTATGTCACGTTCAAGGCGCTCAAGGCGGGTCGGCTGTCGCTGGACAGCACCGTGACGATGAGCAAAAAAGCCGCGGATCAGCCAGCCAGCAAGATGTATTTCAAGCCGGGCTCGCAATTGACGCTCGACAGCGCGCTGAAACTTCTGCTGGTCAAGTCAGCAAACGATATTGCCGTCGCCGTGGCGGAAACTGTCGGGGGGACGCTCGACCAGTTCGTCGCAACGATGAATGCCGAAGCGGCTAGGCTCGGCATGAGCTCGACCCATTTCATCAATCCCCATGGCCTGCCCGGCAAGGGTCAATATACGACCGCACGTGATCTTGCCGTGCTGGCACTGCAGCTTAAGCGCGAGTTTCCCGAATACGCGGGTTATTTCTCGCTGGAAGGCGTGAGTACGGGGAAGAAGAATTACGGCAACTTCAACATGCTCGTCGGCCGCTTCGACGGCGCGGACGGAATGAAAACGGGGTTTATCTGCGCTGCCGGCTTCAACCAGGTTTCATCAGCGACTCGCAATGGACGTACGGTTATCTCCGTCGTGCTCGGCTCCGACAGTCTTGCCGGTCGTGCCGATGAATCGGCAGATCTCCTGCAGGTCGGGTTGACTGCGCCAAACGGGCAGGGCGTGCCTCTTGCATCGCTTGCGCCCTACGGTGACACGGCGACCGTCAACGACATCAGCGCCGAGATCTGCAATCCAAAGGCTGCCAAGGTCCGCAGCGAGGGCCGTGACGACGCTGGAAGGATGATCGTAAGGTCGCCTTACATCCGGGAAATGACGCGGTCGCCACAATACAGCTTTGCCGGCCTGATCCCCGGTTCCGAGGTCGCAGCCAGCAAGAGTGGCCAAAATCAGATCGCCAACGTGCCGATCCCGCTTCCACGACCCACCTTCTGAGCCGGCGCCAGCGCATGTCATCTGCTCCCGGCCGCATCCCGGTTTCCATCATCACGGGCTTCCTCGGCGCGGGGAAGTCCACCTTGCTCAACCGTATCCTCAAGGATCCCTCGGCAAGCGATACCGCCGTCATCATCAACGAGTTCGGCGAAGTGGGTATCGACAACCTTCTGGTGGAAGCTTCTGGCGACACGCTGGTCGAACTGTCCAATGGGTGCCTGTGCTGCACGGTCCGCGGTGAGCTTGTCGATACCTTGGCCTCGATGATGGACTCGATGCAGACAGGTCGGCTAAAGCCGATCCGTCGTGTGGTGATCGAGACGACCGGTCTGGCAGACCCCGCGCCTGTCATGCAGTCGGTCATGGGCCACCCGGTGATTGCGCAAAGCTATGAGTTGGACGGATTGATCACGGTCGTTGATGCCGTCAACGGGCTGTCGACTCTCGAACGGCATCCGGAGGCGGCAAAGCAGGTCGCAGTGGCGGACCGGCTCATCCTGTCCAAGATGACAATGGCGACCCGCGACCAGCTAACGCATCTCCACGCGCAACTCGATGTGCTCAATCTCCGCGCGGAGCGACTGGACGGGGACAGTTCGGCGACAGCGGTTGCGTCCGTGCTGGAAACCGGCCTCTACGATGCCTCGACCAAGATCCCCGATGTCGATCGCTGGCTACGGCACGAGTTGGCAGGGCAAGCGCAGAGCCATGGTCACCATCGTCACGACGAGCCCCATGGCCATCAAGGTCACAATCATCATCATGATGTGAACCGCCACGGCACCAACATCCGATCATTTTCGCTAGTTCACGACCGGCCGATTGATCCGATGGCGCTTGAGATGTTTGTTGATCTTCTCCGCTCGGCCCATGGCGAGAAGCTTCTGCGGATGAAGGCGGTGGTGGCGCTTTCCGACAATCCGGAACGGCCGCTTGTTCTTCACGGAGTACAATCGATCTTCCACCCCCCACAGCGGCTGCGGGCTTGGCCCGAAGGATCGGATCGGCGAACGCGCATGGTGTTGATCACGCAGGATCTGTCTGAGGAGTTCGTCAGCGACCTGTTTGCCGCCTTCACGGGCATACCGCGGCTCGATCGTCCGGATCGCGCGGCGCTGGAGGACAATCCTCTCGCTGTCCCTGGCTTCAAACGCTAAAGCGCTCCGCCTTTGCGGATCCTGAAGCGGTGGCCGCTCTCTGTTTTCTTGCTTTCAACGAGTTGATGGCCATCCTCATTGCAAAAATGAGGGATGTCTAAGCCGGCAAGAGGGTCGGTCGTCTCGACCAGCAGTTCCTCACCAGATGCCATGGAGCTCATTCGCTTGCGCGTCTTCAGGACCGGCAAGGGACATTTCAGCCCCCGAAGGTCGAAGAGACGTACGGTTTCCGATGTCATTCGGACGCCCAGATCTTCCAGAAGGGACGCTTGTTGGCGGAAGAGACCGGCGGCGCAGCGTAAGCAAGCGGATTTGGTGTGGGAATGGGTGCCGTGGTCGCGGCATCTGCAGTAGCGGTTTCTGCGGCTTGCTGTGGCTGTGCCACGGATGCTGACGCGGGCGACTGCGGTAGTCGATCCTGCTTCATCCGCTCTGCGGCAGAGGCCGGGCGGGCAGAGGCCAGAAGCGTGGTTGCCGCCGTGCTTTGCGGTCCGGTGCGCTTGGCGATCAAGGCCTCGAACTGCTCTCGCTTCATCAGTTTGCCGGCCTCCAGCGATGTGCCGGTCGGGGCATAGGCAATGTCACGGCCCTTGCGCTTGTCGGCAACGACCGCCTTGCGTTCGGCTTCAGTCGGTTCATACCAGACCATGCCGTCCAGCTTCTTCATCGCCTTCGCATAGGCCAGGTCGTAGTTCTTCTGGTGAGACGCGAGCGCGACGTTCAGCGCTGCAGGTGTCGACATTGGCGGGCAGGCGGCAGCGGCACCGGAGATCGATCCGTTGATCTCCTGATTGAAGACGTATTTCTTCTCGCATACCGCGACTTCAGGCGGACGCTTGGTCACCTCAAAGTTGTCGTAACCCACTTTCAGCATTTTCCAGAAATCGGCATGCTCGCTATCGCGGTGGCGTGCCATGTTCTCTGCCGTCATACGGAAGGGAAAAGCTTGAAGCTGAACTGATGTCTGGCCGCCTTTGAAGGCGTCACGCGCAAAGGCGTATATCTCCAGCACCTGCTCGTCTGTCATGGAGTAGCAGCCGGAGGACGAGCAGGCTCCATGGATCATGAGGTTGGAGCCGGTGCGGCCGTTTGCCTGGTCAAACCGGTTGGGAAAGCCGGTATTGATCGCCAGATAGTATTTGGAATTCGGATTAAGGTGGGCAGGCGTGAGGTTGTAGAAACCCTCCGGTGCCTGTCGATCGCCTTCCTTCACCTTCGGGCCGAGCTTGCCCGACCACGCGCAGATGGAGTAGCTGGCGATCACATCAAAGCGATTGTCCGCTTTTGCTTTCCAGACTTCCAGAACACCCTCTTCCTTGAAGATCCGCATCATGATCGGAGAGTTGCGGGGCATGTTCTTCTTCTGCATCTCGGCCAGGATGCGAGATGGCAAAGGTTGCTCCACCTTGTTCTTGACGTGCGAGAGATCGACGGAATCCAACGTGTCGTTACAGCCTGCCAATGCGGTCGCGAGCATCAGGGCGAGGGCAATGTTCTTCAGGCGTATCGGCATGAAAACCACACAATTGCTTATGGCGAGAAATCGGTACAGCAGGAAGGACAATGAAGCGGTAATCTTTACAGGATCTTAACCGCTAGCTTCTGACTGTCCAGCAAAAATCCCTCGCCCTCCTCCGGCGTTCCCACCATGCTGGGGAATCAGGCAATTTCAGGGCGCACGGGCAGGTTACAGGTTACGGCCGATCTGCAGGAACTTCTGGCGTCGTGCGTTTCGCACTTCCTCACCCGACATCTTGCCGAGTTCTTCGAGAGCGGAAGCAATGAAATTTCCAGCGGTCTGGATAACCGCGGGAGGGTCGCGATGCGCTCCGCCCGTAGGCTCAGGAATGATGTCGTCGATGACGCCGAGCTCCTTGAGGTCCGTTGCGGTGATGCGCATGTTCGTCGCCGCTTCTCTGGCTCGCGTCGAATCGCGCCAAAGAATCGAAGCCGCGCCCTCCGGAGAGATTACCGAGTAGATCGCGTGCTCCAGCATGTAGACGCGATTTCCTGTTGCGATCGCGATCGCGCCGCCCGAACCGCCTTCGCCGATGACCACGGAGACCATTGGCACCCGCAGCGCAAGGCACATCTCCGTCGAGCGAGCGATCGCTTCAGCCTGGCCGCGCTCTTCTGCGCCGACCCCGGGATAAGCGCCCGCAGTGTCGATCAGCGAAATGACTGGAAGGCCAAAGCGGTTGGCCATTTCCATCACCCGGATCGCCTTTCGATAGCCTTCGGGCCGCGGGCTGCCGAAGTTATGCTTCAGGCGGCTCTTGGTATCGTGTCCCTTTTCCTGACCGATGACCGCAACTGCCTGACCCCGAAAGCGAGCAAGGCCGGCCTGGATCGCGGCGTCTTCGCCAAAGCTTCTGTCGCCGGCAAGCGGGGTGAATTCGGTGAGCAGCTGCCCGGCGTAATCCACAAAATGAGGCCGCTGCGGATGGCGTGCAACCTGCGTTTTCTGCCACGCGTTGAGCTTGGTGTAGATCTCTTCCGTGGCTTCGCGCACCCGGCCTTCCAGGCGCGCGATCTCGTCCGACGTGTCGATGCTTTCGTCTTCGGCCGCAATCTTCTTCAACTCGTGGATCTTTGCCTCGAGGTCTGAGATGGGCTTTTCGAAGTCGAGATATGTCTGCATGAGATCCGTGTTCCGATGGTTCTGGCGGGGCCGGCGGGCCCTCTATTCCCGGTTTTTGCCCAGTTTTGCAAGAGGGTGGTGCGTTTGCACCAGTTGCCGCAGTCGCTCTTCGAGCACATGAGTGTAGATCTGTGTGGTGGAAATGTCGGAATGGCCTAGCAGTTCCTGCACCACGCGAAGGTCCGCACCATTCTGCAGTAGGTGGCTGGCAAAGGCGTGGCGCATCACATGCGGAGAGATCGTGGCAGTCCTGAGACCAGCACGGGCTGAAAGCGCCTTCAGATCCCGGGCAAAGACCTGCCGCGGCAGGTAGCCTTCCTTGCCGGATGAAGGAAAGAGCCAGGGGTTGTCGTCAGCGTTGCGCACGGTCGTGCGCCTGAGTTCGCCATATCGGCGCATCGCCTCGATGGCCGATCTGGACAATGGAACGAGCCTCTCCTTGTTGCCCTTTCCCTTGACGATCAAGAACCTGGCTTCCTGGTCAAGCACGCGGGCGGAAAGGGAAACGAGTTCGCTCACACGCATCCCCGTCGCGTAGAGCAGTTCAAGAAGCGCCAACATGCGAAGACGGGAAAACTGCCCGGGAGAGGGATCGTCAGCCTCGAGCGCTGCGCGGTCAAGCAGACGCGTCACATCCTCCTCGCTCATCGTTTTCGGCAGGGATCGACCTTTTGCCGGGCTGTCGAGGATGGCAGTCGGATCATCGCCCCGCAGCCCCTCCGCGTAGAGAAACTTGTAGAACTGCCTCATCGATGACAGCCGTCGCGCCTGGGAAGTTGCCGCATAGCCGCTGTTGTTCAGACCGGCGATATAAGCGCGCAAGTCGCTGCTGGTGGCCTGAAGGGGAGACGTCCCGCGTCCCGAGAGGAAGGCATGGAGGTCATCCAGATCGCGCTGATAGGAGTTCAGCGTGTTCAGGGCCGCGCCACGCTCTGCGCTCATCATCTCCAAAAAGGCTTCGATGTGAGCGCGGGTCAGGTCTGCCACGCTGCCGTTACTCCTGCGGGGCGGGGTTGAGACGTTCGGACGGAATACGCACAGTGACATCCCGCTCGCGGGGCTCAACCAGGTAGACCAGAGCCAGCATGCTTCCATAGATGATCCCAGCTATCACCGCGAGGATGAACAGGAAGCGAAAAAGGGTCGGCATTGGTCGGATTTTCCTTCGCGAATCCTGCTGAAATCGTCGGACAACTATATGCGAAAACGCTGCAACATACGCAAGGAGTGCGCGGCAGAGCTTTACGGGCATGGTGGCTTGACGCTGAGGGCCCATTTGTCGATACCCTCTGACAAATGGATTGTGAACTATGAGCGAAGTTTCAGCACCCGTTGCGCTCCCGTCTCTTGCCGGACAGGCGCGTGCAACGCTTGGTAAGCGCAACCTCATCTTTGTTGGGCTGATGGGTGCGGGTAAGTCCGTGATCGGCCGCTTAACGGCGCAGGCGCTGTCTCTGCCGTTCGTCGATACCGATGCCGAGATCGAACGGGTTTCGCGGATGACGGTGGCGGAGCTATTCGCTGCCTACGGCGAGCCCGAGTTTCGCGCTCTTGAAACGAGGGTGATGGCGCGGCTCCTGGAAGGCGGCCCTCGCGTCATTTCCACGGGCGGTGGCGCGTTTGTCAATGAGAATACCCGTAAGGTCATTCAAGAAGGCGGGGTATCGGTCTGGTTGAAGGCTGATCTGGACGTGCTTTGGGAGCGCGTCAACAAGCGCGATCACCGACCGCTGTTGAAGACGGAAAACCCGAAGCAAACGCTGAAGAACCTGATGGACCAGCGATACCCCCTCTATGCCGAAGCTGATCTGACCGTTCCTTCCGGCAATGTCCGCAAGGAAGCAATGGTGACGAACGTGCTGTCAGCGTTGATAGGGCTTCAAGAGAAAGGTCTCACAGAATGAACGCCCCTTCGGTCAAAACTGATGAAAGACTGGTCCATGTTCCTCTGGGGGAACGGGCCTACGATATCCTCATTGGTCCAGGACTGATTGCACGAGCCGGTGGTGAAATCACGGCGCGATTGAAAGGCAGGCGTGCGGCCATCATTACCGATGAGAACGTTGGACCGCTCTTTCTCGCGCCACTGATGGACAGCCTTCAAACCGATGGCATAGAGGCCGTCTCGCTGACGCTTCCGGCAGGTGAGAAGACGAAGAGCATGGAGAGCCTGGCAGCCGTCACCGACATGGTACTGGCTGCCCGTATCGAACGAAGCGATATCGTCATCGCTCTCGGAGGTGGCGTCATCGGCGACCTCGCAGGGTTCGCGGCCGGGATTGTCCGCCGCGGCGTGTGCTTTGTCCAGATCCCGACCTCGTTGCTCGCGCAGGTGGATTCGTCTGTTGGGGGCAAGACCGGCATCAACACCCGTCACGGAAAGAACCTTCTCGGGGTTTTCCATCAACCGGACCTGGTTCTCGCCGACTCCGCAGTTCTGGATAGTCTTTCGCCGCGCGAGTTTCGGGCAGGTTATGCTGAGGTCGTCAAGTACGGCCTGATCGACAAGCCGCATTTCTTCCATTGGCTGGAAAACAACTGGAAGGACGTGTTTGATGGTGGGCCGCAGCGGATCGAGGCCATTGCCATCAGTTGTCAGGCGAAGTCGGATGTTGTCGTTGAAGACGAGCGCGAGGCAGGGCGTCGAGCGCTACTGAACCTCGGCCATACCTTCGGTCACGCCCTGGAGGCTGCTACCGGCTATGACAGCAGCCGTCTTGTGCATGGAGAAGGTGTCGCCATTGGCATGGTCCTTGCCCACCAGTTTTCCGCCCGTCTCAATCTTGCAAGCCCCGACGACGCCCAACGGGTTTCAGCGCATCTTTCTCAAGTCGGGCTCCCGACCAGGATCTGCGACATTGAAGGAACGCTGCCGCCGACACAGATGTTGATGGACGCGATCGCGCAGGACAAGAAGGTGAAGGGCGGCAAGCTGACCTTCATCCTGACGCGCGGGATCGGCCAGTCTTTCGTTGCCGATGACGTGCCTGCATCGGAGGTGCAGACTTTCCTTGACGAGATGCGCTAGGAGTTACCGTGGAAGCCTTTCTCTCTGTCGTGGCCGAGTACTGGCTGACGCTGCTATCGATCTTGTTGTTGATTATCGCCTCCGGTTTCTTTTCCGGGTCGGAAACGGCATTGACGGCTGCGTCGCCCGCCCGGATGCACACGCTTGAAAGCAACGGAGACCCGAGAGCAGGGATCGTCGGGAGGCTGATCAAGCGGCGGGACCGCCTGATCGGCGCTCTTCTGATCGGAAACAACCTCGTCAACATCCTGGCCTCCTCGCTCACGACCAGCCTGTTCCTAGCGCTTTTTGGAGATTCAGGTGTTGCGTTCGCTACGCTCTTGATGACGGCGCTCCTGGTGGTCTTTTCGGAGGTGCTGCCAAAGAGCTGGGCAATCTCGGCGCCCGACCGCTTCGCAATGTTCGTCGCACCGTTCGTTCGATTGTTTGTCGCTCTTGTCGGACCCTTGTCGAGTGCCGTGAACGCCCTCGTACGCGGCATCCTCGCAATCTTTGGCGTCAACCTCTCGCGTGAAGCCTCCATGCTCTCGGCGCATGAGGAACTCCGGAGCGCTCTCGACCATCTGCATCGCGAGGGTGGGTTCAAGAAAGCGGATCGTGACCGGGTGGGCGGGCTTTTGGATCTCGAGGAGCTCGAGGTATCCGACATCATGAAGCATCGGACCGTGATGCGTGCGGTGAATGCGGACGATCCGCCGGAGGTGGCGGTCCGTACCGTGCTGGAAAGCCCCTTTACCCGCATGCCGGTATGGCGCAACTCCACAGAGAACATCATCGGAGTGGTGCATGCGAAGGACCTGCTGCGCGCACTTGCCGAGCCGGATGTGGAGCCTGAGAACCTCGATATCGTCAAGATTGCCCAGAAGCCCTGGTTCGTGCCTGACAGCACCACGCTTAAAGATCAGCTGAATGCATTTTTACGCCGCAAGGTGCATTTTGCGGTGGTTGTCGACGAGTACGGGGAAGTACAGGGCATCGTGACGCTGGAGGATATCCTGGAGGAAATCGTCGGCGATATCGCGGACGAGCACGATCTGGAAATTCAGGGCGTGCGTCAGGAGGCCGATGGCTCCATCATTGTCGACGGCTCCGTCCCGATCCGCGACCTGAACCGGGCACTCGACTGGGATCTGCCCGATGAGGAAGCGACCACCATTGCTGGCCTGGTGATCCACGAATCAAAGCTCATCCCGCAAGAGCGGCAGGCCTTCACCTTCTACGGAAAACGCTTCATCGTCATGAAGCGGGAAAAGAACCGCATCACGCGGCTACGCATCCGCCCGGCGGACGCTGTAGACCTGCCGGCAGAATAATTTCTACCAGCGAGTCGGCTCGCCTGGTGCGGCAGCCTCGATCGCCAGCGCATGCAAACCTGCGTCAAGCTCAAGTTTCAGCGCCTCGTTGATAGACCGGTGACGCTGCAGGCGGCTCATTCCGTCGAATTTTTTTGATATGATTCGCACCCGCATATGCGTTTCGCCAGTTCCGTCGAAGCTGGGCTGGTGACCGGCGTGGTGATGGCTTTCGTCGATTACCTCCAGCCGCTCCGGTGCAAAAGTGTTCTGCAGCAGGGCTTCAATGCGAGATCTCAGTGACATGGGCGGAGCTTTGCGGTTCGAAGAGGGGTATCCCAGAAACCAGCAAGAAAGGGGTTTGTCAATTCTTGTTCGCCCCCCTGCCGCACCCCATAATGAGGTCAAATGAAACTGGATTCCAAATATTTCGATCGCATTCGGACGCGCCGGAAAGCACAGCAGGAAACGGCCGCTGAAGCGCCAACCTGCCAGTGGGATGGCTGCGACCGGCCGGGCGTTCATCGGGCGCCCGTCGGACGTAACGCCGAGGGCGAATTCTTCCTGTTCTGCTTCGAGCACGTCAAGGAGTACAACAAGGGGTACAACTACTTCTCCGGCCTTTCGGACACCGAGATCGCCCGCTACCAGAAGGAAGCGATCACCGGTCACCGACCGACGTGGACTGTTGGGGTCAACAAGTCTGCGAAGGACGCTCCTCTGCACTCGACGCTCCGGTCGGGGGCGGCGGGTGCCAATCAGCGGATCAAGGATCCTTTCGGCTTCGTAGCAGCGGGCCGCGGTGCCGGGCCTCGCATGCAGCCGCAGGCGCGCAAGCTGAAAACGCTGGAGGCGAAAGCTTTCGATACAATGGGTCTTGCCACGAATGCCAATGCGACCGAGATCAAGGCCAAATACAAGGAACTGGTGAAAAAACACCATCCGGATGCCAACGGCGGCGACCGCGGTTCGGAGGAGCGTTTTCGCGCCGTGATCCAAGCATACCAGTTGTTGAAGCAAGAAGGTTTCTGCTAAGCGGTAGTGCAAACGGCACAGAACGGCGGCCGGGCGGTGGCTCGCGCCTTGGAGAGATAATGAGCAAGATCGATCTTGATATTACTAACCTTCCCGACACCACAATCTCTGTTCGGGAGGTGTTCGGCATTGATACCGATATCCGTGTGCCAGCCTACAGCAAGGGCGACCCCTATGTGCCGGATTTCGATCCGGACTACCTGTTCGATCGAGACACGACGCTCGCCATCCTCGCCGGCTTTGCGCATAACCGGCGGGTCATGGTGTCGGGCTTCCATGGCACGGGCAAGTCGACCCACATCGAACAGGTTGCGGCGCGCCTGAACTGGCCTTGCGTACGTATCAACCTCGATAGTCATGTCAGCCGTATCGACCTTGTCGGCAAGGACGCCATTGTGCTGAAGGACGGCAAGCAGGTCACCGAGTTCAAGGACGGTATCCTTCCCTGGGCCTATCAGCACAACGTGGCCCTTGTGTTCGACGAGTATGATGCAGGTCGCCCCGATGTCATGTTCGTCATCCAGCGTGTGCTGGAAGCCTCTGGCCGACTAACGCTTCTCGATCAGAGCCGCGTCATCCGCCCGCATCCCGCTTTTAGGATTTTCGCCACCGCCAATACTGTCGGCCTCGGAGACACAACGGGTCTTTATCACGGCACGCAGCAGATCAACCAGGCTCAGATGGACCGTTGGTCGATCGTGACGACGCTGAACTACTTGCCGCAGGACAAGGAAGTCGACATCGTCGCCGCGAAGGTGAAGAGCTTCGGCAAGACTGCCGAGGGCCGGGAGACGGTCTCCAAGATGGTCCGGGTTGCGGATCTGACGCGCGCTGCCTTCATGAATGGCGATCTTTCCACGGTCATGAGCCCGCGAACGGTCATTACCTGGGCCGAGAACGCGGAGATCTTCGGCGACGTGGCCTTCGCCTTCCGCATCACCTTCCTGAACAAGTGCGACGAGCTGGAGCGTACTCTGGTGGCCGAACAATACCAGCGGGCGTTTGGCGTCGAGCTGAAGGAGAGCGCGGCCAATATTGTTCTCGGAGCCTGAGGCAGCACTGGGCATGGCAGGACGCGGAGACAACCTCAAGAGCGGCAAGGCGGGCGGACCGGTGGATACCGAGCCGTTGCGGCGCGCGATCACCGGCTGCGTGCGATCGATTGCCGGTGAGAATGAGGTTGATGTCAGCTTCAGCAACGATCGGCCCGGGCTTGCCGGTGATCGGGTTCGCCTGCCTGAAATCTCCAAGCGGCCAACTGCCCACGAGATTGCCGTGACGCGAGGCCTGGGCGACTCGATGGCGCTCAGGCTTGCCTGCCACGATACGGCGACTCATGCCAGTCTCTCGCCACAAGGCGCCGATGCACGCAGTGTCTTCGACGCGGTCGAGCAGGCGCGTGTCGAATCGCTCGGCGCGCTGCGGATGGCCGGTGTGGCGTCCAATCTTGAATCGATGAACGCCGAGAAATACGCCAAGGCGAACTTTTCTGGCATCGAGCGGCAGGAAGATGCGCCACTTGCTGAAGCCATGGCAATGATGGTGCGCGAGAAGCTCGCCGGCACCAAGATACCGGAAAGTGCTGGAAAGGTCCTCGATCTGTGGCGGCCGTTCATCGAAGAGAAGGGCGGCACCGATCTTGAGAGCCTGAGGGGCGCAATCGAGGATCAGCAAGCGTTTGCAAAGCTCGTGCGGCACATGCTGTCGTCCATGCAGATGGCGGAGGATCTTGGGGACGACGAGTCCGAGCCCGAGGAGATGGACAACCCCAACGACGAGGACCAGCCCCGCAGCAACGAGACCGAAAACGAGGAGGTTGAGGAAGAGGCAGGTTCTGACGCCGCGCCGGCTGAACAGAGCGAGGCTGCGGACGACGAGCTGGACGAAGGCGAGATGGAGGGCGCCGAGATGTCCGACGACGAGATGTCGGACGAGGCGGAGGACCATTCAGAGACGCCGGGCGAGACGCGCCGGCCGCAAAGCCCCTTCGACGACTTCAACGACAAGGTCGATTACCACATCTTCACCCAGGAGTTCGACGAGGAGGTGCTTGCCGAGGAGCTTTGCGACGAAGCGGAGCTGGACCGGCTGCGTGCCTTCCTCGACAAGCAGCTTGCTCATCTTCAAGGGGCGGTGGGGCGGCTCGCCAACCGCTTACAGCGCCGCCTCATGGCGCAGCAAAATCGCTCGTGGGACTTCGACCTGGAAGAGGGTTATCTCGATCCTGCCCGCCTTGTTCGGCTGATCATTGACCCCATGCAGCCGCTTTCGTTCAAGAAGGAGCGGGACACGCAATTTCGTGACACGGTTGTCTCGCTCGTGCTCGACAATTCGGGCTCCATGCGCGGAAGGCCGATCACGGTTGCGGCCACTTGTGCCGACATCCTTGCCCGGACGCTGGAGCGCTGCGGGGTGAAGGTTGAAATCCTCGGCTTCACCACCAAGGCCTGGAAGGGCGGACAAAGCCGCGAGCAGTGGCTGGCCGGCGGAAAGCCTCCCAATCCGGGCCGGCTGAACGATCTGCGCCACATCGTCTATAAATCGGCAGACGCACCCTGGCGCCGCTCCCGGCGCAACCTCGGGCTGATGATGCGCGAGGGACTGCTGAAGGAGAAC
>CAYNED010000041.1:0-14900 GCA_964396135.1 uncultured Neorhizobium sp.
CGGCAGCCTCGGGCACCTCAATCGTACGGCTTTACTCCGCCGCTCTACTGCCCGGGCTCACCCTCGTCGGGCTCTACCTCATCTATATCGTCGGCCGTTCGATCCTCCAGCCGAGTATCGCGCCCAAACCGACAGCGGACGAGGTTCCGGATGTGCCGTTCCTCAAGCTGACAGGCATGATCGTCACCTCCTTCCTGCCATTGGCGATCCTGATCCTCGCGGTGCTAGGCTCCATTCTGTTCGGCCTTGCAACGCCAACCGAAGCGGCGGCAATCGGCGCTCTCGGCGGGATGGTGCTTGCCGTCGCCTATCGCGCGATGAGTTGGGACCGACTGCGGCAAAGCGTCTATCTGACCGTCAGAACCACCGCGATGGTTTGCTGGCTCTTTGTCGGTTCCTATACCTTCTCGTCGGTCTTTTCCTACCTCGGCGGAGAGCACATCATCTCCGAATTCGTGCGGAGCCTCGACCTGACGCCGTTCCAGTTCCTGCTCCTGGCGCAGTTCATCATCTTCCTGCTCGGCTGGCCATTGGAGTGGTCGGAGATCATCATCATCTTCGTGCCGATCTTCCTGCCGCTTCTGGACATGTTCGGCATCGACCCCTTGTTCTTCGGTATACTTGTGGCACTCAATCTGCAGACGTCTTTCCTGACGCCGCCCATGGCCATGTCCGCCTACTATCTCAAGGGAATTGCGCCGCCGGAGGTGCGGCTGACGCAAATATTCAAGGGAGTGTTGCCCTTTGTGTTCATGGTGTTCATCTGCATGACGCTGATGTACGTTTTCCCGCAGATCGTTTTCTACCTGCCTCAGCAGTTCTACGGTCGCTGATCTCAGCAGTGCGAGCGGGCGCTGCCCGCTCCGTCAGCATTCTTACCGGCGGCCGCTTGCGGCATAGCCTGACAATAGGAGCATCGGATGCAGGATCGTCTTCTAGCCCTTCTTGGATTTGCCGTGCTGTGCGGCTTCCTCGGCGTGCTGCTCTGGAAGGTCCCGCGAATAGACCTCATCATTCTCTGCGGGATAACGGTAGTCTTCGCCGCCTATGATCTCTTCTTCTACCACCGCCGCAACGATCACGGCTAAAGGATCAACGGAAGAGAAACAGACCAATGAGACCGAGCGTGCCGACGCAGATTCGCCACCATGCGAAGGGCGCGTAGCCGCGGCTCGAGATAAAATCCAGCAGCGATCGCACCACGAAAAGCGCGGTAACGAAGGCGGCGAGGAATCCAATCGCGATCACAGCTCCGTCGTCGAAGCTGATGGCATTGCGGTTTTTGAAAAGATCAAGGGTGAAGGCGCCCAGCATGGTGGGCATCGCCAGGAAGAAGGAGAACTCAGCGGCTGAGCGCTTGTCGGCGCCCAAAAGCAGAGATCCGACGATGGTTGCGCCAGAGCGTGACGTGCCGGGCACCATCGCAAGACACTGAAAGAGACCGATCTTGAAGGCCAAGGACGGTGGGTAATCCATGATATCGGTGTAGCGGGGCTGAAACTTCATACGATCAACGAGCAGCAGGATGATGCCGCCGACGATCAACACCACGCACATCAGCGCCGGGCTTTCAAACAGGATCGTCTTTATGAAGTCATGTGCCAGCATACCGATGATGGCCGCCGGCAGGAAAGCCAGCAATACCGTCAAAACAAAGCGACGCGCCCTGCTGCTGGTCGGAAGAGAGAGGGCGATGTCGAGAAGACGGCGCGTATAGATAAGGAGGATCGCCAGGATGGCGCCCAACTGGATGAGCACCGCGAAGGTGTTGCCAGGTGATTGGAAGCCCAAGAAGTGACCTGCAAGTAGAACATGTGCCGTAGAGGATACGGGGATAAACTCCGTCAAACCCTCGATAAGCCCCAGAACGAGAGCACTGACGATCGATTCTTCCGGCATTCTTTACCCTTTTCTTGCAGGTTCCCAGGCCAGGCTTTTTGCCAGCGGTAGGGGGCTTGCTTGCCATGCCCCTTACCAAACCCATATAGCTGCGCTATGGCATCCCCCGTCGACGCAGCCGTCGTGTTTCCTATAGCGAATTTGTAAAGCTCACGTATCAATGCCCACGCTCTACCATCACCCGATGTCATCCAGCTCGAGATTCGTGCGCCTTATCCTCTCGGAATATGGCTTTCAGACGGATCTCCTGGAGGAGCAGCCATGGGAAAAGAGACGTGAGTTCCTCGCGCTCAATCCGGCCGCCACGCTGCCGGTATACGTGGACGACAGCATGCGTGCACTCTGCGGCGCCAACGTGCTGATGGAGTTCCTGGACGAAACCCATGGGGTGTTGAAACGCGATCGGCGCCTTCTCGCCGAAGACCCATTTCAGCGCGCTGAAATTCGCAGGCTGACCGAGTGGTTCCTCTTCAAGATGGAGAACGACGTAACCCGGCCCCTGGTGCGCGAGCGCGTCTACAAACTGCAGATGACGGCAGCACAGGGTGGCGGCGCGCCCGACTCGAAGGTCTTGCGCACCTCGCGAGCAAACATCCGCCAGCACATGAAGTATCTTTCCTGGCTCGCCGGGTCACGTCCGTGGCTTGCCGGAGACCGTCTCAGTTACGCAGATCTTGCCGCAGCCTCCTCCATCTCTGTCCTTGACTATCTGGGGGAAATCGAGTGGGCTGAAACGCCGATCGCCAAGGACTGGTATCAGCGATTGAAGTCGCGTCCCTCTTTCCGGCCATTGCTGGCCGAACGGGTCCGGGGCCTCACCCCGGTGTCTCACTATGCGGATCTCGACTTTTAACGAAACAGCCACACGCGTGGAGCCCGACCGACGGCGGCGGGAGAAGCTGACGGCCTTCATAAAGGCGGAAGCGGATGCGCAGGGCTTTGACCTTTGCCGTATTACCCATGCCGGCAGCATCCCGCATGCGCCCGAGCGGCTGGAGCTTTTTCTTGCGGACGGCCATCATGGCACCATGGGCTGGATGGCAGAAACGCGCGAGCGCCGCGGTGACCCGAGGGTATTATGGCCCGAGGTACGTTCCGTCGTCATGTTTGGGCTGAACTACGGCCCCGAAGAGGACCCCCGTGCACTCCAGGCACAGCCTGACCGTGGCGCCATTTCCGTTTACGCTCGCAATCGCGATTATCATGACGTCATCAAGGGGCGGCTCAAGGAAATTGCAACGCGCTTCGCGGCGCGCGCCGGCGAGGATGTCAAAGTCTTCGTCGATACGGCACCGGTGATGGAGAAGCCGCTTGCCGAGGCTGCCGGCCTTGGTTGGCAGGGCAAGCATACGAACCTCGTCAGCCGCAGCCATGGCTCCTGGCTGTTTCTGGGCAGTCTCTTCACCACGGCAGAGCTTGTTCTGGACGAGCCGGAGACCGACCATTGCGGCTCCTGTCGCGCCTGTCTCGATGCCTGCCCCACCAACGCCTTCCCGGCTCCCTATCGGCTGGATGCACGCCGCTGCATCTCCTATCTCACGATTGAGCACAAGGGCTCGATCGAACCATCTCTGAGGCCCCTGATCGGCAACCGTATCTATGGCTGCGACGACTGTCTGGCCGCCTGTCCCTGGAATAAATTCGCGGCGACTGCATCGGAAATGAAGCTGAAACCACGTCCCGACCTGAAGGAGCCTTCGCTCGCTTTTCTGCTGACCTTGGATGACGCCGACTTCCGCAGCTTTTTCAGCGGCTCCCCGGTCAAACGCATCGGACGCGACCGCTTTGTCCGGAACGCATTAATTGCTGCGGGCAACTCCGCCGATGCGGCCCTGATCGAGCCTTGCCTGAAGCTCGCCCGAGACACCTCTCCTGTCGTGCGTGGCATGGCCGTTTGGGCTTTGAAGCGCCTCATGCTGGACGACGATTTCCGGCGGTTTGCGGCCACGCGCCCGGACGAAGATGATCCTGACGTGCTGGAGGAATGGCGCTTGGCGGGAGTGGCCTGATGAACATGATGATCTTCGGCTGCGGATATTCCGGCACGGCCATCGCTCGTGCCGCGCTCGATGCTGGCGCTCTTGTGGCCGGAACCACCCGGACACAAGAGAAGGCTGCGGCGCTCGGTGCCGAGGGAATTGACGCCTTTGTCTTCGACGGCAGGGAACTGCCCGAAGAATTGACCAAAGCGCTCTTGCAGGTGACGCATCTCGTGCAGTCTATTCCCCCTGGGGCTACGGGCGACCCGCTACTTAAGCTCGTGAATGGCGACCTCCGGAGGCTCTGCCCGGAGCTAGAGGCGATCAGCTACCTCTCCACCGTTGGAGTCTACGGGGACCAAGGCGGTCGATGGGTGGACGAAGAGGGCGAATGTCATCCCTCCCCTGGGCGATCACAGGAGCGGGTGGAGGCGGAGCAGGCTTGGCTTTCAGTGGGAAAAACGTGTGGCGTTCCGGTCGCCGTACTTCGCCTGGCGGGGATCTACGGGCCGGGGCGTAACGCGTTCGTCAACCTCGAAAGAGGCACCGCCAAACGCATCATCAAGAAGAACCAGGTTTTCAATCGGATCCGCGTTGAGGACATCGCGAGAGCCGCGCTTTTCCTCGCCCAAGGCCGTCACGGCGGCATCTTCAACATTACCGACGACGAGCCGGCTCCGCCGCAAGACGTCATCGTTGAAGCCGCGCGGCTTATGGGGGTGGAACCACCACCGGAACAGCCGTTCGAGACTGCCCAGATGACCTCCATGGCACGCTCCTTCTATGGCGCCAACAAGAAGGTCTCCAACAGGAAGATCCGAAAGCTCGGCTTCGAGTTTCAATACCCCGAATACCGGATGTCGCTGCGGCAACTCATCTCAAGCGGCCTCTGGCGAGGCTGAAGCTCGCTTCATTTTCGGATGAAATATCTCACCAACCTGCTCGAGGTGAACAATATTTCCGTATCCTCGCCACAAAGACGCCCAAATTCCGCGTCGGGAACAGCTTTCCTCACCTTTGCAAGAAAATTATTTTTCCGACTTTCGTGATCTTCTTCATCTCCGGAACTATGTAGAACCGTATTTCAGTTTAATTGTTGTTTTCGATATGTTTTTTCCGGCTACAGGCGAATACCGCTGATAATTGATAGCCGGATATATAATCACGATTGTTACAAGCTGAAACATTCCGTTACCGGCAATTGCACGATTTCGCCCATTTTCGCCCTGCTTAACCCGATCCGCACCGCACTTGTAGACGTCGTGAACGGGGACAACCGATTTGAAAACGCTTAGACGCACAACCTTCGCCGCGGCCGCCATTGCTGCCTTTGCAGTTCTTGGTTCCGCTTCGGCCCAGGCCGCGCCCGGCTGCGGCCATGCCTCCTGGTACGCACTAACTTCCAAGACCGCCTCCGGGGAACGTATGAACCCCGCCAAGCTCACCGCCGCCCATCGGTCGCTTCCCTTCGGCACAAAGGTCAAGGTCACAAACAAGCGCAATGGCAAGAGCGTCGTTGTGCGCATCAACGACCGCGGGCCATTCATCAAGGGCCGCGTGATCGACGTTTCGAAGGCCGCTGCCCAGAATATCGGAATGGTGAGCTCCGGCACTGCCCAGGTCTGCTACCAGATCATCAACGCCGAGGTCCGCAAAGTCTCCGGCAAAGGCCTTAAGGACGGCTGAGTCTTCCGCTATCCCTCGCCAGCACTTGCTCCCGCGCGGGTTCGCAGCTAGGACCCCTCTCCTGCGGGTTCAACCGGAACGGAGTGCGACATGCGATTGGGCGGACGGCTTAGCGGAGCCATAGATGTTCTCAAGGACATCGAAGACAGGCGGCGTCCCGTTGCCGATGCGCTGAAGGACTGGGGCCTTGCCCACAGGTTTGCCGGTTCCGGTGATCGCGCCGCAATCGGCAATATCGTCTACGACGCCCTGCGCATGCGCCTTTCCCACGCCTGGCTGATGGATGACGAGACGCCCGCTTCGCTGGCCTATGCGGTCCTCATCCGGCAGTGGGGATTTTCACCGGAAGACCTTCTCAAAGATTTCGCCGATGATCGCTTTGCGCCGCCGCCGCTTTCCGAAGCACAGCGGGCAGCGCTCTCCAGCCGCACTTTGGATGAGGCGCCGCTTCATGTTCAGGGCGACATCCCGGACTGGATCCAGCCGGCATTCGAAGCAGCATTCGGCGAAGCTTGGCTGACTGAGGCCCAGGCGTTCGCACAACGTCCGACGCTCGATCTGCGCGCCAATACGTTGAAGGCTTCCCGAGAAAAGGTTGTGAAGGCGCTAGACCGCTCCGGCGCCTTGCCTGCAGCGATCGCTCCAAACGGCATCCGGATCCCTGCAGGTGAAGGAGCTTCGCGGCTTCCGAATGTCACCGCAGAACTCTCGTTCCAGAAGGGCTGGTTTGAAGTCCAGGACGAAGGGTCACAGATCGTCGCAGAGCTTGCCCATCCCGGCGAACACGATCAGGTGCTGGACTTCTGCGCCGGTGGCGGCGGCAAGACACTGGCCATGGCTGCGGCCATGAACAACAAGGGCCAGGTGCACGCCTACGACGCCGACCGGAAGCGGTTGGCACCCATCATCGAACGCCTGCGCCGGGCGGGGACGCGAAACGTCCAGGTGCATGACGATGTCCGGCAACTGGACGGACTGAAGGAGAAGCTGGACGTGGTGCTGGTGGACGCTCCCTGCACCGGAACGGGTACATGGCGCCGCCGACCCGACACCAAGTGGCGCCTGACGCAGAAGAACGTTGAGGAGCGCGCGGCTCAACAGCAGGAGGCGTTGGCCGAGGCCGCCGCCTTCGTGAAGCCCGGCGGCAGCCTGGTCTATATCACCTGCTCGGTCCTTCCTGAAGAGAACGACCGGCAGATCGAGCGCTTCAGCAGTGACCATCCGCAATTTGCGCCTGAGCCGGTCATGGAAACTTGGACCAGTCTCTTCGGAGCAGGCGCGCCCCGGCCCCTAGCCCGTGATGGGCGCACCGTCACGCTCACTCCCGCCAGCACCGGCACCGACGGCTTCTTCTTCTGCCGGCTGCGGAAGGCTCAGTGACTTGACGATCCTCAAATTCATGTGGTCGTTTCAAACCGTTCTAAACTAGAAGATTTGACACTAGTTTTTACATGGGTCATTCAGAAGCCGTGCAGCCGAGGGATGAGGCTGCCGAAGGAGGGACAATGACCCGCAAGACACTGTTTGGCGCGACTTTCGCGCTTCTGGCCGCCTCCGCGGTTTTTCCCGTAACATCCGCGGTCGCCGCCGACCCAGCTGGTGTCGTCGAGCATTACGCGGAACTGGCCCATGCAAAATATGAAGATTCGCTGACCACGGCCAAGGCACTGGACACCGCAATCGACGCGCTGATTGCCGACCCTAGCGAGGAAACGCTTAAGGCAGCCCGTGACGCCTGGATCGCCGCGCGTGTTCCCTACCAGCAGACGGAAGTCTATCGCTTCGGCAACCCCATCGTCGACGAATGGGAAGGCCGAGTAAACGCCTGGCCGCTGGATGAGGGTCTCATCGACTATGTGGACGCCTCCTATGGCACCGAAAGCGACAGCAATGCGCTCTACGTCGCCAACGTGGTCGCCCACCCGAAGCTCAACGTGAACGGCGAGGAAATCGACGCCAGCAAGATCACCCCCGACCTGCTGCGCAGCCTGCACGAGGCGGGTGAGATCGAGGCGAATGTTGCGACCGGCTACCACGCGATCGAGTTCCTTCTGTGGGGCCAGGACCTGAACGGCACGGACGCCGGCGCCGGCAACCGTGCCTATACCGACTTCGACACATCCAATTGCAGCAACGGCAATTGCGACCGCCGCGCGGCCTATCTGAAGGCTGCCTCTGAACTCTTGGTTTCCGACCTCGAAGAAATGGCTGACGCCTGGGCGCCGGATGGCGAAGCAGCCAAGGCCGTCACCTCCGATCCGCAGGCAGGTGTTCGCGCCATCCTGACCGGCATGGGTTCGCTTTCTTACGGGGAGCTTGCGGGCGAACGCATGAAACTCGGCCTTCTCCTGCACGATCCGGAAGAGGAGCACGACTGCTTCTCCGACAACACGCATGCCTCGCACCTCAACGACGCAGTTGGCATCCAGTCGGCCTATACGGGTGAGTACACCCGCGTCGACGGCACGAAGATGACAGGCCCATCAGTCTCAGATCTGGTTGCCGAAAAGGATGCGGCACTCGACAAGGAAGTGAAGGGCAAGCTGGACGCGACGCTTTCCGCCATGAACGCCATGGCGGAACGCGCGGAAGGCGGCGAGGCCTATGATCAGATGATCGGCGAAGGCAATGCGGAAGGCAATGCCGCCGTCCAGGCTGCCATTGATGGCCTTATTGATCAGACCCGCTCCTTCGAGCGCGTCATTGCGTCGCTGGATCTTGGCGCGATCGAGCTTGAAGGTTCTGACAGCCTCGATAATCCTGACGCCGTATTCCAATAAGACCTGAGGGAGCCGCAATCCAAGTTGCGGCTCGACATCCAATGAGAGCGCCGAAAGCACTAATCCTTCTCTTGCCGATCCTATCGGGCGCTCTCCTGCTGACTCCGCTGATGGCGATCGGCGAGAGCCCCAGCCTTCCGACCGAACGCACCGATCTTTCGCCGAAGGACAAGAAGCGCGTCGCTGGCGTCACCCGACCGACGCAGGATTTCTCCAAGGCCGAGAACTTCGAGACCATGCAGGGCGGTGCTGCGACCTCGAAAGCCATCGTCAATGGCGACGCCTTCTCGCATTTTTCCTCCAACATCACCTTCGCCGAAGAAGAAACATTCAAGCTCGGTAACGCGCTCTTCCGTAAGCTTTGGGTATCGTCCCCCTCCTCGACGCAGGCCTCTGATGGGCTGGGGCCGCTTTTCAATGCTCGCGCCTGCCAGAGCTGCCACCTGAAGGACGGGCGAGGCCACCCACCGGAAGGCACGGCAGACAATACTTCCATGTTCCTTCGGCTTGCGCGCGATGCACGGGACGAGAAGGAACGGGGGATCCTGGCCCGCCACGAGGTGCTAAACTTCCCGGACGTCACCTATGGTAAGCAGCTTCAGGAACTGGCCGTTCCGGGACTCGTGTCCGAAGGAACGATGAAGATTACTTACGAGGAGGTGCCGGTCACGATCGGGGGCGGCGAGGTCGTGTTGCTGCGCAAGCCGATCTATTCCGTCGAAGGCTTGAACTACGGCCCGCTGGAGCCGGACGTCACCTTGTCGCCGCGCGTGGCGCCGCCGATGATCGGCATGGGGATGATTCAGGCGATCCACGAGGCAGACATCCTGGCGAAGGCCGATCCTGATGATGCGGACGGCGATGGGATCTCTGGAAAGCCCTCTCTCGTGCGGGACCTCCGGTCACGGGAGTTAAAGCTGGGGCGCTTCGGCTACAAGGCGGAGAATGCCACTGTTCGGGACCAATCGGCATCGGCCTTCGTTGGCGACATGGGCATATCCAACCCAGATGCACCCTTCGATCAGGGAGACTGCACGAGCAGTCAGCAGGCGTGCCTTGATCGCCCGTCCGGCGTGCAGGAGCGCCTAGGCGCGACGGAAGCGCCAGACCCGGTGCTCGAGCTCGTGACCTTCTATTCGGAGAACCTTGCAGTACCGGCCCGGCGGGATCCAGGTGACGCAAAAGCCCTGAAGGGCAAGGAGCTGTTCTACCAGTCGGGCTGCGTCTCCTGCCATACGCCGAAATTCGTCACGCGTCGTGATGCGGAAAACAAGGCGCACGCCTTCCAGTTGATCTGGCCCTATTCTGATTTCCTGCTGCACGACATGGGCGAAGGGCTGGCGGACGGCCAAAGGGTTGGCGTGGCAGACGGGCGGGAATGGCGCACACAGCCGCTCTGGGGCATCGGCCTAACCGAGACGGTTAACGAGCACAGCTTCTTCCTGCACGACGGCCGCGCCCGCAATCTCACCGAAGCCATTCTCTGGCACGGGGGCGAGGCTCAGGCGGCGCGCGACGCCTTCGCCTCGCTCGACCGGGACGACCGCACCGCCCTCATCGCGTTCCTGGAGTCGCTGTGATGCTGAAAAGCCTTTTCGGCGCAGGCCTTGCCGCCATCCTGACATCCGCTGCAGCCTGTGCGCAGGAAGAGACCCTACTGCCGGAAATGCCGGAGGACACGGCGATCCACAGCGTGATCGTCAAGGCTGTCGACGACTTCATCCGGCCTGGCTACCGAGATTTCCATAAGCGCGCAGGCACGCTGGCGCAGGAGATGGATGCACTGTGCGGGAACCCCTCCGAGGCGGCGCTTGCAGAAGCCCGCAACGCGTTTGCGTCGGCAGCCAAGGCCTGGGCAACAATCGAGATCGTCCGCACCGGGCCGGCAATCGAAGAGAACCGTTTTGAGCGCATTCTGTTCTATCCAGACCGCAAGAGCACCGGGCTCAAGCAGGTGCAGGGGCTGCTGGCAAAGCCGGACGAGGGCGTGACGGCCCCCCACGGCTTGTCCGGCAAGAGCGTCGCGATCCAAGGCTTTGGTGCTTTGGAGTTTGTCCTGGCCGGCACTGGCTCGGACGAACTGGCCGAGGCGCCCGCTAACTTCCGCTGCCACTACGGCCGCGCGGTCGCCCATAACATCAACGAGGTTGCCGCGGAGCTCGAGCAGCTGTGGGACGACCCAGACGGCGTCCAGCAGGACTGGAAGGAGCCGGGTCCTGACAATCCGCTGTTTCGAACTCACCAGGAAGCACTGACGGCGCTTCTCGGCGTCTTCGTGCACGGTGCGGAGATGGTGCGCGACCAGCGGATCGAGACCTTCTACAAGGGCGAGGACAGCGCCACCTTCCCGAAGCAGGCGATCTTCTGGCGCTCCGGCAACACCTGGACCATGGTCGAGGGCAATCTCCAGGGCCTGAGGGATCTTCTTCACGTATCGGACATGGTCACGCTTCTGCCCGAGGACCAGACGTCCATCGTGGCCTCCGCTGACTTCGTGCTGAAGTCGATGCTTCGCATCAGCACAGAGATGAACAGCGATATCGAAGCGGCGGTTGCCGATGAAACGCAGCGCCAGAAGCTCGACTTCCTGCTGCTCAACGGACGCGACCTGATCAGCCGGCTGAACGACCAGTACGGAGGGGCGATCGGCTTGACCTCCGGCTTCTCCTTTTCCGACGGAGACTGAGCATGACCTGGCGGAGCGGGCTGATCGACCGCCGCAGCTTCATGAAGGCGGCCGGCATCACCTTTGCCGCAGCCCTGTCACCGCAGTCGCTGATGGCTCTCGATCGTGCCGACGCCGTCTATGCGTCCGGCTTCCGCGCTCCCGATGGCTCATTTGGCATCGCCACCGTCTCGGAACGCGGAGAGATCATTGACAGTATTGCCCTCCCCGCGCGAGCGCATGGGATGGCCTTCTGCCGCTCTTCCGGGCATGTCGTTGCCTTCGCGCGTCGCCCCGGCACGTTTGCGATGGTCTTCCTCGCCGACCGAGCTTCCGAACCGATTATGATCGCGGCACCGGAAGGCCGGCACTTCTACGGCCATGGCGCCTTTTCGGCAGACGGTCGCTTTCTTTACGCCAGCGAGAACGACTTCGACGGCAACCGCGGCATGATCGGCCTCTATGATGTACAGGACGGTTTTGCTCGGATCGGCGAGTTCGACGCCCAGGGAATCGGCACCCATGACATGACCGTCTCCGATGACGGAGCCATGCTCGTCGTTGCCAATGGCGGCATAGAGACCCATCCGGACTTCGGCCGCACCAAGCTCAACATCGACCGCATGGAGCCGTCTCTGGTGCTTCTCGACGCCAGAGACGGACGCTTGATACAGAAGCACAACCTGCCATCAACGTTTCGGCAGCTTTCCACCCGGCACCTGGCCGTCGGCAACGATGGCAAGGTCTGGTTTGCAGGCCAGTGGGAAGGGGCGCGGAACGCCTCTCCACCGTTGGTCGGCCACCTGAGGCGCGGTGAGGACATCGCGCTGGTAACCTTGGCGGAGCGGGTGACGGAAGGACTGGCCAACTATGTGGGCGCCATTGCCGTCAATCGCCGCGAGGGCATCGTCGGCCTCACCTCGCCCAAAGGCGGCTTGGCCGTCACACTCGACGCGAAGAGCGGAGCCGTGCTGCGCAAGGAGCGCATCGCAGACGCCGCCGGAGTAGCACCAGCCGATCGCGGGGTTGCTGTCTCCTCGTATGGCGGACGCTTCAATGAGACCCTGAGTCAGGTCGCGTGGGATCAGCATATCGTGCGGCTTGCATGACCTCTGGCCGGAGCGGAGCTCTGCCCTATCTGCTGTGCCATGAAAAAAGCTCTCACCTACATCCTCTTCATTGCCATCGTCGTCGGCTTGGGTGCCCTCAGCGGCGTCAGCAATATGCCGGGCGAGTGGTATCAGTCGCTGGAAAAGCCATTCTTCCAGCCGCCGGCCTGGATCTTCGGCCCAGTCTGGACGACGCTTTATGTGCTGATCGCCATTGCGGGCGCGCGCACTTGGCTGCAGGCACCTAGCTCAGGCCGGATGCAAGTCTGGTTCATGCAGATGATCCTGAACTTCCTGTGGTCACCCGCCTTCTTCGGCTATCAGAGCCCGGTACTCGGCCTTGTGGTGATCATCCCAATGCTGGTGGCAATCCTCGCCTTCATCGGCTTGAGCTGGAGCCGTGATCGCATCAGCGCCTGGCTCTTCTTGCCCTATGCCGCCTGGGTGGCGTTCGCAACCGCCCTTAACGGATCGATCGCCTTCCTGAACTGACATCGTTGCCTTGCCGACAGGCCTTGCGCATGCCAGTTTCGCGCAGGCGAAACATGGGGCTTGAGGGTGAGCGACGACAACAGCGATTTCCGCGAGCGGATCCGGCAAAGCTTTGGCCGACAGGGCACCATGGCGATGATCGGCGCTGACCTGACGCGCATCGAACCCGCCATGGTCGAGATCGAGCTGCCCTTTGACCAGAAGCTTACGCAGCAGCACGGGCTCTTGCATGCCGGCATCATCTCTGCGGCGTTGGAGAGCGCCTGCACCTATGCGGCCTATGCGAAGGTTGAACCGGACGTTTCGCTTCTGACCATTGAGTTCAAGGTCAACCTCATGTCTCCGGGGCGCGGGGAACGCTTCCTCTTCCGCGGCGAGATCACCAAGCCCGGCTCCACCATCATCGTCGCCGACGGGCGGGCATACGCCATATCCGATGGCCCGGCGAAACTGATAGCCTCCATGACCGCCACGATGATGGTCATCCGCGGCCGCGAGGATATTGTCGGATGACTTTCGAGCTGAAGCAGGCAGGTGGCAGATCGATCCTCTTCGTCATGGCCGTCGATGCCGAATATGGGGAGCATCTGCGTCGGCGGATCATACCGCTGATGACCGGCGTCGGCCCGGTGGAAGCGGCGATTGTCCTTACCCAGGCGCTGACGAAGCTGGATGTTTCCGCTTCGCTGCCGGACCTCGTCGTCTCCCTCGGCTCAGCGGGCTCCCGCACACTGGAGCAGACTGGAGTCTATCAGGTGTCGTCGGTGGCCTACCGGGACATGGACGCCTCCCCGCTCGGCTTCGAGAAAGGCCGCACGCCGTTCCTCGACCATCCGGCGGTCATTGAGCTGTCCTACCGTATCCCCGGGATGCCCAGTGCCTCGCTCTCGACGGGCGCAAACATCGTGTCCGGGTCCGCGTATGATCTGGTTGAGGCGGACATGGTGGACATGGAAACCTTTGCGGTCCTGCGCAGCTGCCAGATCTATGGCCTGCCGCTGGTCGGCTTTCGCGGCATCTCGGACGGTAAGGAAGAGCTGAAGCATGTGAGCAACTGGACCGAGTACCTGCACGTGATCGACGAGAAGCTCGCAACTTGCGTCGATCGGCTCGTTGCGGGGCTGGAAAGCGGCGTTTTGGCTGTTTGAGTCGGTTGCACAAAGCCCGCGTTTTCACTAAAGCCTCGACATGACCCAGATAGCCCATCCCGACAGCATCCTCATCATCGATTTCGGCAGCCAGGTGACGCAGCTGATCGCGCGCCGCATCCGCGAGGCCGGGGTTTATTGCGAGATCCACCCGTTCCAGAACGCCGCGGACGCATTTGAGAAGATGCAGCCGAAGGGCGTGATCTTCTCTGGCGGTCCGGCATCGGTGACGGCAGAGGGTAGCCCGCGGGCGCCGCAGGCTGTGTTCGACTCGGGGGTGCCGATCCTCGGCATCTGCTATGGGCAGCAGACGCTCTGCACGCAGCTCGGTGGCGTGGTCGAAGGCGGCCATGCGGCAGAGTTTGGTCGTGCGGATCTGGAGGTGAAGGCAGCAAGCCCGCTGTTCGACGGCTTCTGGGACGTCGGCGGGCGCTATCCCGTGTGGATGAGCCATGGCGACCGGGTGACCAAGCTTCCTGAAGGCTTCGAGGTCATCGCCACGTCGGAGAATGCTCCCTTCGCCATCGCCGCCGACGAGAGCCGCCACTACTACACCACCATGTTCCACCCGGAAGTGGTCCATACGCCGGACGGCGCGAAGCTGCTCTCCAACTTCGTGCACAGGATCGTTGGCCTGAAATCCGACTGGACCATGGCCGCCTATCGCGCCGAAATGATCCGCAAGATCAAGGAACAGGTCGGCTCCGAGCGTGTGATCTGCGGTCTCTCCGGTGGCGTCGATTCATCGGTTGCGGCCGTGCTGATCCATGAGGCGATCGGCGACCAGCTGACCTGCATCTATGTCGACCACGGCCTGATGCGCCAGGGCGAGAGCGAGCAGGTCGTCGGTATGTTCCGCGACAACTATAACATCCCGCTCGTTCACGTGGACGCCTCCGACCTCTTCCTGACAGAGCTTGCGGGCGTCAGCGACCCGGAAGTGAAGCGCAAGACGATCGGCCGCCTGTTTATTGAGGTCTTCGAGGCCGAAGCTGCAAAGATCGCCGAAGACGGCAACGGCGCGCCGAAATTCCTGGCACAGGGCACGCTTTATCCGGACGTGATTGAAAGCGTCTCCTTCTCCGGCGGCCCGTCGGTGACCATCAAGAGCCACCACAATGTCGGCGGTCTACCCGAGCGGA
>CAYNED010000042.1:0-7961 GCA_964396135.1 uncultured Neorhizobium sp.
ATCTTCGTCAACAAGGGGATCGCGCCGAGGCATGTGGACCTAAGGCCCTATGTATTGGTCTCCGACACGGTGAAGATCATCCCCGGCGGATTGACCCGCGTGGCGCTGAAGCAGGGCTCACTGGTCGTCAATTCGAGCCAGGGCGGCGGCACCAAGGACACCTGGGTTCTGGAGGACTAAGCGATGCTTCTTGGAAGAACCGCCAACGGCCTCTATTGGATGTTTCGCTATATCGAGCGGGCGGAAAACATTGCCCGCCTCGTGGATGCCGGTTTGCGCGTATCCCTCACCCGCCCTGACAGCGGCGATCACGATTGGGAAGGGGTACTGCAGAGCGCTGGCGCTCGCACTGCTTATGCCGAGGTGCACCAGACCGTGACTTCGGCAGACGCGATCGATTATCTGCTGCGCGACCGGCACAACCCCTCAAGCGTGATGTCGTGCATCGAGGCCGCGCGCAACAATGCCCGAATGGTGCGCACGGCACTCACCCGAGAAACCTGGGAAGCCACCAACGAGTGCTGGATCGACCTCAAGACACGACTGGAGCGCAGACCCAAGGCCGCCGACCTGCCCGACCTGATCGGCGCCGTGAAGAACCGCTGCGGCCTCATCCGCGGCGCCTTCCATGGATCGATGCTCAGAAACGACATCTACAACTTCTCGCGCATCGGCACCTTCATCGAACGCGCCGACAACACCAGCCGCATTCTGGATGTGAAATACTACGTCCTGCTGCCAGCCGTGAGCCAGGTCGGTTCGTCGCTCGACAACATGCAATGGGAATCGATCCTGCGCTCCGTCTCTGCCCACCGTTCCTACGGCTGGGTCTATGACGGCGAGCATCGACCAGCCAATATTGCCGATTTCCTGATCCTCAACGAGCGCATGCCGCGCTCGCTCGCCTATAGCTACAGCAAGATCGTCAGCAACCTGCATTATCTGGAACGGGAGTACGGCCAACGCCCCGCTGCAATCGACACGGCGGAGACGATCAACGCGATGCTCACCCGCGGCTCCATCACAGACATCATGGACCACGGACTGCACGAATTCCTCGAAGAGTTCATCACCCGCAACAACCAGCTGAACATGGACATCTCACAAGGCTACCGCTTCAACCAGTAGTAGGACGACAGCGCCATGCGGCTGACCATCACCCATTCGACCCAGTATCTTTACGACCAGCCGGTGGCTTACATCTTGCAGCGCCTGCGGCTGACGCCCGTGGATGGTCCCACGCAAAAGGTCGGCAACTGGTCAATCGCCGTCGACGGCGCCACCACCGAAACCGGCTATTTCGACCAGTTCGGCAACCGCGTCGAACTGGTCTCGGCGGAAGGGACGGAGCACCTGATCCGTATCGTGGCCAGCGGCGAGGTGGAGACGCTGAGTGCTTCCGGTGTCTACGGTATCCACCAAGGCTTCTGCCCTCTTTGGCTATTTCTGCGCGAAACGCCACGCACGGCGCCGGGCGAGCGGCTGCGGGAACTGGCCCAAACGCTGACGGCCAGCGATCAACTGGAGAAGATGCACGCGCTGATGAACGCGACCCACAGCGAGGTCGCCTATGTCACAGGCTCCACCGACATTGAAACAACAGCAGAACAGGCGCTCGAAGCAAAGCGCGGAGTCTGCCAGGATCATGCGCACATCATGATCAGCGTCGCGCGGCTTCTCGGCATTCCCGCCCGCTACGTTTCCGGTTACCTGCTGATGGAAGGCGTGGCGGAACAGACTGCTACCCATGCCTGGGCCGAAGTGCATTTGCCGGGGTTGGGCTGGGTTGGTTTCGATGCTGCCAACAACATCTGCCCGGACGAACGCTATGTCCGTATCGCGACCGGTCTTTGCTATCGCGACGCCGCCCCCGTCTCCGGCATGCGGATCGGATGGGCGGGTGAAAACCTTCATGTCGCCGTTACCGTGGAGCCGACGCGAGACCAGCAGCAAAGCCAGAGCCAGAGTTGAGCTGGACGAAGCCTCTCGTGGCGGAGAGGCCGTTATTCTGCAGCCAAGGATGCGGCCTGTATCTGACGAAAACGCCGGCGGAGCGTGTTGTAGGCCGCTTGCATCATGTCCATGTCCTGGAGGTAACTGACGCCGGCGAGTGCCACCATCACATCGCCGACCGATGCGTCCACCGTCTCAGGCCGCCGCTGACCGATCTCATCGATAAGCTCGCGAGCCATAGCCTCCGTACCACCAAGCGCATGATAAAGGGCAAGCGAGGCCCGTAGCATCCGTTCACGAAATTCTTCCGTCGTAATCGGCGTCCCGTCGGGCTGCGCGTGAAACATCTGGATGGCGCGGTTCTGGATTTCACTCATGACATGATCGCTCGGCAACTGCGGGAGATCCCGACGGTAAGGCTGGTGATTTGAGACCGGTTAAACGTGCCCCTACAACTAATGACAGGTAAGAAGCTTGGCGCGGGCGCCGTAGAACCCGCGCACGGCAAGCCCGGCGCCACCTTGGGATGCTTTAAAATTACCTGATCAGGAGGCGCGATGCTGTTTGGACGATCGGTATTTCAGTCGGTTCTGACACGACTGGACGAAGAGGCAAAAGAGGAAGACCCGCGGGTCGAGCCCTCCGGCTTTCGCGTGACCGGCCTCAATTCCGGCTTTGTCTCGGCGACCGAAGACACGAAGGGCTTTGGCCATGTGGGCGTGAGAGAGGCCTATCTGGATCTGCTTGGCGACGCACCGCCGCCGCCTAAACCGGAGCCTCACGTCGACGCGTCACCCAAAGAGCCGCAAATCCCCAAACAACTGCTGCGCCTCAGCGAGTCGGAGATTGCTGCGGATCTGGCCCTGGGGCCAGACGAGACTGTTGAGACGCTGACCGAGAAGCGCCGCCGATTTGCCAAAAACAATCACCCCGACCTTGTGCCGGAGAATTTCCGCGAAAGTGCAACGCTGAGGATGAAGACGGCCAATCTCTTGATCGATCGCGCCATTCGCGATCTCTACTGGCGCTCTTCCTGATCTGCCGGGCCCATCGGCCTGCGGCTGAACTCGTAAAACAGCTTGTAGGCTGCGTATGCTCCTGCACCACCGACGATCGTGCCCCAGAAGGGTTCGCCACTGTAGAACTCGAAGAATGCCCATGCGGCACAGACGCCGACGATCAGCAGCCGGGCCCAGAGCGGCTTGTAGAAGGGATGGTCAAGATCGATCATATGGTCATTCTCCCGCCGCCTGGAGTGGCGTGCGCTGGGCGATGATATCCTGATCCACGAGGGAAAAGGCAAGTCCGAGATGTCCCTCGAAGACCAGCAAAGGCTCGTCGGCGGCAACTTCCACCCGCGGCATGCCGAAGAGTTTCACCACATGCGTCTGCGCCAGCCCCTCCTCCAGACCCTGCCGCAGGAGGTCGTAGTAGCGCATGCCGGGACCGGTGACGAAAATCGGCATGTGCCCGTGGAGACTGAGCAGCCGGGATAAGCCGTTGCCCAGCGCCACGCCCGCCTGGCGGAAGGCAAAGCCTGCCATGCGCTGGCCTTGTCGTGCCTGCCCGGCAATCTTGTCCACCTCGGCAAGCGGTACGATCTTCGCCGGAATGGTGTCCAGCGGCACTTCAAAGGCTGCACGCAACACGGCGTAAAACCCTGCATAGGCTTCGATGCAGCCGCGCCCGCCGCAGCGGCAAAGGGCACCGCCGGGAATGTTCAGCATATGGCCAAAGTTCGGCGCCGAGAATTCCGCCTCTCCGTCCGCCCTCACCCTGGCAACCCCAAGCCCGATGCTGTGGCCAAGCGAAACGGCAGCAAGCGCGGTCACCGAGGCGTCCTGCCGCTGCTGCAGCGCCTGTGCGACGAGCAGTGTTTCATTGTTGAGGACAACCCGCGCAACCCAGCCGTCGCTCAGGACCGAGCGGAAATCCACCTCCTGGGTACCCAGCATCGGCGACCAGACCAGTCGCGGCTCGTCCTGGCTGACCAGCCCTTTGCTGCTGAAGGAGATCAACAGGACCTGGTCCCGTGCGATGTTCGAGCGCGCTGCCACTCTCTCAAGCGCGCCACGGATACGGGCCGCAAAGGCCTCGGCCGTATCCTCGCGTCGCTCTTCTACAAACCGGTCGAGGAGCGTCCCGGCATAGTCGACCAGCGAATACTGGATCGCGTCGGAGGAAATGATCACCACGATCAGATAGCCGCAATCGCGGCGTTGGCTGAAGAGGACGCGCGGCCTGCCGCGGCCGGTCGCCGGCCGATGCTCGATCTTCACGATGATCGCGAGCCGCTCGAGTTCGGATGTGATGGCCGAAATCGTTGCCGACGATAGTCTAGTGGCTTCGGAGATCTCAGTGTGAGACAAGCGTCCCTGGCGTCGCAAGACGGAAAGAACGAGCGCGCTGTTCTGCTGCCGGACCAGCTCGGCGCTCGACTTGGCCAGCATCTGAGCTTGTTCCTCCTAGTGTCCTTCCCCTCGATAGCCCAGTCGACAGCATTGCTCAATCCGCCGATTGACTCCGTAAAAAATCTCTGACATCTAATTTCTCGACTGTCGAGAAAAAAGCGTTTCCGCTTTGACCGGCAGGTAATCTGGCGGGGGGAGAGCACGGAGGCTTTGGCCATCCGCCGTCACTCGGGAGGACAACATGAAATCGATCATCAAGTTGATGGCTGGTGCAGCCATCGTCGTTACCATGCAGACCGCAGTCCTGGCGCAGGAACTCGTTGTCGGCGTATCCTGGTCCAACTTCCAGGAAGAACGTTGGAAGACAGACGAAGCCGCCATCAAGTCGGCACTGGAAGCTGCCGGCGCCAAGTATATTTCGGCTGACGCACAGTCGTCCGCCTCCAAGCAGCTGACAGACGTCGAATCGCTGATTTCGCAAGGCGCCAATGCCCTGATCGTCCTTGCGCAGGACAGCGACGCGATTGGCCCGGCCATCGAGAAGGCGACTGCCGAGGGCATCCCGGTCGTTGGCTACGACCGCCTGATCGAGAATCCGGAAGCCTTCTACATCACCTTCGACAACAAGGAAGTCGGCCGCATGCAGGCCCGCGAAGTGTTCAAGGTCGCGCCTGAAGGCAACTACGTCTTCATCAAGGGCTCCTCGTCGGACCCGAATGCGGACTTCCTGTTCTCGGGCCAGTTGGAAGTGCTCAAGGAAGCAATGGACGCCGGCAAGATCAAGAATGTCGGTGAAGCCTATACCGACGGCTGGAAGCCGGAAAATGCCCAGAAGAACATGGAGCAGTTCCTGACGGCCAACAACAACGAGGTTGACGCGGTTGTTGCCTCCAACGACGGCACGGCCGGTGGCGCGATTGCAGCGCTCGACGCCCAGGGCCTCGCCGGCTCCGTCCCTGTTTCCGGCCAGGACGCCGACAAGGCAGCGCTGAACCGCGTCGCTCTCGGCACGCAGACCGTGTCGGTCTGGAAGGACAGCCGTGAACTCGGCAAGAACGCCGCCGAGATTGCTCTTGCCCTTGCAGGCGGCAAGACCATGGACGAAATCCCGAACGTTCAGACCTTCACCGGTGGCCCGAAGGGCGCCGAAATGAAGTCTGTCTTCCTCGCTCCACTGCCGGTGACCAAGGACAACCTCAACGTTGTCATCGATGCCGGCTGGATCAGCAAGGAAGAAGCCTGCCAGGGCGTGAAGGCCGGCTCGACCGCAGCCTGCGACTAAGCCGCGTCCAGCATAGAAGTCCCGACGCTACACGCATCTGCGCCCGTGGCGTCGGGGTTCTTCATGAAAAGGCAGTTGACCGACAACTGACCAGGGCCGGCGCGACAAGTGATCTGATCCGATAGTCTCGATCAACGCGCCCCGAACTGTGGGGAACGGCAGGAATGGCCGATACGATGCAAACAACGACAACCGGCGGCGCCCGACAGTCCGACGCCAACATGGTGACACGGTTCTTCCGCGCAACCGAAATCGACACCCGCCTGCTCGGCATGGTCGGCGCTTTGCTGATCATCTGGGTGGGCTTCCATTTCATGACCGGCGGCCTCTTCCTGACGCCCCGCAATCTCTGGAACCTGACCGTCCAGACCTCTTCGGTCGCCGTCATGGCAACCGGCATGGTATTGGTGATCGTCACCCGCAATATCGACCTCTCGGTCGGCTCCATCCTCGGCTTCACCGGCATGATCATGGGCGTGATGCAGGCACAGATCCTGCCTCAGTTGCTCGGCTTCAATCATCCGGCGCTTTGGGTGCTGGCGCTGGCCTCTGGGCTCCTGGTGGGCGCTTCGATCGGCGCCTTGCACGGCGTAATCATCGCCTTTCTTGGCGTCCCTTCCTTTATCGTGACACTGGGTGGTCTGCTCGTCTGGCGCGGCGCGACCTGGTTCGTCACCAGCGGCCAGACCGTGGCACCGATGAACGCCACCTTCCGACTGATGGGTGGTGGCACCGATGGCTCGATCGGCGCCACCTGGAGCTGGGTCGTCGGGCTCGTCGCCTGCCTTGCCATCATTGGCGCCATCATCAATGCCCGTCGCCAGCGCAAGCGCTTCGCCTTCCCGCGCAAGCCCGTCTGGGCGGAATATGTGATTGGCGCGATCGGCTGCCTTACAGTGCTCGGTGTGGTTTTAGTGGCCAACAGCTATTACTGGCCTGTCGCGATCGCCCGTCGCTACGCTGAAGCGAGCAACATCGCCTGGCCCGATGGCGGGCTGCTGATCTCGCACGGGATCGCGGTTCCGGTGCTCATCGCGATCGCCGTCGGCATCATCATGAGCTTCATCGCCACGCGGCTGCGGTTCGGGCGCTATGTCTTTGCCATTGGCGGCAATCCGGAAGCAGCGGAACTTGCCGGCATCAAGACCCGCTGGGTCACGGTCCGCATCTTCGCGCTGATGGGGACGCTGTGTGCGATCGCAGCCGCCATTTCGACAGCCCGCCTCAACGCCGCAACCAATGCGCAAGGTGAGCTCGACGAACTCTACACCATCGCCGCGGCCGTCATCGGCGGCACCTCGCTTGCCGGCGGCGTCGGAACGATTGCCGGCGCTATGCTGGGCGCACTCGTCATGCAGTCGCTGCAGTCGGGCATGGTGTTGCTCGGGATCGACACGCCGCTTCAGCGCATCGTGGTCGGAGCGGTTCTCGTGCTGGCCGTATGGCTCGACACCGTCTACCGCGCCAGAGCCAAGTAATTGGCAAAGTAACAGGAGTTTTCATCGTGACGGACCATCATACTCCGCTCGTGGAAATGAGAAACATTTCCATCTCCTTCGGCGGCATCCATGCCGTGGAGAACGCCAGCATCGACCTCTACCCCGGCGAAGTCGTCGCCCTGCTCGGCCACAACGGCGCCGGCAAGTCGACGCTGATCAAGATCCTGTCGGGCGCCTATCGCCGGGACGCGGGCGAAATCTTCATCAATGGCGAGCAGGCCGACATCAAGAACCCGCGCGATGCCAAGCACTACGGCATCGAGACGATCTACCAGACCCTTGCCGTCGCCGACAATGTCGACGCCGCCGCCAATCTTTATCTGGGCCGCGAGCTGCAGACGCCTTGGGGGACGCTGGACGATGTTGCGATGGAAGCCAATGCCCGTAAGGTCATGGGCCGCCTCAATCCCAACTTCAAGCGCTTCAAGGAGCCGGTAAAGGCGCTTTCGGGCGGCCAGCGACAGTCGGTCGCCATCGCCCGGGCCATCCTCTTCGACGCCCGCATCCTGATCATGGACGAGCCGACGGCAGCACTCGGCCCGCAGGAAACATCGCAGGTGGGCGACCTGATCAAGCAGTTGAAGCAGGACGGCATCGGCATCTTCCTGATCAGCCACGACATCCACGACGTCTTCGACCTCGCCGACCGTGTCTTCGTCATGAAGAACGGCCAGGTGGTCGGCCACGCCCGCACGGCGGACGTGACGAAGGACGAGGTACTCGGCATGATCATCCTTGGCAAATGCCCACCCGGCGCAACGCCGGGGCCCGGCGCCATGATGATGGCGTGACGCATCCACGGAGGGCCAGCAGGCC
>CAYNED010000042.1:8061-14753 GCA_964396135.1 uncultured Neorhizobium sp.
AACAGGCATTGATGCCGAGGACATCCTGGGTTAAGTAGCTGCCATCGGAGCGGCGAGTCATCTCGCCATCGGTTTGCACCCGTAGCTCAGCTGGATAGAGTGTTGGATTCCGATTCCAAAGGTCACAGGTTCGAATCCTGTCGGGTGCGCCATCTCTTTTCTCTTCCAGACCAGCCTCACGCGGTCCTGCGCGTCCTTTTCCGATCCGCGAGATAGGCCGCTATCGCCGCCTGCGGCATGGGTTTGGCGAAGAGGTAGCCTTGGTAGCCGTCGCAGCCGGCTGTGGCGAGGAACTGCAGCTGGGCTTCGGTCTCGACACCTTCCACGATGCACTGCAAGCCAAGGTTCTGGCACATGGCCGAGATGGTCCGCATGATGTGGCGGGCGCTTGCATCTTTCTCCAGATCGAGGATGAAGGAGCGATCCACCTTGATCCTGTCGATCGGCAGGTGCCGCATATAGCTGAGGCTGGAATAGCCCGTGCCGAAATCGTCGAGCGCCACCGCCGCGCCTTTTGCGCGAAGCAGTGTCAGCGCCTCCACAGCCCGAGTGAAATCCTGCATGATGGCCGACTCCGTGATCTCGAACATCAGGCGACGGGGTGAGATCCCGCAAGAATCGATCTCGTGCAGGATCATCTCCATCGTGTTCTGGCTGCAGACATCGAAGGCCGACAGGTTGAACGAGAGCCGCAGTTCCTCGGGCCAAGTCTTTGCAGCACGCAATGCGCTGCGAAGCAGCGGAACGGTGATCTTGCCGATGATGCCCGCCTGCTCGGCCGCTCGAATGAAAACATCCGGCCGGACCTGGCCAAGGACCGGATCGCACCAGCGTGCCAGCGCCTCGAAGCCGAGCGGGCGGCCTTCCGGATCGACGATCGGCTGATATTCCAGGTAGAACGCCTCTTCGATCTCTACAGCGCGCAAACGCTGGGCGACGAGGGCCGCCTTCTTGATCTCGGCCTCGTGCAGATCCGAGAAGATTGCCACCGTGCCCTTGTTGTGGGTCTTGGAATAGTAGAGCGCGAAATCGGCCTTCTCGAAGAGCTCCTGACCGCTCGAGGCAACGCCTGGGAAGCAGGCAATACCGCATGTCGCGGAGATCGTCACGCTGCCCTGGTCAAAGACGAAGGGAGGCGCGAGTGCTTCGAGCGCGTGAGTGCAGAGCGCTTCCAAAGCGGCCTCTCCTCCGCCCTGCGGCAGGATCAGCGCGAACTCGTCGCCGCCAAGACGCGCCACCAGCGTCTCGTCCGGCAGATGATCGACCAAGCGCGCGCCAACTTCGCGCAGTAGTTGGTCACCCACGCCGTGGCCAAAGATGTCGTTGACGGGCTTGAAGCCATCAAGATCGAGAACGCCGATGGCGAAGGGCTGCGGCGCTTTTCCTTGGCGATAGTCGACGATGCGTCGATCGAGATGTTCAAAGAAGCAGCGGCGGTTGGCGAGACCCGTCAGGGCGTCCTGCTGGGCGAGAAGGCTGACCTCCTTGTTCAGCGATTCCAGCTCGATCCGCTGGTGGTCCAATTGGACCTGCTTTTCGATCCGCTGGCGGAAATCCGAGTGCGATCGCTGCATCACAATGATCATGCCACCGATGGCAAGCACCATGTTGATCGCAATGGCCTTGAAGACCGTGTGGTCCTGCAGGGCGAGGAAAACGGCCGTCGGAAGCACCACCAGAACAAAAAGAATGGGCGCGACCTGCCGAAGAGGCCGCAGGCACGTCATCACGGTGATGATGGTAATGCCGGTAAAGAAGGTGTTCTGCACCTTGCTGTGGATGTCGCCGTAGCTGAACAGCATCAAGGACCAGACCGAGACGACCACACCCAGAGCGCAGGCGAGCACAAGGACCGTGCGCAATGCCTTTTCGATCGCAGCGTCAGACGAGACATAGCTGCGCGCGACCATCATCCGGAGGGCACGAACGAAGCAGATGATGACAAAGGCTGCAGGGATCCAGATCGACAAGATGGCCGGCGCTTTGCCGACATAGGTCAGGGCCAACATGATCATGTTGACGATGACGATGGCGTACATCAGCGGAATTTGGCGGGAGAGCTCGAAGTACTGCGCCCGGCGGAATTCAAGGTCGTCGCCTTGTGAACTGAAAAATCCTGCTATCGCGCGCCTGATCAGCATCGCAACTCCCTGCGCGGCACCGAGACCGGCGCGCTTCGAACGCAACTACGCGGACCGGGCGATGCGGCATGTTTGGCGGATTAGACCTCCGCCGGCTCACATGCCCCGCAACAGTCCACGCCCGTTATTTCAGGGAATTCTTAATAAAGAGATTTCACCCAAAGGCAATCTCTTCCAATTTGCGATCAGGCGGCCAGCATCTCGCGCATCGTGGTGACGATCTTGGCCGGGTCGTAAGGCTTTCGAAAAAAGTGGCTCTCTGCCGGAATGTCCGCGTTGGAGACCGACCGGAAGCCAGAGGTCACGATGATCTTCAGCGGCGGCCAGCGATCACGGATATAGGAGGCCAGGACAATGCCGTCCATGCCTCCCGGCATATCAACGTCGGTAAACACCAGTCGGATTTCCAGGTGCTTGCTTAAGATCTCGATTGCCTCCGACGCGTTGCAGGCCTCGAAGACAACAAAGCCGGCGTCCATCAGGCTTTCGGCGATATCGAGCCGCAACAGCGGTTCATCCTCGACAACGAGAACGCAGTTGTCATTGGTCATGATGCACGTCTCATGCTCTCTCTGAAAGAAGGGCCTCCCGCCCATGCTGCGCCACAACCCCCGAGTCCAGATTCCGTTCCTGCCAAGTGTGCATGAGGGGATGTTAATAAACGATCGTGACGATAAGCGCCTGGGCGCCTGCTTTGCCATGGAACCGGATGAGGCAGATCCTGTTTCCCTGCAAAAGGAGAAAGCACATGGCCGAGCAAAACAAGGATCAGGTGGCACAGGAGGCGGTTGAAGAGCGCGATGAAAGCAAAGCTGGTGGCGGGGACGCCAAACCGGCCGGACCACATGCCCGGGAAGAGCTAACGGACAAGGAGAAAACGCCAGGCGCCGGATCGCTGCCCACTGACCAGGGTCCCGAAGCCGATGTCGGCTCGGACTGACTGCGACGCAATGACCCTTGCCAGGGCAATGCCTCGCTATTAGAGCGGCAGGAGGATTGAAGCGGAAAGACCTGCATGTCGGGCGAAACGATAACCCTTTATGAGGCCATCGGCGGGGACCCGACAGTGCGGGCGCTGACGGCCCGTTTCTACGAGTTGATGGATACGCTGCCGGAGGCCCGGCATTGCCGGGCGGTGCATCCCCCTACCCTTGAAGGCAGCGAGGCCAAGCTCTACGACTACCTGACAGGGTATCTCGGCGGTCCGCCGGTTTACGTCGAAAAGCACGGACATCCGCGTTTGCGTTCTCGCCATTTTGCAGCGCCGATCGGACCTCGGGAAACAGCGGAATGGCTTCTCTGCTTCCGCCGCGCGCTCGATGAGACGGTCGAGAACCCCAAGCTCCGCGACATCATCTGGCCGCCGATCGAGCGCCTTGCATACCATATGCAGAACAGGGAATAGCCCGTTGGAAAGACTCGACAATCTGCGGCCGTTGATTCTGTTTCTGAGCGGCGTCTTTGGGGCAGCCGGCGTGGCACTTGCAGCAGCAGCAAGCCATGGCGCCGACACGCGGCTGCTTGGAACTGCATCGATGATGTGTCTCGCCCACGCGCCTGCCCTTGTCGCGCTTTACACGGTCAATCGGCAGCTCAGGACTGCCACGCTCGCGGCATTGGTCATCGGCCTCGGCACGCTCCTGTTTGCCGGTGACCTCCTCGCGCGGCACTTCCTCGGCAGCGGACTGTTTCCGATGGCCGCACCGACCGGCGGCACGACCATGATTCTTGGCTGGCTGATCGTCGCCGCCGGCGCCTTCCTTCGTTCTGAAGGGTAGCCCGCAGCCATCGTATCGGAGAAAGGCGAGGATCCGTGCAGGTCAGATGGGACCTAACGTCGGAGGTCGCCGTTATGGCGGTCGCGCAAGGTCACGACATTGGTCAGGTCCTGAGCCCGCTCACCCTGTCTCAGCAGCGCATAAAGCTCTGGCACGAGACCGTCACCAGTCTGCTCGGCAAGCTTGTGAAGCCCGATGAACAGGCTGGGATCAGGGTGTTCGTCTCTCATCATCGCGTTCCTTCATGGTCTGCAGTGCCCGGTCCAGGCTTGATTTCGAGCCATTGCGCAACGGAATGAAGGTCTTTCCGAACTTCTTGCAGCCGGTCTTCACCCTCAGACACGCATCATGGCTGATACAGTCGATCGGGCAGAAAACGCAGTCCACGGAAGGGAGCACCGTATCGATGCGGGATACAGCCTCCCTCAAGCCACCATCATGGTGGATAAGCTCGGCGCCGTGATTGCTGGCGATCTGGCGCAGATGGGCAACCTGGCAATCGCGCCCGCCGACGTAAAGGAAGCTTCGGACCACCGGCTCAGCGCGACCCGGCCGCGCCTGCCCCTCCTCCGGCACCGGCGATATCTGGTGTCCCTGGCGGACCGCCTTCTTGCCCTTTTTCCCCATGCGCCGTCTCTCCACTCTCCTCGCCGCGGGCCATTCATCGCCGGCAGCTCTTGCGTTCGACGGGAACCTATAAAACATGAGCGCTACAGTAAAGATTAAATCGAAGCCTCCGCAGGCCCTCTCGGCAGTCTTAGCTGGGTCGGTTTCGCCAGAAACAGAGGCCAGGAATGCCCCGGCGGCAGCGAAAGTTTTACCGTTTGATAAAATTTTCGCCTGTGCTAGCCTGCTTCCAATAGTTGTCCATAAAGCCATAAAAGAGGGAACTCAGATGGAACGACTGGGAAGCGGGATTCAGGCTGGCCGCCTGCCTCCTGGAGAATACGCATCCAATTTTTCCGACCTTCACCCGCGCCTCGATGCACATGAGGCGCTGGTGGCAGCGGACCGCTGCTACTTCTGCTACGATGCCCCCTGCATGACGGCCTGTCCGACTGCCATCGATATCCCGCTGTTCATCCGGCAGATATCGACGGGCAATCCACTAGGCTCCGCCAAGACGATCTTCGACCAGAACATTTTCGGCGGCATGTGCGCTCGCGTCTGTCCCACCGAGACTCTTTGCGAGCAGGCATGCGTTCGCAACACAGCCGAAGACCGGCCTGTGGAGATCGGCAAGCTCCAGCGCTACTCGACCGACATCGCGATGGAGATGAACCGTCAATTCTATCAGCGTGCAGCTTCCAGCGGACGTCGGGTTGCAGTTGTGGGTGCCGGACCCGCGGGGCTCGCTTGCGCCCATCGGCTTTCCATGCACGGCCACGACGTCATCATCTTTGATGCGCGCGAAAAGCCGGGCGGCCTTAACGAATATGGCATCGCAACCTACAAGGCGACCGAGGATTTTGCGCAGCGCGAAGTTCGCTACGTGACTGCAATCGGCGGAATCGAGATCCGTACCGGCCAGATGCTCGGCCGAGATTTCAGTTTACCCGACCTTGCGAGGGAATTCGATGCCGTGTTTCTCGGAATCGGCCTGTCAGGCGTCAACAATCTCGGTATCGACGGCGAAGAGCTTGCCGGCGTCGATGATGCCGTGGAATTCATTGCCGCCCTGCGACAGGCGACCGACAAGGCGGATGTGCCGATCGGCCGACGGGTCGTGGTACTCGGCGGCGGAATGACGGCGATCGACGCCGGTATTCAGGCCAAGCTTCTGGGCGCCGAGGAGGTCACGATCTGCTACCGCCGAGGCAAGGAAAACATGAACGCCTCCGGCTACGAGCAGGATCTTGCCGCCTCCAACGGCGTCATGATCCGTCACTGGCTGGCGCCCAAGCGCATCGTCGGCAAAGACGGTGCAGTCGCGGGCATCGAACTTGAGTATACGGCGATGGTGGACGGGAAGCTGGTGGGGACCGGTGAAACAGGCGTTATCGCCGCAGACCAGGTGATGAAGGCGATTGGGCAGGCCTTTGGGGCTGCCGGTCTTGGCACCCTTCGCATCGCCGGCGGAAAGATCGTGACGGATGCGGAGGGCAGAACCTCGCTCGACCGGGTCTGGGCCGGCGGCGACTGCGTCGGCACCGGCGAGGATCTTACCGTTTCGGCCGTCGCGCAAGGACGCGACGCGGCTGAAAGCATCAACAGACAGTTCGTCGCTGGCGCTCGTCCCGCCGTTGCGGTCGCCTGAGGAGGACGGCACATGGCTGATATCCGCAATAACTTCGTCGGCATCAAATCACCCAATCCCTTTTGGCTTGCCTCCGCACCGCCAACGGACAAGGCTTATAACGTCGAGCGCGCGTTCAGGGCGGGCTGGGGCGGCGTCGTCTGGAAAACGCTGGGCGAGGAAGGGCCGCCGATCGTCAACGTCAATGGGCCGCGCTACGGCGCGATCTGGGGTGCCGACCGGCGCTTGCTCGGCCTGAACAATATCGAACTGATCACCGATCGCGACCTCTACGTGAACCTGCGGGAAATGAAGGAGGTCAAGAAGAACTGGCCCGACCGCGCGATCGTCGCCTCGATCATGGTTCCTTGCGAGGAGGAGGCCTGGAAGGCGATCCTGCCCCTCGTCGAGGAAACAGAGGTCGATGGCATCGAGCTCAACTTCGGCTGTCCCCACGGCATGTCGGAGCGCGGGATGGGCTCCGCAGTCGGACAGGTGCCCGAGTACATCGAGATGGTGGTGCGGTGGTGCAAGCAA
>CAYNED010000043.1:0-14628 GCA_964396135.1 uncultured Neorhizobium sp.
GCTCGCTCCCACCAACACTACCCCCTCCCCCGCTCCGCCCTAAATGCCCGCCGGAAACGAAAGGCGGGCACGGCATGAACAACCCCTTGCAGGACACCAGGGCGCTGAAGGCGATCCTCGAGGAGGTTGTGGAGGATGTCCGCAAGGCCGCCCCCGGCATCTACGAGAAGGCGGTGCAGGAGGCGGAGGAGTGTGACAAGCCGCCGCCGAAAAAGGCCGATTTCGAGAAATTCGGCATTGCCGTCTATACCCGCATGGGCGAACTCGTCTCGGCCGGCAACGCGGGCGTCGGCTTTCCCATCCAGTCGATCTCCAAGGTGTTTGCGCTGGAAGTGGCGCTGGAGGCGGTCGGCGAAAAGCTCTGGAAGCGCATGGGCCGCGAGCCTTCCGGCGACCCCTTCAACTCGATCATCGACCTGGAGCGCGACCGCGGCATTCCCCGCAATCCCTTCATCAATGCCGGTGCGCTGGTGGTCTGCGACATCCTCGTCGGCATCGGCGGCAATGCCGGGCCGAACCGCCACGTAGTCAAGCTCCTCGAGAACCTGCTTGAGGACCAGACGATCGATCTCGACAAGACGGTGCTGGAAAGCGACCGCACCGGCGGCAACCTCAACCGCTCGATGATGTTCATGGCCCGCCATTTCGGCAATCTGGAGCATCCGGTGGAAAAGGTGCTGGATGCCTATATCCACCAATGCGCCATCACGCTTGATTGCCGCGGGCTCGCCAAGGCCGGCTGCTTCCTGATGCTGGACGATGTGGACGACGCAGAGGAGGTGACGGTGGCTGCCGCCCGCCGGGCACGGCGCATCCTGGCGGTGATGATGCTCTGCGGCCAGTATGATGGCTCTGGAGACTTTGCTTACCGCGTCGGCCTGCCCGCCAAGTCGGGCGTCGGCGGCGGTATCCTGGCGATTGCGCCCCATCGCGCCTCGATTGCCGTCTGGTCGCCGGCGCTCGATCCGATGGGCAATAGCTGGCTCGGCACGCTTGGCCTGGAGCTTCTGTCGAAGAAAACCGACTGGTCTGTCTTCGGCCGCGCAAGGCATTGATCAGACAGGATATCGACTACCAGCCGTCGCGGTCGCGCTGGCGCCTGCGTTCCTCGTCCTCCCGGGGCATGGGTGGGGGCGCGAGCGCCTTCTTCAGGTCGACCCCGGCAAGCTCGTCGATCACCAGCAGGTAGAGCAGGTAGATGGACACGGCAGCCATCCAGAAGCCGGTCCAGCCGCCGACGCGAAGGCCGGTGCCGATGGCAAGCTGAAGCGCGATGAAGGCCAGCGCACAAAATCCGATTTGGCTCAATCGAAGCATGTCGGTCCACCTCGTTCCAGTGGTGATGCCGCAAACAACACTATACTAAAGTCTAAGTTCCCTGAAAAGTCGGCAAAGGAGACAGGTGCCGACTTCAAGCCCGCCCGCGCCGGAACAATCCCAAAGCCCTTCCGTTACCACGGCACCATTTCCGGAAAGGGCTTTCCATGGACATCGCCACGGCACATGCGCAGCCGAAGACGCGGGTTGCGCTGACCATCAACGGCCACCGACACGACCTCGAAATCCATCCCTGGGTGACGCTTCTCGACCTGCTGCGCGGTCCCATGCAGCTCAACGGCACGAAGAAGGGCTGCGACCATGGCCAGTGCGGGGCCTGCACGGTGCTGATCGACGGCGAGCGCATCAATTCCTGCCTGAAGCTCGCCGTCACCCTCGACGGCACGAACGTCACCACCATCGAAGGCCTCGGCACGCCGGACGACATGCACCCGGTGCAGAAGGCCTTTGTGGAGCACGACGCCTACCAGTGCGGCTATTGCACGCCCGGCCAGATCTGTTCCGCCGTGGCCCTTCTGCGGGAGGGTCACGCCAGAAGCCGCGAGGAGATCCGCGAGATGATGAGCGGCAATCTCTGTCGCTGCGGCGCCTATACCAATATCGCCGATGCCATCCAGGACGTCATGGACCAGGAAGTGAAAGTCGGCATGCGGGAGGCGGCGGAATGAGGCCCTTTTCCTATACCCGCGCCGAAACGCTCGGCGATGCCATGGCAGCCCTTGCCGCCAACCCCGCGGCCCGGGTGCTTGCCGGCGGCACCAACCTGATCGACCTGATGAAATATGATGTCGAGCGCCCCGCGGCGATCGTGGACATCAACCGCCTGCCGCTGAAGGAGATCGAGGAACTGCCGGATGGCGCTTTGCGCATCGGCGCACTCGTCTCCAACGCTGCGCTTGCCTATCATCCAGCCGTCACCGAGCGCTATCCGCTCCTTGCCAGTGCCATCCTCGCCGGCGCCTCGCCGCAGCTGCGCAACGCCGCGACCACCGGCGGAAACCTTCTCCAGCGAACCCGCTGCTATTACTTCTACGACCCTTCAACGCCCTGCAACAAGCGCGAGCCCGGCTCCGGCTGCGGCGCGATCGGCGGCGTCAACCGCATCCATGCCATTCTCGGCGCCAGCGAGCACTGCATCGCCACCCACCCGTCGGACATGTGCGTGGCGCTCGCCGCGCTCGCAGCGGTGGTCGAGGTCGAGGGACCGCAGGGCCGCCGGGACATTCCCTTCGCCGATTTCCACCGCCTCCCCGGAGATCATCCCGAGCGCGACAACACCATGCGCCACGGCGAGATCATCACGGCGGTGCGGCTGGAAGGCAACCACTTCGCTGGCCATCACAGCTACCTGAAGCTCCGCGACCGGCTCTCCTATGCCTTCGCCCTCGTCTCCGTTGCCGCGGCACTGGACGTCAAGGACGGCATCATCGTCGATCTCCGCGTGGCGCTCGGCGGCGTCGCCCATAAGCCCTGGCGCGACAGCCTGGCGGAAGCCGAATTCGCCGGCCAGCCGGCCACGGAAGAAACCTTTGCCGCGCTCGCCGACCGGCTGCTCGCCGGCGCCGAGGGCCAGGGCGACAACGACTTCAAGATTCCCATGGCCCACAAGGCCATTGTGAGGGCGCTGAAGCAGGCCGCAGCCGGTACGCCGCAGGTCCAGTCCGAGAAGCGCATCCGCTAAAGGAGATCCGGAATGTTGAACGAAAAACCAGTCTTCGGATTTCCGCTGCCGCGCATCGACGGTCCGCTGAAGGTTACCGGCACCGCCCCCTATGCCGCCGAATACCACGACCCCGGCATGCTGTTCGGCTACGCGGTGCAGGCGACGATCGCAAGCGGCCGCATCGCCGCGATCGACACCACGGAAGCGGAAGCCTATCCGGGCGTGGTCAAGGTCTATACCTACAGGAACCGCCCTTCGGCCGCCCGGAGCGACAAGAAGTGGAAGGACGAGGTCGCGCTTCCTGGCCATCCGTTCCGGCCGCTGGAAAACGACCGCATCCTCTTTGCCGGCCAGCCGATCGCGCTGGTCGTGGCCGAAAGTTTCGAGGCCGCCCGCGACGCGGCGGACCTGATCCGCGTCGAATATCATCCGGACGAGCCGCATACCGATATCACGGTGGAGCGGGTGAAAAGCTATGTGCCGCCCGAGGCACGCAAGGAGGAGATGCGCCCAACCGATCCGCGCGGCGATGCGGAAGGCGCCTATGAGGCCGCCCCCTTCAAGATCGATGTCGAGTATCTGCAGGAAGGCGAGCACCACAATCCGATGGAGCTCTTCGCCTCCACCGCGATCCGCAACGAGGACGGCACGCTCACCGTCTACGACAAGACGCAAGGGTCGCAGAACAGCCACGACTATGTCTGCAACGTCTTCGGCCTCAAGCCGGAGGATGTTCGGGTCGTCAACGCCTATGTGGGCGGCGCCTTCGGCTCCGGCCTTCGCCCCAAGCACCAGCTGTTCTTCGCGGTGATGGCAAGCCTCGACCTCCAACGCTCGGTGAAGGTGGAGATGAGCCGCAGCGAGATGTTCTACCTCACCTGGCGGCCGGCGACGATCCAGCGCATGCAGCTGGCCGCAAATGCCGACGGTCAGCTGATGTCCGTCCGCCACCACGCGATCCAGACCACCTCGCTCCACGAAGACTACCAGGAAAACGTCGTCAACTGGTCCGGCCTCACCTACAAGTGCGACAACGTCAAGCTGTCCTACGAGCTTGTAAAGACAACGCTTTCGACTCCCGGCGACATGCGCGCGCCTGGTGCCGCCACCGCCTTCCTCGCACTGGAATCGGCGATGGACGAACTCGCCTATGAGGTTGGCATGGACCCCCTTAAATTCAGGGGGAAAAACTTCGTCAGCTACGACCAGAACGACGACCTGCAGATCACCTCGAAGGAGCTCGATACCTGCTACCGCGCCGGCGCCGAACGCTTCGGCTGGGACAAGCGCAGCCATGAGCCCGGCTCCATGCGCGACGGCAACGACCTGATTGGCTGGGGTGTGGCGACCGGCGTATGGGAAGCCACCCTGACTCAAGCGGAAGCCAAGGTGCGCCTCTTCCCCGACGGCAAGATCACCGTCATGGCGGCGGCCTCCGACATCGGCACCGGCACCTATACGATCCTCGCCCAGGTCGCAGCGCAGGAACTCGGCCAGCCAGCCGACCGTGTCAGCGTCCTGATCGGCGATTCCAGCCTGCCGAAGACCTCCGTCGAAGGCGGCTCCTGGACCGCCGCTTCCTCCGGCTCCGCCGTGCAGGCGGGCTGCATGGAGATCAGGAAGACGCTCTTGTCGCTGGCCCAGAAGTTGGACAATCATCCCTTCGGCAATGCTCCCGTCGAGGAACTGGCGATCCGCGACAACCGCCTTGTGCTCGACCGCAACGACCAGGTGGGGCTATCGATCGCCGATATCCTGGGCCACCACGGCATGTCTTCCGTGGAAGGCCATGGCAAGGTGGCGCCGGACCAGGAGCAGGCCAAGAAATACACGAGCTACACCCACGGCGCCGTCTTCGTGGAAGTCAGGATCGATGCCGAGCTCGGCGTGCCGCGGGTGACGCGGGTCGTCAGCGCCATCGATGCCGGCCGCATCATTAATCCGAAGACCGCCCGCAGCCAGATCCTCGGTGGCGTCGTCATGGGGCTCGGCATGGCGCTCCACGAGGAAGGCATGATCGACCACCGGACCGGCCGCATCATGAACCATAACATCGCCGAGTATCACATACCCGTCCATGCCGATGTCCACGACATCGACGTGATCTTCATCGAGGAGGAGGACAAGATGGCGAGCCCGATCGGCGTCAAGGGCCTCGGCGAAATCGGCATCATAGGCGTCGGTGCCGCCGTCGCCAACGCGATCTTCCATGCCACCGGCACTCGCCACCGGCATTTCCCGATCACGGTCGACAAGATCATGGAAGGACTTCCCGCAAAATGATCAGCCGCCTTGCCATCAACCCCGTCCGCTACAGGCCGGATGTCGAAACGCTCGAGGCCGATGAAGCGGAGACCAGCCGCAAGATCGCCGAAACGATGATCTCGATCTGCGAGACCACCTACGAGAACTCCGGCCACGCCATCCGCGCCGTCCATGCCAAGAGCCACGGCCTGCTGGCGGCAAGCTTTGAGGTGCTGGACAACCTGCCGCCGGAACTGGCGCAAGGCCTTTTTGCCAAGCCCGGCCGCTACGAGGCGGTGGTGCGGCTCTCCACCACTCCCGGCGACCTGCTTCATGACAGCGTTTCGACGCCGCGCGGCATGGCTTTGAAGATCCTGAACGTGGAAGGGCCCCGCCTGCCGGGCTCCGCACGGTCCACCAGCCAGGATTTCGTCATGGTCAACGGCAAGGAGTTCAACTCGCCGTCGGGCAAGGCCTTTCTGCAGAACGCACGGCTTCTCGCTGCCACCACCGACCGCATGGAAGGCGCCAAGGAGGTGATCTCCAAGGTCTTCAAGACGGTCGAAGGCGCACTTGAAAGCATGGGCAAGGAGAGTGCGGCGCTGAAGGCGCTTGGCGGCAATCCCGAGACGCATATCCTCGGCGAAAGCTTCTTCGCCCAGTTGCCGCTGCGCTACGGAGATTATATCGCCAAGATCGGCGTTGTCCCCGCCTCCGCCAACCTGAAGGCTCTGACCGGCACGACAGTCGATACCGGAAAGGACCCGGACGTCATCCGCCACGAGACGCAGGAATTCTTCACCGAAGAAACGGCGGTCTGGCACCTGCAGGTCCAGCTCTGCACGGATCTCGACGCCATGCCGGTCGAAGGGGTCGATGCCTGGGACGAGGAGAAAAGCCCCTTCGTTACCGTCGCCACCATCACCGTCGGGCCTCAGCAGGCCTGGAGCGAGGAACTGTCGCGCCAGGTGGATGACGGCATGCATTTCAGCCCGTGGAACGGGCTTGCCGCGCACCAGCCGCTTGGCTCGATCATGCGGTTGAGGAAGCTCTCCTACGAACGCTCCGCCGCCTTCCGCTCCGAGCGTAACGAGACGTCGGTGACGGAGCCGCTGACCTGTCCTTTCGGCCACGGCACCCTGCCGGGCTCCACCGAGCCGCGGCCTGTCGTTTCCAACTGAGAAAAGCCGAGTAACAACCGGCCGCGTCCGCTCATTGGCGGCGAGGAAGCGTCTGCCTTACGCCGCAGCGCCCTTGTTTTCTGACTGCACCCGCCCCACCGGCCAGCCGGCCAGTGCTTGTTCGGCCACGCCTTGCAGGGCTTGCGGGGAAAAGCCGGCCTTGGCCTGTACCGCCATGCCGTGGAGCACCGCCATCAGATAAGCTGCCAGCGCATCGGGTTTGGCAGTTTCGGGCAGGTCGCCCTCGGCTTTTGCCCGTTCAAAGCGCTCGCGTAGCTGCCCTTCGGCAATGGCGCGAGCATCGATCAAGAACTGCCGAACCGATTCCGAATCGTCAGAGCCCGCCAACACGCCGTTGATCACCAGGCATCCCGGATGGGTGGAAAAGCGCGTGTTGAGGTCAATCGCCTGATAGAGGATGTGCTCGGCCACCTCGCGTGCCGTGGGCAGGGCCATGGCATCGGGAATATACTGCAGATAGCGGTCGTAATAGCGGGAGAGCGCGCGGCGGAACATCGCCTCCTTGTTGCCAAAGGCAGAATAAAGTGCTGGCCGTTCAACACCCGCCGCCGCCGTCAGGTCCGCATAGGACGCACCTTCATAACCCTTGCGCCAAAAGACGCAGAGCACGGCATCCAGCACTTTCTCCGTATCGAATTCGCGATGGCGTCCCATCAGCGTCGTCCTATAAATTTCATAACGACCATTATTAAACCACTTGACGGCCTGCGTCAAATTCCATAACGGTCATTATCGTAACAGTCGTTATGAAACGGCGCAGCTTCCGATCCCTCGGTGGCACGCCATTACGAAGGAGAATTTTCATGTCTCAATTTCTCAAAGGTAAAACCGCCCTCGTCACCGGCGGCTCGCGCGGACTGGGTGCTGCCACCGCACAGGCGCTTGCCGATCATGGCGCCGACGTCGCCATCAGCTATGCCGCCTCCGCCGACAAGGCGCTTGCGGTCGTCGAAACACTGAAGGCCAAGGGTGTTCGCGCCATTGCCGTCAAGAGCGACCAGGCGGATCTGTCGTCCGCCAAGCCGCTGATCGAGGCGGTGATGGGCGAGTTCGGCAAGCTCGACATCCTGGTCAACAATGCCGGCATCGCCATCCAGGGCCAAACCGTCGACGACCCGACCCTCGACTGGGAACACTACAACCGCCAATGGCAGGTCAATGTGCTCGGCACGATTGCCAATACCCGCGCCGCCGCACAAAAGATGTCGGATGGCGGAAGGATCATCTTCGTCGGCTCCCGCCTCGGTTCGGTCATCCCCTTCGGCGGGGTAGCCGACTATGCGGCGACGAAATGGGCTCTCGCCGGTTATACCAAGGGCATTGCGCGGGATCTCGGGCCACGCAACATCACCGTCAACATTGTCCAGCCCGGCATCATGCCGACCGACATGGCAGCCGATGTCGCCGGCGAACTTCCCAACCGCGACGCCATCCTCGACATGCACCCGATCCGGCGCATCGCAAACCTGGAAGAAGTGGCCGAAACCATCTCCTTCCTTGCCGGTCCACATGCGGGCTACATCAACGGCGAGCAGATCAGCGTGTCCGGGGGCATTGGCATCTAAGGCCAAGCGACCACGACGACAGCACGGGATCCGGAGCCTCGAAGGGCTTCGGATCTCAGCTTCTGGCCCGGTCGGTTGGCCGACCTTTAGAGCTTGCTGATCTCGTGCGCCAACTGCTCCTGGCTGTAGGGCTTTGCCAGCCGGGCGACATCAAGCTCGACACCGGATGGCAGATCGGCATAGCCGGACGCCATCAGGATCGGCAGTTCGGGGAAACGCTCCCGCGCGGCGACGGCAAGCTCGGCGCCCGTCATCCCCGGCATGGAATAATCCGTGATCATGAGGTCGAAGCGGGCACCGTCGACCAGATGCGCCAGCGCCTCCTTGCCCGAATGCGCCTCCACCACATCATGGCCAAGATCGCTCAGCATGTCGGCCGAACTCATGGCGATGAGCAGATCGTCGTCGACCAGCAAGATCCGCTTTGGTCCGACCTTCCGGATCTCCTTCGGCAATGCGACCTCCCGCTCCTCCTGCGTATCGGTGGAGGTGGAAACCGGGATCCACAGCTCTGCCGTCGTTCCCTTGCCGGGCGTGCTTCTCAGCTTCAGCTCACCATTCAGCTGCAGGGCCAGGCCGTGGACCATGGACAGCCCAAGCCCCGTGCCCTTGCCCAGCTCCTTTGTCGAGAAGAACGGCTCTATCGCCTTCTGCAAGGTTTCGGCATCCATGCCCGAGCCCTGGTCGGCAACGGACAGGATGACGTAGCGCCCGGGAGCAAGCGTGTCTGCCTGCCCGGGTTCGTCAATTTCGCTGAGCTCCACGCGGATTGTCCCGCCATCGGGCATGGCGTCTCGCGCGTTCACCACGAGATTGAGAAGGGCAAGCTCGATCTGGTTGCCATCGGCCGAGACAAGCGGAAGATGCGGGGGAGCGGCGATCTCGACGGAGACCATGGAACCGACGGAGCGCCTCAGCAGGTCCTCCATCTCGGTGACCAGGGCGGCAAGGTTGACCGGGCCGACATGAAGGTCCTGCCGTCGTGCAAAGGCCAGCAGCCTTTGGGTCAGGGAGGCCCCGCGCTGTGCGCCCTGGAGCGCGCCATCGATCAGGCGCATGGCCTTGGGATCTTCGCCGACATGCTTGCGCAGCAGCTCCAGATTGCCGAGCACGGCCATCAGGAGGTTGTTGAAATCATGCGCCACGCCGCCGGTGAGCTGGCCGATGGCTTCCATCTTCTGCGCCTGGCGAAGCTGTTCCTCTGCCCGCTCCCGCTGGCTGACCTCGGCCAGCACGAGGGCATGGGCCTGTTCCAGCTCCCGCGTCCGTTCGGCAACCCGTTCCTCCAGGATTTCGTTGAGGCGACGCTGCTGTTCTTCCGCGTTCAAACGGTCGGTGACGTCGGCCGACACGCCGACGAGCTTGATGGGCCTGCCGGTCCGATCGCGATGAAGCTGGGCGCGGATCTCCGCCCCGTGGGTCGAACCGTCGGGCCAGATCGTCCTGTAGGCGATGGAATAATCGGCCCCGGTGTCGATCGTGTCGCGAACCGCCGATTTCATGCGCTCCAGATCATCCGGATGGATGGCCGACATGAGATCTTCATAGGTGAAGGGATCATCGGGAGCACGGCCGAACACGCCCTTGCAGGTCGCGGACGATGTTAGCGTGAACGTGTCAAGATCGAGCTCCCAAGCTCCCAGCCGGCCCGCTTCCAGCGCCGTTTGCAGACGGCGCTCGCCTTCGTCCAGCGCCTCCATGCGGATGCAGGCTTCGAACTGGCGCCGCCGTGCTCGCATGGCCGAACGGGCAACGCTGATGAAGGTTGTTGCGTGGAATGGCCGCTCCACAAAGTTGACATTGCCCAGCACGTCGGAAAGCCGCGCGGCCGCCGGATTGCGCTCCGGCCCGCCGCCGCGCGGGGTGAGGATGATGAAGGGCAGATCCGACCAGCTCGGCTGCCCCTCGATCCAGGCTGACAAGGCACGCAAATCGGCCGACCGCAGTGCTTCTTCCGTGATGACGACAAGGCCGATGGCATCGTTCAAGCCGGCGACCAAGGCATCGAGATCCCCCACGATGGTGGCGGCCATGCCGGCTTCCTGCAGAAGCGAGGCGGCAATCTGCGCGTCGCGCCCGAGCGGCGCGTAGATCAACCCGGTAGCGTCGCGACTAGGAATGGTCGCCATCCTCCGATTGTGACTGGAGCAATGGCCGGGTTGCGCCCACGAAGGTCGGCACGCCTCGAAGAATGCCCTGGAAGCTTGTTATGGGATCGCCGACGGTCAACCCGGAGCTGCTGACCTTGTATTCCCGGATCGTGTCTTCGTGCTCGCCGGTGCGTTTCTTGATCACCGAGATTGCGCGGCGCACACGTCCTAGCGCTTCGAAATAGCGAAGCAGAATGACGGTATCGGCCAGGTAGGTCACGTCCACCGGAGACTTCATGTCGCCGACCAGCCCATGCTGCGCCACGGTCAGGAAGGTGTTGGCGCCCTGCCTGTTCAGAAACTGCAAGAGCTCGTGCATATGCAGGATGAGGGCGTTCTCTTCCGGCATTGACGCCTGATAGCCGTTGATACTGTCGATCACCACGGTCTTCGCTTGGAAGCTTGCCACGCGGTCGCGCACGCGGTGGGCAAACTCGCCGGGCGACAGTTCGGCCGCGTCCAGTTGCTCGATGTGGATCAGACCGGCTTCGCGCATCCCTTCAAGGTCAAAGCCCATCGGCTTGACGCGCGAGAAGAGGAGGCCCAGCTCCTCGTCGAAGACGAAGATTGCAGCTCTTTCTCCACGATCGATTGCAGCCTTGACGAACTGCATGGCGAAGATGCTCTTGCCGGTTCCCGCAGGTCCGATGAGGAGCGTGCTCGACCCGCGCTGGATGCCGCCGCCTAGAAGTTGGTCCAGCTCCCCGACGCCACTCGAAAGCGTCGCCCGCTCAAAGCTCGACCGATGCTGGAGGGCCCGCAGCCGCGGAAACACGGCGACGCCCCCTGTTTTGATGACAAAGTCATGATAGCCGCCGCGGAAGGACTGGCCGCGATACTTGATGATCCGCAGCCGACGGCGCTCCGAGCCGTATTCGGGCGCCAGTTGTTCAAGATTGATGACACCATGAACGACGCTGTGGACGGTCTTGTCGAGATTATCCGCCGTCATGTCATCGAGAAGAAGGACCGTTGCTTCAGAGCGGGCAAAGAAGTGCTTGAGAGCCAGGATCTGCCGGCGGTAGCGCAATGAACTTTGAGCCAGCAGGCGGATTTCCGACAGGCTGTCGATCACCACGCGCTTGGGCTTAACCCGCTCGAAGGCCTCGAATATCAGCCGCGTCGTTTCGCCGAGCTCAAGATCGGAGGAATAAAGAAGGCTCTGCTGCTGATCGGCATCAAGCAGGCTTTCGGGCGGAACGAGCTCGAAGATCTCGATCTGTTCGCCGATCTGGATCCCGTGGGAGCGGGCGGTCTCACGCAGCTCCTCCTCCGTTTCCGACAGGCTGATGTGAAGACACCGCTCGCCCAGGACTGCGCCTTCGATCAGGAATTGCAAGGCAATCGTGGTCTTGCCGGTTCCGGGCGATCCTTCCAGAAGGAAAACATGTCCGCGCGACAGGCCGCCGGAAAGAACCTCGTCGAGCCCTTCGACACCGGTCTTCGCTTTTGTGGTCAAAGTTTCTTCCATACTTCCTCCGATACGCCGCTATAAATAGAGCAGATTGCGTCGGTTGGAAGATGGCAGGGATCAGGCGCGTGGCGGATGCGACCGCGGATCGAGCGGTCGCAGTAGCGGGACGGCCGCGTGATCTCGCGACAGCAACGTGACGTCAATCGGTCGCCCGACCCCGTTCTAAAGCTAACGGCAGTCGCGTCCCGGGAGGCTTTTGGCAGAGGCACGCGCTCAAGTCCAATGCTATTCGATCCACACTGTTCTTGCCACCGCCATGCGGGCGAGGAAGCGGGAAACGCCCGCATCCTGCACCTTCCTGAGGGACGGCTCAGATCACCTGCCCGCCAGAGACCTCGATACGCTGGCCGTTGACCCAGCGATGATCCTCCGAAAGCAGGCTTGCGATCATTGGTCCGATATCGTCCGGAACGCCCACGCGACCCAGCGCCGTCATTTCGGCAAAGACGGAATTGAGATCCGGCATGTCGCGCACCGCCCCGCCGAGGAAGTCCGTCTCGATGGCCCCCGGCGCCACCGAGTTGACGGCGATACCGCGGCTGCCGAACTCCTTGGCCATGTAGACGCTCAAGACTTCCACCGCCCCCTTCATCGCCGAATAGGCAGCAAAGCCCGGATAGGAAATCCGCGTCAGGCCGGAGGAGAGGTTGACGATCCGCCCGCCGTCGGCAATGAGCGGCAAGAGCGCCTGGGTCAGGAAGAAGACCCCCTTGAAGTGGACATTCACCAGCGCATCGAACTGGGCTTCGGTCGTGTCGGCGATCGCCGCCATGTCGCCGTGCCCGGCATTGTTGACGAGGTGGTCGAAGCTGTCGCGCTCCCAGGTGCGGCTAAGCGCCGTGCGCAGCTCTTCGGCGAAATACCGGAAGCCGGACATGTCGCCGGTGTCGAGCTGTAGCGCAACAGCCTTGCGGCCCAGTGCCTTGATCTCGGCAACGACGGCCTCGGCTTCGTCTTCACGTGTGCGATAGGTGACCACCACGTCCCCGCCTTTGCGGGCGATGCTGAGCGCGGTATTGCGGCCAAGACCGCGGCTGGAACCGGTAACGAGTGCAATCTTTGTCATGGCGTAACTCCTATTTGGTGACGCCCAGAAGATGGCATAAGCCGTCGCACCGCGGTTGTCGGAACCTCTCTCTTGTTTGCCTATTCCTACGGACGAGATTTACGCGCCGCTTCAACCGCACTACCATAGCGCCATGACACACACGCTTCTTGACGCCGTACGCCGCTACTCGCTCGCCCATGCCGATCATTCGGGCGTGGCCTCGACGCCCATTGCGGGCTTGACCGTCATCCAGTCCACCTCACGCAGCGAGCTGCAGTATGCGATCTCCCAGCCGCTCGCCTGCCTGGTGCTCCAGGGAACCAAGCATGTGATGATGGGCGAGCGCTCCTTTGACTTCAAAGCGGGCGATCTCCTGCTGATCACGGCAGACGTGCCGACAGTGAGCCAGATCACCCAGGCGAGCGTGGCGGAACCTTACTTCTCCATGGTGATCGATCTCGATCCGACTGTTATTGCCGAGTTGACGGAGGAGATGGCTGACGTGGCAGATCGCGATCATACGGCGCTGCGCCTGGAGCCTACCAATGCGGAGGTGGCCGATAGCGCGTTGCGGCTGATGCGTTTGCTCGATCGTCCATCTGCGATCCCGATGTTGCACGCCCAGCTTGTTCGAGAAATGCATTATTGGCTGCTTGCCGGCCGTCACGGATCGGCCATTCGCCGGCTCGGCTATTCCGATGGGCACACATCGAGGATCGGCCGCGCCGTCAGCCTTCTGCGGGCGCAGTTCCGCCGTCCCATCACGGTGGAGGAGCTTGCCGCGGTGGCAGGGATGAGCGTCTCCTCCTTCCACCAGCACTTTCGCACCATCACCTCGCTTTCGCCGCTGCAGTTCCAGAAGCAGTTGCGGCTCATCGAGGCGCGGCGATTGATGTTGGCGCAGGGTGCAACATCGAGCAACGCGGCCTATGCCGTCGGTTATGAAAGCGTGCAGCAGTTCACCCGCGAGTACCGCCGCATGTTCGGCCTGCCGCCGGTCAAGGAAATCCAGGCAGCACGAACGCCCCGTCAGGCTGCCTGAACCGGGCTATCTAAGCACCTTTTGGCCGATCCTGGGCCAGCGTGTGCGCCACGACCGCGTTTGCATGGCCGTGTCCCATGCCGTGCTCGTTCTTCAGGACGGCGACGAGCTGCATGTGCGTTGCAGGATAATGCTTTCGCACCAGATTCTGCCATTTGCCGACCGGCCTGCCATACTTCTTCTCGATCGACGGGAAATAGGAGGCGGGGCCTTTGGGGGCCTTGGGTCCCGCCGTCATGCCGCCTCTCCGCGACGCGCCGCCTCGATCTTCGCGACGTCGATCTTCTGCATGGTCATCATGGCATCGAAGGCGCGCTTGGCCTCGGCTCCCCCCGCGGCCAGCGCCTCGGTCAGCACGCGCGGCGTGATCTGCCAGGAGATGCCCCACTTGTCCTTGCACCAGCCGCATTCGCTCTCCTGCCCGCCATTGCCGACAATGGCGTTCCAGTAGCGATCGGTCTCCTCCTGGTCTTCCGTCATGATCTGGAAGGAGAAGGCTTCGCTGTGCTTGAAGGTCGGGCCGCCGTTCAGCCCGATGCAGGGAATGCCCGCGACCGTGAACTCCACGACGATCACGTCTCCGGCCTTGCCGGACGGAAAGTCCGAGGGTGCACGGGTGGCGGCGCCGACCGCACTGTCGGGAAAGGTCGCCGCATAGAAGTTGGCCGCTTCCTCGGCGTCCTTGTCGTACCAGATGCAGATTGTGTTCTTGGCCATGTCGCTCTCCTCTCGAAGCTGGATCGCACACCTATCGGCGATCGGTAGCCCAAGGACGAGGCTACTCCCGTCGCCCCGACACCGGCACCCGGAAAAATGCCGCCCTCGTCACGCTTGCGAAGCAGGGAGAAAGCCCGATACTGGCGCCCCAGATCCTCTCCGTGTCCGCGAGTTGCCGATGACCC
>CAYNED010000044.1:0-14464 GCA_964396135.1 uncultured Neorhizobium sp.
GAGAACGGCATCCTGAACTTTGGCGAGGCACCGCCTGCCGGTGAGGAGGACTGGGACCTGATCAACGCCGGGAAGAAAGCTGTAACCCTGAAGCCGGGTGCAGCCTTTTTCCACCATGCTGACAGCTTCGCCATGGTTCGAGGCGGGCACCTTGATGTCGCTATTCTAGGTGCCTATCAGGTGGCGGAGAATGGTGACCTCGCCAATTGGCGCGTCGGTTCGAAGGGCGTGCCTGCCGTCGGCGGTGCCATGGACCTCGTGCACGGCGCCAAGGAGGTATTCGTGATCACCGAACACGTCACCAAAGACGGCAAGCCGAAGCTGGTTGAAAGATGCACCTTTCCCCTGACCGGAGTTGGTTGCATCACGCGTGTCTATACCAGCCATGCTGTGATCGACATCGAGAAGGGGCAGTTTGTCGTCCGGGAAATGCTTGCAGCGATGACCATGGAAGAGCTGCAGGCCATGACTGGCGCAAAGCTCCACCAGCATGGAACAGTGGCCGACCTTGTCGTTCCAGAAATCTAAGGGATCACCGTGACCGAAGCCTTTATCTGCGACTACATCCGTACTCCAATCGGCCGCTTCGGCGGTGCTCTCTCCTCCGTGCGCGCCGACGATCTTGCTGCCGTCCCGCTGAAGGCCCTGATGGCGCGCAATCCGACCGTGGATTGGGAAGCCGTCGAAGATGTAATCTACGGCTGCGCCAATCAGGCTGGCGAGGACAATCGCAACGTCGCGCGGATGGCGGCGCTGCTTGCGGGGCTGCCGGTATCGGTCACGGGTACGACGATCAACCGTCTGTGTGGCTCTGGGATGGATGCCATCATCACCGCTGCTCGAGCCATCAAAGCGGGAGAGGCCGACCTGATGATTGCCGGCGGCGTCGAGAGCATGTCACGTGCCCCGTTCGTCATGCCGAAAGCGGAGACGGCCTTCTCGCGCAATGCCGAGATCTTTGACACGACCATCGGCTGGCGGTTTGTGAACCCACTGATGAAGAAGCAGTACGGTGTCGATTCGATGCCGGAGACGGGCGACAATGTCGCGATTGAGTTCAAGGTGTCCCGAGAGGATCAGGACGCGTTCGCAGTTCGCAGTCAGGAGAAGGCAGCGCGGGCGCAGGCAAATGGTCGACTTGCCAAGGAAATAGCCCCAGTGAGCGTGCCGCAGCGCAAGGGTGATCCTGTTGTGGTTGATCGCGATGAACATCCGCGGGCGACCTCCACCGAGGCACTCGGCAAATTGAAGCCAGTCAACAAGATCGAGGGCGCCACCGTTACCGCCGGCAATGCGTCTGGCGTCAACGATGGTGCTGCTGCCCTGATCGTCGCTTCGGAAGCCGCGGTGAAGAAATACGGGCTAACCCCTCTTGCTCGCGTGATCGGTGGGGCGACAGCCGGTGTTCAGCCACGCATTATGGGAATAGGTCCGGCACCGGCTTCCCAGAAACTGCTCGCTCGCCTCGGCCTGACGCAGGAGCAGATGGATGTGATCGAGCTGAACGAGGCATTCGCCTCTCAAGCCATCGCTACTCTGCGGGATCTGGGGATCGCCGACCACGACGAACGCGTGAACCGCAATGGCGGCGGAATCGCGCTCGGCCACCCGCTTGGTATGTCAGGTGCCCGTATTACCGGCACCGCTGCCTTGGAGCTCAGGGAGACGGGCGGGCGTTACGCGTTGTCGACGATGTGCATCGGCGTTGGCCAAGGTATCGCGGTGGTGCTGGAGCGGGCTTGATTCCTCGGCGAGCAAGGACCCCACTCTTCAATCCTCCGCTGGCTGGCCCTCATAAAACGTGCGGGCATCCCCAAACATGCGCTGGCGCTCCTCATTGCGGGTGTAAAACATATGGCCGCCGCGGTAGACCTTGAGGCTCGTCCGGTCCTTGGCCAGATCGGGCGGCAGGTGTTTCAGCACGTACTGGCTGACGCCGTATGGCGTCAGGATATCACTATAGCCGTGCGCCACCATCAGCTTGAAAGAAGGAATGGTGGATAGCAGGTCGCGGATGTCATTTGAGACACTTGCAGTAGCCCGCCCGTCTCCGCCATGTCCCCCGTTCCATTGCCAGCGGCGGTTCACGTCCTCATTGAGCAACGTGTAGGTCATCTGCGTCTCAAAGCCGAGCGTATGGCGGGCGTAGCTGGCGAATGCGGAGCCATAGGCGCGGGTATAGCCGTCCAGCACGGGATCATCATTGCGCGTCACGCTTTCCTCCGGATAGGCGTCCGGCAGCGAAGACCCGGCATCATAGGGACTGACAATTCTTCCGGTGCCGCCCGCCTCCTTGGCGTAGATACTGCCGACGAAGCCGCGGGTGCGTTCCACCGTGTCCATCGGCAGTCCTGTCAAACGACCGACCTTATCGTAGAAGGCATCTGCTTCCGCTCCCGCAGGAGGTGGGACTGCGAGCTTCAGGAGGTAATCCGTCATCGCGAAACGTTCGATGTCGGGCATGGCCTGCGCGTCGAAGGCGCTTTTTCGCTCCTGTTCTGCCGCGGCCAGTGCGGGAAATTGCAAGGACGCAGCCAGCGGATCGTCATTGACACCAAAGAGGAACCGCCCCTCGATCAAGGGTGAAACCATGATGATGCCGGACGGCACCATGCTTTGGCTGTTCTTCATGGCGACAGCCACCTTGGCTGCGCGAAAGCCGCCGTAGCTTTCGCCCAGCAGGTATTTAGGCGCAGACAGAAGGTTGTTTTTCTGGACGTAGAGCGCAATCGCCTTGGCGATGCTCTCCGCATCCTGTCGAACATTGAAATAGCCTCCCGCGGCCTCGTCGCTGACGGCTCTACTCCAGCCCGTTCCAACCGGATCGATCAGCACAAGATCGGTGAAGGCAAGCCAGCTTTCGGGGTTGTCCTCCAGCCGTGGCTGCGTGCCATCTGCGTTCGGGCCCTCGAAGGGGAGGATCTTAGGCCCAACCAGACCGAGATGGAGATAGGCTGATGCGGCTCCCGGGCCGCCGTTGAAGGCAAATGTCACGGGCCTTTCAACGGCCCGATCCTTGGCCTGATATGCCGTATAGAAGATCTTGGCGTTAAGGTTGCCGTCCTGGCCGAAGAGGTCGAGCGTGCCGGCTGTCGCTCTATAAGAGACAGATGTATCCGGAGCCGGGAGCATGTGGTCGGTGATGGAATCGGGCGGCAGGAGGCTGAAGATCCCCGGTTCCGGTCGCGCCTCTTGCCCCAGAGCGGGCGAAGCGAGAAGAGCAACGCAAACCGCAAGGCGCGGAAGGATTGATGGTGAAAGCAAGAGGATCTCCTCTGTTGCGTTTTCCTTTCGATCATCTAGGGCGATCCGCTTTGCAGGACACCTCAATTCAACTTGATCGGTCACACCCTGCGGTTCGGACAGCCGGCAAGCATTTGCTCAAACGGGGCACCGCAGGTTGACGCGATGGAAGGGTCTCGATAGCACCCCCTTGCGTCTCAATTCATGGCCAGAAGACTGATACCCGATGCCGAAGAATCCGAAGCGTTCAAGGGACGGCGAATTGTTGCGCCTTGCCAAGTTGAAAAAGGCCTGGACAAAGGCGAGTGATGAAGAGCGAGTTTTGTTTCTGCGGGGGCTCCCGATCCAGCGTTACTGGACTGAAGGGCCAACGGATGAACATCGGATCGCCAACGGACGCTACCTCCTTCCATCGACGATCAAACGCATCGAGCGTATCGTTGTCGGCCGGCGGATCACGCCCGGTGGTGTTGCGGCTGAACTAGGCTACCCGGAAGAGGGGATGGCTCTGACGCGTGCTCTGGCGAAAGGTGGCAGCTTGCGTCTGTCCATCATCAAGGCGCTGGCGGCATGGCTGGGGGAACAAGAATCGGAGATTCCGCGTTAGGTGCCCCAGGGTGGTTGGAAGATGGATCGGGGGTGCCGCAACTCGGTAAACCAAAATCTTGACATCGGTCAATCGAGAAGCAGATAGCGCCTTGTTCTCCGCTTGTCGGACAGAGTGCTAGCGAACCACGTCATTGACGAGAGAAACGGCGACGACATTATGAATATCCTTGTGCTGGAAGACGACGTCCTCTTGGCGATGGACGTAGAAGACTATCTCATCGAACAAGGACATGCGGTGGTTGGCCCCTTCGGACGTGTTGCTCAGGCACTTGAGGCCGTCGAAGCCAGTAAACTGGATGGCGCAATCCTGGACCTCAATCTGAATGGCGAATTGTCCTTTCCCGTTATCGAAGCGCTCAAAGGAAGAGGGATTCCTCTGATCGTTTGCAGCGGATACGCAGAGCTCCCGGAGCTGAAGGCGAAGCTGGCTGGGCTGCCTCTTCTTGCAAAGCCATGGACGCCTCAGAAGCTCGGTTACCTGATGGACCGTCACTTTGCTGAAGCAGATATTACCGCTTGAGCAACGGCTGACGCATTCCCTTTAAGGAAATGCTGGTTCCACGGGAAAGGTGATGTCGCAGATCAATCCAGCGGGGCTGTAATCAAGCTTCACCTCACCTTGTAGCTCGTAGCGGATGCTGCGATCTATCAGTGTCGTCCCAAAGCCTTTGCTCTCCGGTTGCCGTACCCCGGGCCCGTCTTTTTCCTGCCAGCGCAGCGCCACCTGTCCTTCCGGAGTACGTCCCCAAGAGATCTCCACGAAGCCTTTGTCCGTTGACAGCGCCCCATGCTTCACGGCGTTGGTTGCAAGCTCGTTCACCACCATGCTGATTGCCAGGGCAGACTTGGGCGAAAGCAAGGTCAACGGCCCAGGCCGGATCTTGAAGCGCGTGCCGTCGCGATCTTGCGGCGCAATCGTTCGCCTGATTACCTCAAGAAGCTGGGCTTCGCTCCAGTTGGTCTCAAACAGCAAGGCATGGGCATCTGCCATTGCGCGCAGTCGCCCCTGAAGATTGTCAACGTAGTCATCGATGCTGTTGCTGCTCTTTACTGTGCGGCGGACGAGCGACATGACCATCGCCATCGTGTTTTTAACGCGGTGGCTCAGCTCTCTGACCAGGAGTTCCTTTTGCTGCTCAGCCCGGCGTCGCTCCACCCTCTCGCGTGCCTCTGCCAGAGCTCGCTCCACGGCGGCGGGTAAACGGATCAGGCGCTGCTTCAGAACGTAGTCCGTGGCCCCTCGACGAAAGGATTCAATCGCTACTTCTTCTCCGAGAATGCCCGAGACGAAGATGAAGGGTACTTCGGGAACCGCCTCTCGCGCCATCTCAAGCGCGCTCATTCCATCAAAGTCGGGAAGGGAGAAATCCGCTAGGATGACATCGAAATCGGGGGCTGCGAGCGCCTCCACATATTCCTGGCGGTTGGTCGCAGAATGGATCACAGGCTGCGGCCTGATCGTGTTGAGATGCTCCCGGATGAGCTCGGCGTCGAGAGCGCTGTCCTCGAGCATCAGAATGCGCGAGGGGCGCTGGATTTTAGTTTGCACCATTGCTGTGATGTCCAGGCGGAGGTTCGTTCAACAGGGCCCAGAAGACACCGAGGTCCTGAATGGCCTTAAAGAACTCGTTGAATTCCACAGGCTTGACGACGAAGGCATTGACACCGAGCTCATAGCTGCGGACGAGATCCTGTTCTTCCCGCGATGACGTCAGCATCACGATCGGGATATGGCGAAGCTTCTTGTCGCGCTTGACGCGTTCCAGGACTTCGAGGCCGTCAACCTTGGGAAGTTTCAGATCGAGCAGAACCACTGTCGGATCCCCGTCTGCCCGCTCCGCATGCTCGCCGGTGCAAAAAAGGTAATCGATCGCTTCTGCGCCATCGCGGGCAATGACAATGTCATTGGCCAATTGGCATTTTTCGAGTGCAGCAAGTGTCAGCTCGAGATCGCGGGGACTGTCCTCCACGAGCAGTATCGGTCGCAGTTCAGGCAAGCGCGCGGCCCTTCCTTTCGGGTGTTGGCAGTGCGAAGGTAAAGGTCGCCCCTTTGTCCACTTCGCCGCTTGCCTTGATAGATCCATTATGGCGTTCAACGATCCGCCGGACGAGCGCGAGGCCTATCCCGGTCCCTTCGAAATCCTCGACCCGTTGAAGCCTCTGGAAGACACCAAAGAGCTTTCCAACATAGGCCATGTCGAAGCCGACGCCGTTGTCGGAGATGGAATATATCGTTGAATTGTCTTCGGTCGAGCCGTTGATCGATATTTTTGCCGGGGCTCGGTCGCGCGAATATTTCACAGCATTTTCAACGAGATTATACCATACCTGCCTCAGGAGAGTTGCGTCGCCCCAGGCAACAGGAAGCCTACCCACATCCCACTCGACGTGGCGGTCTGCCTGATGAAGCATTACGCTCTTGATGACCTCCTCAACGAGCTTGTTCACATCAACTTTCTTGAATGCAATCGACGCTCGTCCGAGCTGGGAGAAGTTCAAGAGGTCGTCCACGAGGCGCCCCGCCGACAGCGCGGATTCCGAGATGTTTTGAAGGTAATGGCGGGACTTTTGATCAAGGGAGTCTTCGCGTTCCCGCAGCAGCTGAGCAAACCCGACGATATGGCGAAAGGGGGCTCTCAGGTCGTGCGAAACGGAATAGGAGAAGGCTTCCAGTTCCTTGTTCGACCTTTGCAGCTCGCTGGTGAGTTCAGCCAGTTCTTCGGCCTTGCGCAAGACGATTCCGACAATGGCGTTTCGCAGGTCCCTTGCTGCCATCAACTCTGCTTCAGTCCAGGAGAGCGCCTGCTGGTGGACCTGTTCGCGCCACGTGTCGAATGACTTGCGCGGATGAATCCGGCCCTCTTCCGTGACCACCTTGTGTGGATCGCCACCCCATCTGACAGTCCTGATGACCTCAGGGCGGAACCAGATCAGCCAGCTCGGATAGAGTTCTGATATGCGAATGGCAGCAATTCCGCTGGCTCGCCCGGCAAACGCTCCAGCAGCCGGCATCATGGATGCGAGGTGGGAGCTGGCAAAGAGGTCGAGCTCGCTCTGCTCCGCCTCAAGCCACGTGATGATCCTTCTTACATCAACCTCGTCAGGGCAGTCGCCAACAGGGAAGTAACCGGCTTCCGTGACGATGGCGGCACCGTCTGCGTTGACCTGTGCGAGAAGATCGTCCTTTGCGTTTGCCAAGCCCTCTGGCCAATGGTTGGCCGCTGTCATGGATGTCAGGAGACGAGATGTCACGCGCGCCAGTTCGACGCGGCTTGCTGCATCTTCCTCCCGTCGCTGGGCGGCAATGCGCAGCGCCATGGATTGTACGACGAAATCGCACGCGTCACGGATAGTGACGTCCACATGATGCGGTTGAGCACTATGACATGCCACCAGCCCCCACAAACGTCCGTCGATCATGATCGAGACCGACATGGACGCGGCCGTGCCCATGTTGCGCATGTATTCAAGATGGACCGGTGAAACGCTTCTCAGTTGCGCGTAGCTGAGATCCAGCACGGCAGGTGTAGACGGATCAATGCCGCGATCGAGAGGAACGGGTTCATAGGTGGCATTTGGAATGATCCGCACGGGATTGGAGGCGTAAAGAGCGCGGGCCTGGGCCGGGATGTCGGATGCAGGAAATCGCAGATCCAGATAAGACGGAAGCGCGCCGTTGCCCGCCTCAGCGACAACCTGGCCATTCCATTGATCATCGAAGCGATAAACGAGGACCCGGTCAAAGCTCGTCAACTCCTGAACGAAACCCGCAGTCGCTTGAAGGGAGCCCGGGACACTCGCCTGCCTCGTCATCAACTGCAGGAAGGCGCGGAGCCTCGACAGTGTCTGTGACGAGCTATGGCCGGTGTCCTTCTCGACTTCGACGATGACAGAGCTGCCAGACCGGTGCGCGACCAGGATCAGGTTTTGGTCCGTCAGCGGGACCTGCAGCGTGCGATCTTCCGTCCCGTACCATTGCCTGATGTGGTTCAGCACATTCGAGATCGCGCCGCTGGGCTGCCGGCCGATATGGATGGCGTTAGGCAGGAAGTCGTCGATGTTCCGGCTCGCCTGCAGGACGACCAGCTCTGACGGATGCAGGGTAAAGAGGGCGCCGTGGGGCTGGATTGCGCCAGGGATGTGGATAGGCTCGCGTGCACATGCCGCAAGATCCGCAGTGGCGTCATTCAAAAGCATGCTCCTCCACCTGTTTGCATGCGGGCCGGCCGTGCTGCCAGTCGCGGCCCCTGTCACACGATCGCAAACAGACCGCCTCAGGATAACGATGGCACCCTTAATGTAAATACTTCTCCAGGTCCTTGTAGTGCGTTCCTCAAATCAGCTTCTGGGTGATCAAGTAACCGGCGGTAGCTGAAGCCGATGTGAGCAGGGTCCCCCATGCCATGTCCACCACGGTCATCGTGATCGGCCAGTTCTTCAGCGTAGCGAGGTTCGTCATGTCATAGGTGCCGTAAGCGATGAAGCCCAAGATGGCGCCTGAAAGTGCCGCCTGCGCCCAACCTCCTCCATTCATGGCAGGCATGATTGCGAAATAGACTATGCCAGCCACGTAGACCAAGTAGAAGGCAGCTGCCGCAGCGAAATTCGGCTGTTCAAGCATCAGTCCGCCGATCCAGCCTCGATACAAGTTCGTGGCCACGCGCCCAAGCCAGATCGCATCAATTCCCAAGAAGATCACAGCAGTCGATACATAGGCTACGAAAGGCGTCAGCATCGGCTTTCCCAAGTGAGCAAGTCAGATCTTCAAGATCGGCTGTATCATCCGAACGATCCAGCTGCTGAACCTCAAAGGCGCCTCTGTCACCGCGAGACAGATGCAATCCTCGCCTTCTGTTGCAGTTGGCGTGTGCAGCAGGTCGTCATCGGCCTCTTCGAGATCGCCTCGGGCGAAAAGATTGTCTCCATCCCAGAAGCTGCCGCGCAGGACCAGAGTCAGCTCTCGGCCCTGGTGGGTGTGTTCTGGAACCGGTTTTCCGGCCGGGATTCTCAGAAGGCGGACCTGGGTTGTCGGGTCTTCGGTCGGAATACGGATTTGATAAGCACCGAGACCGAGGGCACGCCACTTCAGGCCCGGCAGGTCCCCGCCGAGATAGGAGCGCAGCGGTTCTGGAAGGACGGGCGTGTCGGCCAAATGGGGCTGTTGCGGTACGGATTCCCTAGCCGCCTCCAGAGTGCCTGCTTCTATCTGCGCGCGCATTCGTTGCCAGGCGTTGTCTGCGCCATCATGCACGACGTTTATCTTGTCGAAGAGGGCGCCTGCGGCACCTTCGATAGCCTCCAGGCGCCGCCTCGAGGCTGGGCTGAGTGCCAGATGGGTTGCGATGGCGAGGCTCCAGCCCTCAGAGAGGTTGCCGGCCGCGTAGTCGAGCAGAAGCTCATCGCTGACATGGTGGTTGACGCTCATAAACGGCCCTCCAAGGCATCGCGCAGCTTTGCAAAAGCGAGCCGAATGCGCGACTTTACGGTTCCAAGCGGTAGCCCCATCTGTGCGGCGATTGCCGAATGAGGCGTGTCCTCGAAGAAGGCCTTTTTCAACACGTCCTGTTGCTCTGGCGGGAGCAGCGCAAGAGCTCTTCGCAAAATATCGGCTTCTTGTGCCTGCTGGAATTCTCGATCGGCGGGTGGCGCCTCTTCGGGCACGAGTGCCTGATCATCGGGATCAAAGGCGGGACGTTTGCGCCGGTAGGCGTCGATGCGGATGTTGCGGGCGATCGTAAAGATCCAGGCCGAAACATTGCCGCGAGCCGGATCAAATTGGGCCGCCTTGGTCCAGACGGACGTCATGGTCTCCTGCATCAGCTCTTCTGCCGCCTGCCGATCCTTTGTTTTCATTGCCATAAACGCCCGGACTTTCGGCGCGTAGTAACGGAACAGGATTTCGAAGGATCCGATATCCCGATGTTGCCCAACCGTCACGAGGAGTCTCGCAAGCTCAGCGGGAGAGAGTTCGCCGCTTCCGGCCTTGGGGGGAGTGGGTAGCGTCATGCCGGTGTCATGCCTCACACGTCGCCGCCAAAGGGCAGCGGGTGCTTGGTTTTGGCATGTCTCTGGCCAGATGTGAATGCTCAAGCTCATGCCGCCCATTACGGGCGCATCCGAATGCTGGATCAGTGACAGTCAATTGCTTCCAACAAAACCGCGGCGGCGATCCAATCTTTCGGCGGCACCGTAGATGATGCATAGCTTTGGAAGCGGGGGCTGATAGTGGGGTCGGTGAAGATGAGCGGTGAGGGGAGACAACGCGTTGCGGTGATAGGTTCGGGCATAAGCGGCCTTTCCGCAGCCTGGCTGATCTCGAAGAACTGCGACGTGGTCCTCTATGAGGCTGCAAAAAAACTTGGCGGGCACGCCAACACAGTTGCGGTGCCGGTGCCAGGAACGGCTCGTGAAGTGATGGTCGATACCGGGTTCATCGTCTACAACGAGCTGAATTACCCCAATCTCGTCGCGCTCTTTCACCACTTGGACGTCCCTACAGTCGAGTCTGACATGTCGTTTGCCGCCTCTTTGGACAACGGGGCGTTCGAGTATGCCGGGACGGGGATTTCCGGGCTTCTCGCACAAAGGAGTAATGCTGCAAGACCCCGCTTCTGGCGCATGATGTCAGATATCCTCAGGTTCTATCGGGGCGCAAATGCGTTACTGGCCGCACCCGCTTTCGACGATCTGTCGCTGGGGGAGTTTCTGGAACAAGATGGATATTCCAAGGCGTTTGTTGACGATCATCTGCTTCCGATGGGGGCGGCGATCTGGTCGACCTCTGCTGGGGACATGAGGGCCTATCCCCTCAAGGCGTTCCTTCGCTTTTTCGTAAACCATGGGCTCACGGCACTTTCCGGTCGTCCCAAATGGAGGACGGTCCAAGGCGGCAGCAAAGAGTATGTACAGCGGCTGGCCATGGACTTTGGAGGCGAAATCAGGATCGACAGCCGGGTTGTAAGCATCCACCGTGAAGGCCCTGAGGTTGTGGTGGTGGATGCAAGCGGTTTTTCGGCGCGCTTCGATCAGGTCGTTGTTGCCACCCATGCCGATGACGCCCTTTCGATGCTGGCCGATGCAGACGACACAGAAGGCGAGGTGCTCGGCGCGTTTCGCTACACCCGCAACACGGCCGTTTTGCACTCCGATCCGAGGCTGATGCCAAAGCGACGAAACGCCTGGTCGAGCTGGAATTATATCGGAGCCGGAGCCGGAGCCGCCGCAGACGCCTTGTGCGTCACATACTGGATGAACCGCCTTCAGGATCTTGATGCGAACTTCCCCCTGTTCGTTACGCTCAATCCATCCAGAGAGGTAGAGCCGCATTCCATCATAAAGACGTTTGACTACCGCCATCCGCTATTCGACCAGGCTGCTCTCGATGCGCAGCCTCGCCTCTGGGACATCCAGGGCCGCCGCAATGTCTGGTTCTGTGGCGCGCATTTCGGAAGCGGCTTCCACGAGGATGGACTCCAGGCGGGGCTGGCGGTGGCGGAACGCATATCTGGAGGCAGCCGTCCATGGAATGTCGCCAACCCCTCCAGCCGAATCTTCCTACCGCTCGCGCTTGAGGCGGCGGAATGACGGGTACATCCGCTATTTATGTGGGCGAGGTGGTCCATCAGCGGCACAGGCCAGCGCGGCACCGGCTGCGGTACAAGGTCTTTTCACTGCTGCTTGATCTTGATGACCTTGACGACCTCCACAACCGGCTCTGGCTGTTTGCTCACAACCGGGCCGCGCCCATCAGCTTCTGGGACAAAGACTACGGTGCAGGCGAGAGCGGTGCTCTTCGCGAGTGGGTGGAGAGACATCTGGTTGCGGCGGACATTGAAACCTTTGGGCTCCGCATCCGAATCCTTTGTTATCCACGGATCTTCGGCTACGTCTTCAATCCACTGAGCGTCTATTTCTGTGAAGCATCCGACGGGCGGCTCCTCGCAATCCTGTACGAGGTCAGCAATACTTTCGGTGAACGCCACACCTACGTTGTTCCCGTCCGCGACGGCGCAGGCTCCACCGTTCATCACTCCTGTGCTAAAGAAATGTACGTCTCTCCTTTCATGCCAATGGATTGCATCTACAAGTTCCGCATTTACCGTCCGTTGGACCAGGTAGTAGTCGCTATCGATGAGAGTGATGACGAAGGTCCATTGTTGCATGCGTCGTTCGCAGGACGGCGTCGGCATTTGACCGAGCTGGCGCTGGCGAGGGTGCTGCTGGCGCTGCCGATGATGACGATGAAGATAATGATTGGGATCCACTGGGAAGCCCTGAGACTCTGGCTGAAGGGCGTGCCAATCCGCAGGCGCGAGCCGAATCCTGGTCGCCGGACCAGTTCTCTGGTGGGCGCGAAGGACTGAACCTCATGAGTGACGCATTGAGTGGCCGCGGCCCGTGGTTTGCCTCGGTTGCTCCTTTCTGGGAGAAGTCTCTGACCCGCTGGGGCGAGAGGATTGCCGCAGGTCGACTGACTGTCGTCTTTCCAGACGGGCGGGAATGCCAGTTCTCCGGTGCTGAGACCGGGCCGTTGGCGACAATCTGCTTGAAGAATGGTCGCCCCGTCAGGCGCCTACTTGGCGGTGGTGCACTCGGCTTCGCTCGGGCTTATCTGGATGGCGACTGGGACACGCCGGACCTCGGCGCTCTGCTTGAGCTTGCGGTGGTTAATGACAAGGTCTGGCAACCGGTGACGGTCGCAAAACCGGTTCGTGCCGCAGTAGATTACTTTCAGCACCGGCTGCGCCGCAATTCCCGCCGCGGCAGCCGGCGCAACATCGCCTTTCACTATGATCTGGGAAACGAGTTCTACGGGCTCTGGCTGGACGAGACGATGACATACTCGTCCGCGTTGTTCGCACGAGACGGTATGACCTTGGCTGCTGCCCAGGAGGAAAAGTACCGCCGTATTCTGGACGAATTGCAGATTGGGCCCGAGGATCACGTCCTAGAGATTGGCTGCGGCTGGGGCGGCTTTGCGGAGCTCGCTATCCGAGAGCGGGGATGCCGTGTCACCGGCCTAACGCTGTCACGCGAGCAAGCCCTCTTTGCCCGCGAGCGCCTGGAGCGGGCAGGACTAGGGAGGCGCGCCGAGATCCGGCTGCAGGACTACCGCGATTGCGAAGGGACGTTCAGCAAGATCGTCTCGATCGAGATGTTCGAAGCGGTAGGCGAAGAGAACTGGCGCGTTTATTTTGACCGCCTGCGCGCGCTGATGACCCCTGGCGGCCAAGCTCTCGTGCAGACGATCACCATCGCCGAAGATCGCTTCCACCGATACCGGCGCAATGCCGATTTCATCCAGGCCTACATATTTCCAGGGGGTGTATTACCTTCCGTTCGTGCCTTCCGTGATCGTGCGACGGCTGCTGGTCTCTGTGTAGCTGGTGAATTTCATTTCGGCGCGGATTACGACCGGACACTGGTGGCTTGGGACCATGAATTTCGCAGCAAGTGGCCTGCGATCGCGAAGCTCGGCTTCGACGAGCGTTTCTTCCGCATGTGGCATTACTACTTGCAATATTGCGCCGTCGGCTTTCGAACAAAACGGATCGACGTTGTGCAGTTCAGGCTCTCGGATAACCGATGCGCGACGCGACTATGTGCGCAGCATCTTGCAGGTGATGATGAAGAGGAGCGGGCGCAATAGGCTTGAAGGAGCCTGATGAGGACCGCCATCTTCCATGTGAAAATTTCCCGGGAGAGCGCCGACGTTACCGTGACCCAAGCGGGCTTTTGACAACGATGTGCAAGGTGATCTCAGTTAGTCGTGGCGGGACGGCTTCTGCTCCTGCCGAACAGCCTCGTCATGGTACCAGCAGCTTTCCAATGCCGCCGTGCAATAATCCTTGGGATCTGAGGTGCGTCGCTCGCGCATGTTCACGCGCTTGAGCGGAAACTGGTAAATGGTCGCCGATACGCGCTCTACATCTGGAGTCATTGCAATCGTCCTTGTGGCGGTACTTCCTTGCTCTTTAGCACAGTTTTTTTGCATCTGCATCCAATTTAATCAAAGGCTGCACGGATCGCGATACTGCTGGCTTAGGAGCGTCAGGTTGTCCAACGCTTCTACGCGCTCGCTGTTCCCGTCGATGAAATGGCTCGTTCGGCACGAGATCGACGGTATCGCCACGTCTTGCCTGCACATTCTCTACAACAGTGCATGCGATAGCACCGTCTAACATGCCGCAATTTTCACCGCGTCCTGTGCGAATTTGGAGTTGGCACGGGTTATGCATTCAGCTCTTCAACCACCTGCGACTGGCGTCCAAGCAGCGCCGGGGCGGGAGGAGCTACGGATCAGTATCACGGAAGAGAGAGTACGATGACCAAATACAAGCTCGAGTACATTTGGCTTGACGGTTACAAGCCTGTCGCCAACCTTCGTGGGAAGACTCAGATCAAGGAATTTGAGAGCTTTCCTACCCTCGACCAGCTTCCGCTGTGGGGCTTCGATGGCTCGTCCACAATGCAGGCCGAGGGTCACAGCTCGGATTGCGTGCTGAAGCCGGTCGCGATCTATCCTGATCCGGCTCGCACCAATGGCGCACTCGTCATGTGCGAAGTGATGATGCCGGACGGTGTCACACCGCACCCGTCGAATAGCCGCGCC
>CAYNED010000045.1:0-14404 GCA_964396135.1 uncultured Neorhizobium sp.
GGCACCGATGGAAGAGCCCGCTTTGCGCACCGTGTCGAGATACTCTTCCCATACAGGCACGGTGGCCGGATCGGGACAGAAGAATGGGTTCTCGTTGACCTGTGACCAGTCCCAGTTGGCCCGGTTGATCCTGTGCTTGCCGATCTGCACCAGGGCTCCACGGACGATCAGGTCCGGAAGAACTTTCCGCGCCACGGCGCCGGCCGCGACACGCGCGGCAGTCTCGCGAGCGGATGACCGTCCGCCACCCCGGTAATCGCGGACGCCGTATTTGAGATCGTATGTGAAGTCGGCATGACCAGGCCGGTATTGGCGGGCAATCTCGCCGTAATCCTTCGAGCGTTGGTCGGTGTTCTCGATGAGCATTGAGATCGGCGTGCCGGTCGTGATCATCGTCTCGCCGTCTGCATCCAGCATTACGCCGGAGAGAACCTTGACGATGTCGTCCTCACGCCGTTGCGTCACGAAACGGGATTGACCCGGTTTGCGCTTGTCCATCCAGCCTTGGATCTCCGACAGCGTCAGCCGAATGCCCGGAGGGCAGCCGTCAACGACGCAGCCAAGCGACGGACCATGGCTTTCACCCCAGGTAGTAACGCGGAAAAGATGGCCGAAGGTGTTGTGGGACATAGCGAACCGATCGTGGGGGGACCTCAGATCCCGACGCGGCTGTCTTATGGAAAACAGCGCCGAGCGACAAGCCCTTCTTGGGTGGCCTGCGCGCCATCAGGCGGCGGCTCGCGCCCAATTTGCGAGCGCCATCTGCGTAAAATCCTCAAAGCCGAGCGGCCGGGCAAAGGCATACCCCTGCAACAGGTCGCAGCCAAGATCCCGCAGCATGGCGGCGTGCTGCATTGTTTCCACGCCTTCTGCCACGGTCTCAACGCCCAGCGACCGCGCGATGTCGATGATGGACCGCACGAGGGCACGTTCCTGCGGCGAGTTCAGGATTGGCATCACCAGTTGGCGGTCGATCTTGAGCCGCTTGGGCTTCAGCTTCAAGAGGCTGACGATGGACGTATGCCCGGTCCCGAAGTCGTCGATCTCGATGTCGATCCCGAGCGCTTTGATCTGTTCCAGATTGGTTGCGGCAATGTCCTCATGTTCGTCGAGGAAGATCGACTCCACCAGTTCAAAGGAGATCTCTCCCGGACGAATAGGAAGCGCCTGGAGCGTCTCGATCAGTCCTTCGTCGTGCAGGCGGCGCGAGGATACGTTGACAGAAACCTTCGGCAGGTGAAGGCCGAGTTGTGCCCAACGGATCTTGTCCTTCAGCACTGTCTCCAGGACGATATGGTCGAGCGTGGCCGCAACGTTCAGGTCTTCGGCGATCTTGAGAAAGCGGTCCGGCGCAAGGATCCCGTGGTGCGGGTGCCGCCAGCGCACCAGCGCTTCGACCCCCGTGAGTTCATTCGTCTGCGCATCGAACTGCGGCTGGTACCACGTGATGAATTCACGATTATCAATGCCCGCAAGGATCTCATCCGCAGTTCGCTTGTGGCTGATGATTTCCGCCTGCAACCCTGGAGTGAAGAACTCGTAGCGGTTGCGGCCGGTCGCCTTCGCGCGGTAGAGCGCGATGTCTGCGTTGACCAGAATCCGTCTGGCGTCGATGTTGATCCCGCTGGCCGTAGCGATGCCAATCGAAACGCCGCAGCGACACTCGAACCCCTCGAAATCGATCGGCTGGCGCAGCTCTGCGATGATGCGGCTGGCGAGCTGCGCCATCTGCTCGTCGCCGCTGCTGCCGCGTGCCAGGATGACGAACTCGTCCCCACCGATACGGGCGACGATGTCGCTGCGGCGGATGTTGCGAGAAAGAACCTCTGCGGCATGTATGAGCATGGCGTCGCCGGCGGCATGACCGAGCGTGTCGTTGATCTGCTTGAACCGGTCGAGGTCGAGATGCAGGATGGTGAATTTCTGCCGCTCCTGACGGCTGTCCTGCGAGATCCGGTCAAGCTCCACATCAAGCTTGCGGCGGTTTGCCAGTGATGTCAGCGGATCGTGCAGAGCATTATGTTCTATTCGGGATTTAGCGACTTCGAGTTCCGCATTCTTTGCATCCGACTCGGCTTTGGCCGCTTTGAGCTCCGCTGTCAGCAGAGCGTCCTCGGTGACGTCAAATGCTATTCCGACTATCTTCCTGTAGCCGTTGCGGTCCGTCTGCAACTGCCCCACGGATCGGATGTAGCGCAAGCTCCCATCCGACATCGGTACGCGCACCATCAGCGCGTCCTGGATCTCGGGGCTCAGGAACCGGCCCGAAATCTGCTGCGCAACAGTTCGATCGTCGGGATGGATGAGACTGATCCATTGGACCGGGGTGATGACGCCATCGGTATAGGGGATGCCGTACAACTGACACATCCGCTGGTCCCAACGCTCGATGCCCGTGAACGGATCAAACTCCCAAGTACCGCAGCTGTAGGAGGCGAGTGCCAGGTCCAGCTTGTGGGACAGCTCCTCCAACTGCTGTTCGCGCTGCGAGAGCTCATCCAGCGCCAGTTCGAGCTCCGCGTTCTTGATGTCGCTGACCTGCTTTGCCTGCCGCAGCGTTTGCGTCATCATCTCGTCGGCAGTCACGTCCCAGACAATGCCCGCCGTGCGAATGCTTCCGTCAGGGTTGCGGTAGCTTGCGCCGGCAGAGCGCACATGCCGGATCGTCCCGTCGGCCAATATGACCCGGTAGGTCTCGCTGCAGGAATTTCTGGCGCATGTGCAGGTGAAGAAATGCGCTTCGGCCGAGCCACGATCATCCTCGTGGATGGCGGCAAGCCAGTCCTCCAGGCGGTTTTCGAGATTGCTCGCTGCGCAACCGTGCACAGCGGCGGCGCGTTCATCCCAGAACAGATGCTGGCCGTCATTAGTCACCTCCCAGATGCCGATATTGGAGGCCTCCATTGCGAGGTTGAAGCGCTGAGACAGCTCCAGAAGGTTTGCTTCGCGTGCCTGAAGAGCAACGATATTGCGGTTTCGTTCGCCAATCAAAAGGCTCGCCATCACGATCGGAATGATCAGCGCCAGCCCGCCGAGTGCAAGCGAGAACCGGTAAGCCATCTGATCGGGGGCATCGACGTCCCAACCACTCTTCGGCACAGCAAGAAGCTGCCATGTCGTATTTGGAACCGACAGGTTCCACGTGACCGGCGCCCTGTCCTCGATCGAGGTGCTACCGAAGAAAAGCTGGCCCTGCGTCTGGCCGAGATCGCGTACTGCAAGCTCCAGCCAATCGAGGCTGGGCATCTGCGCTTCCAGTGCCGCCGAGGGAGCAAAACCCACTTCGCGCATCAGAACGTGCTTGTCGATCAGGACAACGACCGAGCCGGATGGTTCGGAATCGGCAAGATCGCCTTCGCTGGGCTGGATCAGCGCCAGGAAGTCCTTGCCGGGAATGGGCGTCAGCATTCGCTGTCGCTTCGCCAGGGGGATGTTCAGAAGCTCGCTCAGCTGCGTGCGCGGTTTTCCTGCGTCCGCTCTCACCGCAGAAGACGAGGCCCGGCTGAACACCCGCTCAAGCTTGAAGCCGGGTGCGAGACCGAACCCGAGAACATGCGGGCGCCGCGCCAGCTCCTGCTCCACAAAGCGTTGAAGCGACTGTGGATCGGTCGTTTGACGATCTGCGATATGGCTAAGCCGCTGCGCAGAGGCTGCGTCGATCTCGATGCGCGCCGTGAGCCGGCGGCCGATCGACGTCACGGCCGTTTGGGTACGACTATGAAGATCCTGCTGGTACTGCAGCTTGTGACGTTGGTCGAGGACCAGAGTAACTGCCATGACGGCCAGTGCCACCGAGAGCATGGCGGCGAAAAAGATGTGGTTTTGCTTGAACAGTCTGTTTAAACGCCACGCGAGCGACAGCAAGCTTTGCAACCTCATCCACCTTGGCAAGCCAGTCCCCATGCAGCAGCTGTATCAGCAGCCGGTTAATGCGGCCTTGCGCGATCAGGAGGATTTTTCGCCAAACCGCCGCTTTGCAGCGGCATGTCGTACAAGTTTCCGTGCGCCTCTCGTGAGCTTGCTGTGAACTTGACCGAAGTTAATCATCCGGTCACTAATCATACCAGAAATGACATCAGCGCGGGCGATTTTCGCCACAATCGGGAGGCTATCTTTGCATTGTCGAAGCACTTCACAGGCACCCTTGAAAGCTCTCATCATGCGCCTCCTCATAGCCGCTCTGCTCGCCACCGCCAGCCTCCTCTCGCCATTGAGCGGCTTTGCCCAAAGTGCGGACGTCGAAGCAACGATCGATGCAGTCGACGTGAACTCGCTCACGCTGACGCTCGATGATGGAGAGACTTACAAACTGCCTGAAGAGTTCAACTTCGATGGCATCGAGGCGGGCGTGAAGGTGGTCGTCTTCTATACCGAAGTTGACGGCCATCGCGTCGTGGACGATCTGGAGATCGTTCAGTAGGCTTCCTCTTGGGGCCCTGCTTCTAGAACCAGTAAAGAGAACCGTCGCTGAGGTCGGCCTTGAGGATTTTGTCCTGAGGGACAGTCATCATTGCTGCTTCTTCTTCGGAAAGGTCCGCAACCAGCCGGAAGATTGATCGCACGACACCGCCATGCGTGACGCAGACGGTCGGTCCCGCGAGTTCCCTCAGCCAGGCGCCGACACGCCAGGACAGGATTTCGTAGCTCTCTGCCAGTGGACCCGGCGGGATGAAGCTCCATTTTTGCTCGGTGCGGGCAAGGAGTCGCTCCGGTGCCACGGCTTCCACCTCGGCCAGCGTCTGCCCTTCCCAATCGCCGAAAGAGAGTTCCATCAGCCGCTTGTCGATACGGTAGGACAAGGGGTCCAGGCCCATTGCGCTGCGCAGCCGCTCCATCGTCTCCCGCGTCCGAGACAGCGGACTGGAAACGAAGTCAAAGCCTGATGTCTCGTCTCCCGTCAGCTTCCGAAGCGTCTCGCCATTGCGCGTGGCCTGGCTGCGGCCAAGCGCATTCAAGCCAATATCCTGCTGACCTTGCAGGCGTCCCTCGGCGTTCCAGTCCGTCTGGCCGTGTCGGATCACATAGATGAGCACGGCAGAGCTTCCCCTGGATCAGTCCTTGACGACGGAAATATCGGGAGCGTCCACGGCCTTCATTCCGACGACATGGTAACCACTATCGGCGTGGTGGACTTCACCCGTCACGGACCGCGACAGATCGGAAAGCATGTAAAGCCCCACGTCGCCGACATCCTCGATGGTGACCGTGCGCCGCAGCGGGGCATTGTACTCGTTCCACTTAAGGATGTAGCGGAAATCACCAATGCCGGAGGCTGCAAGCGTCTTGATCGGGCCCGCCGAGATCGCGTTGACGCGGATGTTCTTCGGCCCGAGGTCGACCGCAAGATACTTGACGCTGGCTTCGAGTGCTGCCTTCGCAACGCCCATGACGTTGTAATTCGGCATGACCTTTTCAGCACCATAGTAGGTGAGGGTCAGCATGGAGCCGCCGTCCGTCATCAGTTTCTCGGCCCGACGTGCCACTGAAGTGAAGGAATAGACGGAGATGCGCATCGTCTTGTCGAAGTTGTCTGCCGTGGTGTCGACGTAACGGCCGGTCAGTTCGTCCTTGTCGGAAAAGCCGATGGCATGTACCAGGAAGTCGATCCTCCCCCAGAGTTTCTCGATCTCTCCGAATGCAGCGTCGATCGATGCTTCGTCCCCAACGTCGCAGTCACCGGCAACCACTGCGCCGATTTCGGCAGCAAGCGGCTCGACGCGCCTCTTGAGGGCCTCCCCTTGGTAGGTGAAAGCGATCTCGCCACCCTGGGCGTGGATGGCCTTGGCGATACCCCAGGCGATAGAGCGATTGTTGGCGACGCCCATGATGACGCCGCGTTTACCTGCCATGAGGCCCGAAGCCTGAACCATGCTATGTCCTCTGAGACGAAAGTCGCGCTGAAAAATGAAGGTTGCCTATGGCATAGCCGGGTCAACCGTTCAAGTTGCGCTGGATCATCTCGTGTAAGGCACGGTAACATTGGGTCAGAACGTCAAGACAAGACCCTTCAGATATAGAGGCCTTCGCGCATGTGGCGCATGAGGTCGGTGATCTTCTCGTCCGGCTTCTCGTGCAACAGAACACGAACCTCGACAATGAGGTTGCCACGACCGCCTTCGCTGTCACGCAGGCCTAGTCCTTCAAGGACCACCGTCCGGTCGGAGCCGGACCAGGCGGGGATTTCCACAGGCCGGGGTCCTTCTGGCGTTTCAATCTCCTTGCTGGTCCCAAGGACAGCGTCCTCGAGAGAGATTGGAAGGACGGTATGCAGATCGAAGCCGTCCACCCGGAAGCGGCTGTCTCTTTCGAGGCGCAGTGTCACGAGCAGGTCGCCCCGCAGCATGCCCTGCACCTTGAGGCCCTGGCCTTTCAGCCGCGCCACATGGCCGTCAGTCATTCCGGCTTCCAGGGGAAGCTTCACTTCCCGCTCTTCCGGCAGCTTGATCGTCACCAGGCCTAGTTTAAGCAGATCTTCCAGCGTGGTTCTTGCCTCTACCGCGTGATCGGGTGCCTTTTCGGGCGGCGGTGCCACGCCGCGGATACGGCGCATCAGCGACGCGATCACCTCAACGGCCTGAACGGCAAGAGGTGGTGCTTCTGGCGACAGATCGGGCTTTGCCACGTCCTCAACGGCGTCGTCGGCGGCAGCGGCAGGGCGAGCCCCGGCAGTTGCAGAGGCCTTCGGCGGGGGTGAGGATGCACCACCCGTTGCGCTCTTTGCGTCCCCACTGGCTTCAGTGCCGGTTGCCGCCGCGCCGAAAATGCGCTCCACCATGTCTTCGGGCGCTTCACCCGCAGTGCTTGCCTGTGCCTGCGCCCGCTGCGCATTGGCACGGGCGAGTTCCTCCATCACCTTTTCTGCCTTGGCGCGGGCGGCCTTGGCGCGCTCTGCAGCCTCACGTGCCGCCTGTCTTTGCTGCAGGATGGTCTGATGCGCGTCCACCGCACGGTCGTAGCGCTTACGGCGCTCCGGGTCCTTCAAAACTTCGTAGGCGCGCCCGATTTCGGCGAACCGGCTGGACGCTGAGGGATCGTCTTGATTGTGATCGGGATGAACAGACTTGGCCTTGGTACGCCAAGCCGACTTGATCTCGTCGGTATCTGCGTTCCGCTGAACACCAAGAACAGAATAGGGATCACGCATTGATGGCCACCGGTTCAATTGGGCGAGGGGCCTCATCTAGCGCCCCGACTCCCGCAACAACGCAGGCATGACTCCGCAGGTTCCTCAACCCGCAGGGCTACCTTTGCGAAGACGTTATCAGCACACGTGTGAATCAGTGGTTACGGCCACCAGGCCCTGCGCAGCAGGGTTAAAGATCTACTGACGATCGAAAGCTGTCAGTAACCAGTCGCCGCTGCCGGTAAGACAGGCCTGCCCGGAGAACATGGCGATCCCGTCATAGGAATGGCGGGTGGTGGTGAAGTCGCGGCAGACATGTCCCTGATTGCGCGCTTCCTTGATCGTCGAGACAACGCCTGCGCTTCCGGTGGCGGCATTGGCCCAGGGCAGAGGCGCTTCGCCGATCTTGGCAAGGTCGGCGGAGGTGACGGCATTGCGTACGGTCGCCTCGTCCGAAAGCGTGGTGGTGGAGGAGGTGGCTGCGGGAACGGCGCCGGTAGAGACCGAGCGGTCCACCTTCGCGCCGCCGAAGAGATCAAGACTGCTTGTGCAGGAAACTGTGCTAAGTCCAGTCAGCCCCAGCACGAGCATATGGGCGACCTTCAGCATCGCCCTCTTTGAGCGGTCGTTCGACTTTGCTATCAGTACCACCTTGCGTCCTGTCCGGGATGAGTCACGGGCGAATTCACCAGTCGGGAGTATTTTAGTCAATATGTCTGAGAGTGAGTTAATAAGCGGTGACTTCAGCGAAGAGAGCGAACCCTTTGCGCTTTTCGGCAAATGGTTGAAGGACGCCGAGGGTTCAGAGATCAATGACCCCAATGCTGTTGCGCTTGCAACAGTGGACGAAGACGGCATGCCGAACGTCCGTATGGTCCTGCTCAAAGGTTACGACGAACGCGGCTTTGTCTTCTACACCAACTTCGAAAGCCAGAAGGGTCAAGAAATCCTTGGGCAGAGGAAGGCGGCCATGTGTTTCCACTGGAAGTCGCTTCGACGCCAGGTGCGCCTGCGGGGCGAGGTGGAGATCGTGACTGATGCGGAAGCCGATGCCTACTACGCAACACGCCCCCGCGGCAGCCGCATAGGGGCCTGGGCCTCCAGGCAGTCTCGGCCGCTGGAGGGAAGGTTCGCTCTCGAGAAGGCGGTCGCGGAGTTTACCGCCCGCTATGCGATCGGCGAAATCCCGCGGCCATCGCACTGGTCCGGCTTCCGCATCAAGCCGATCTCGATCGAGTTCTGGCACGACAGGCCATTCCGTCTCCATGATCGCATCGAGTTCCGGCGTTCTTCTCCGGAAGGAGAGTGGGAGAAAGTCAGGATGTACCCTTAGTCTTCCCGCGCGAAGAAGGCGCGAAGGGAATGCCGGACGCCAGCGCCGCGACGTATCTCGGCTTTTGGAAGTGCCCGTTCAGAGAGATCCTGGGTAGCCCGGTTGACGTGTCGAGCGATGCTTCTGTCAACGTCCCTGGCTGGGTCGTCACCGCGACGGAGAAGCCGAGATCTGCAGCGATCGTCATATCCCTTGGCGAAACGCCCTGCTTCATCCCGTAGGGAAACGCGAAGGTGGAAGGCCGGGTGCCGGTCAGAGCTTCAAGCCAGTCGGCTGAATGTAGCATTTCTACCCGCGCCTCCTCCTCCGGGAGACGGCTGATCGCCCGGTGGCTGAGCGTATGCGCACCAAGCGAGGCAAGGGGATGCTCCACCAGCCGCAACAGTTCGTCTTGCCCCATCACCAGCCTTGCAGTGAGATCCAGTGGATCGACTCCGTGCCGCCGAGCGAGAGAATCGATCGCGGCAACGGCCTCTGCTTCATCGTTCTCCCATACAAAGCGGGCGAAGCGATCGAAACAGTCGAAAATCCGGGACGCAGAAAGCTCCATCGTCTCCGTTCCGTCACCAAAATCAAACTCCAGCCGGTCCAGGCGCGGCAGAAGCTCTCCTAGCGTCTCCCACCACAGCGAGTGGGAGCGTTCAACAAAGCCGCGGGTGATGAAGACGGTGAAAGGCGCCCCGTGGCGCTCGAACACCGGCAGGGCATGCTGGGCATTGTTGTAGTAGCCATCGTCGAGTGTGAAGACGGCAAATGGTCGTCCCTCCGCCGACCGGAGGCGTCCAGGCACCTCATCGAGCCGGATGAAGTCATAACCGTCCGCCCGAAGCTGTGTAATCGCCGCGTCGAGAAACTCCGGCGTCACTTCAAGATGAGCGTTGGGTCCAAACAGTCGATCAGCTGCAGGGCGGACATGATGAAGGGTAAAGATCGCGCCACGGCCCCGACTGCTCGCCATAAGCCCGGCGCGAGACGCAAGATAGGTTGCATTGAGAACAGCCGCGATGCCATTGCGCTTGCCGCCTCGGCGCAAGGCGGCTTTTGCCCTGTTCCCGATATTGATGATGCTCACGCCCCTACCTCCACCGCCGGAAGATAGGAGCCACTGCCTTAACTATCCTTGAATGTCGGCGAGAAAGAACCAGACCTCGAGACTTGAGGGAGCATGGTTTGCATCCAGGGGCATGGGTTCAGGTTCTCGTTCCACCCACGGTCACCTGGTCCATTCGCAGATGCGGCTGGCCGACCCCGACCGGCACCCACTGGCCGCCCTTGCCGCAATTGCCGATGCCGGTGTCGAGCTTGGTGTCATTGCCCACCATCGAGACGCGCTTCATCGCATCGGGCCCGTTGCCGATCAGCATGGCGCCCTTGATCGCCGGACCAAGCTTGCCGTCCTCGATCATGTAGGCTTCGGTGCAGCCGAAGACGAATTTGCCGGAGGTGATGTCCACCTGCCCGCCGCCGAAGGAAACGGCATAGATGCCCTTCTTTACGGAGGCGATGATTTCTTCCGGCGTCTTGTCGCCGGACAGCATGTAGGTATTGGTCATCCGCGGCATCGGAACGTGAGAATATCCCTGCCGGCGGCCGTTGCCGGTCGGGTTCAATCCCATCAGCCGGGCGTTTTGCCGGTCCTGCATATAGCCGACAAGTTTGCCCTTTTCGATCAGAACGTTGTAGGCAGATGGCGTGCCCTCGTCGTCGACGGTGATCGAGCCGCGCCGGTTGTCGATCGTGCCGTCGTCTACGACCGTAACATTGGGCGAAGCAACCATCTCGCCGAGCAGTCCTGCGAAGGCCGAGGTCTTCTTGCGGTTGAAGTCGCCCTCCAGGCCATGGCCGACCGCCTCATGCAGCATGACCCCTGGCCAGCCGTTGCCCAGCACGACGTCCATCGTCCCCGCCGGCGCATCGATGGCTTCAAGATTGACGAGCGCCTGGCGAAGCGCCTCATCGGCGCCCCTCTGCCAGTTTCCGGATGCCACGAAGTCGCCGAAGCCCATGCGACCGCCGGTGCCAAAGGAGCCCGACTCCTGCCGGTCACCCTCGCCGACGACGACGGAAATATTGACGCGCGTCATCGGACGGATGTCCTGGACGCGATGGCCATCCGCCCGCAGGATATCCACCACCTGCCAGCTCGCAGCTGCCGTCGCTGTTACCTGCCGAACCTTCGGATCCTTGCCGCGCAGATAGGCGTCGATCTCGGTCAGTAGCTTGACTTTCTCCTCGAAACTCGGCTGCCCGATCGGATTTTCGTCGCCGTAATACTTCTTGTTGGTACGCTGCGGAGCCGCAGCGTAGGAGCCTGAGTACCCGGCGGTGACGGCACGCACCGCGTCGGCCGCGCGCTCCAGTGCGGCGGAAGACAGCTCGCCGGAATGGGCATAGCCCACCGCTTCGCCGGCAACTGAACGAAGGCCAAAGCCTTGATCGGTGTTGAAGCTGCCGCCCTTCAGCCGACCATTGTCGAAGGTCAGCGATTCGGCCTGTGCATGCTCAACGAACAATTCACCGTCATCGGCACCCGACAGGGTCTCGGCCAGAATGCGCCGCAGGCGCGCCTCGTCGCAGTCAAAAAGGTTCAGAAGGTCGGTGTTCATGGAGGCTCCTTCGCTCCTTGACGGTTCAAGGGCGTTTGGCCCGATGTAGGTCCGGGAGTTTGCCGAAGCAAGGTTAGGGGAGGGCGTCGTAGCCGGGCGCAAAGCCGTTGAGCTCTATCGGGATGCCGACGCGATCCTGGTCGACGGATTCGCGCAGCGCAAACACGGCGTTCTTCCCGGCCCTCAGAATCCGCATCAGTTCGTCGTCGATCTCGACCTCGACATAGCAGCCTTCGGAGAAGCAGCGGGTGAAGTAGGCGCGGCCGATATTGTTGTTGTCGACGAAGAGCTCCATCCCGTCTTTCAGAAGCACGCCGAGCGGTGCCAGAATGCGAAGGATCCTCGACTTCCGGTCGGCGGTTTTGAGGACGACGACGGAAAGGCCGACCTCCGGACGGTCGTCAGCAATCACGTTCTGCATCAGCGCGCACTGTTCCGCCGAGGCGCCTGGGGGGCGGTCACAGATAATCGACCACGCGCCGTGATTGCCCTTGACGGTCCCAGGCTGTTGCTGGGGTGCGCCCGGCTGCGGCACCCGGTCTTCCGTCGGCACCTGCGGAGCCGGTGCGGCCGGCTGCTGTGCACGTGCAGGAAGCGACGAGCCGGCAAGGGCAGTGGCAAGGCAAATGGCGATAATCGCGGAACGGCCCATGGAACCCCCAGCTAGGCGAATCGGTATGGCTATTCATGGCTTTGGTGGCCCGGAATGAAAAGCCCTGACCTCATTCCAATCGAGTGAGGCGAAAATGGGACCCGCGGTAACAGCTGCTCACACAAGCTGGGGAGAAAAGAGAAAAAGGTTCCAGGATCGGTATTTGACGAAGGGCAAAAATGCCGCACGGGGTTTCTCCGGCAGATATTGCGGCGGCCGACAAACTGTGATTGAAGCAGACCATCTAGCCTGGATTCTGCGTTTCGATTTGATCGAGATCAAACGCTTGAGGAGAATAGTTGTGATGAACAGAGCTTTTGCAGTGATGACGGCGCTCATCTGTCTGCTTTTTGCCTCTGCCGGTTTTGCTGATCAGCCGACGCCGTGGCAGGTGGACATGCAGGCGCCGGTCGGCCCAATCATGCAGGAAATCAAATGGTTCAATAACTACACCCTGTGGTTCATTGTCCCGATCACCTTCCTGGTGCTGATCCTGCTGGTGGTGGTCGTCGCGAAGTTTCGCGCCAGCGCCAACCCAGTACCTTCACGCACCAGCCACAACACGATGATTGAGATCATCTGGACCATCGGTCCGGTGCTGGTTCTCTTCTTTATCGCTATTCCCTCATTCAATCTTCTGAATGCCCAGCTCACCATGCCGACCAACCCAGACCTGACGGTCAAGGCGACGGCGACCCAGTGGCTCTGGAGCTACGAATACGAGGGTGGCGAAACCCCTCTTGCATTCGATTCCTACCTCTTGAAGGATGAAGACCGGGCCGCCATCGGCAAGGAAGACGTCGCAGCCTATCCGCGCCTTCTGGCCGTCGACAACGAAATGGTCGTGCCGGTCAATAAGACCGTTCGCCTGCTCGTCACGGCAGCGCCGACCGACGTCATCCATGCCTTCGCGATGCCTGCTTTCGGCCTCAAGCTTGATGCCGTGCCAGGGCGCCTCAACGAGACCTGGTTCCGGGCAGACAAGGAAGGCATGTACTATGGTCAGTGCTCCGAACTATGCGGCAAGGATCATGCCTACATGCCGATCGGCATTCGTGTCGTCTCCGAGGAGCAGTACGCGACCTGGCTGGCTGCAGCGCAGCAGGATCTCCCGGGTGCCAACCGCGCTCTGATGGCGTCCGTAGACCAGGCGGCTGATGCCGTCCGCGTCGCGGCGACCGAAAACAACTAACGAGGAGTGAGGACAATGGCTGGACCAACCGCTCACGACGACACCCATATCCGCGCTGCCTCGCATGATGACGCGCACGCTCACGGGCATCACGACCATAGGCCTGGTTTCTTTGCTCGCTGGTTCCTGTCGACGAACCACAAGGACATCGGCACCCTGTATCTGATCTTCGCGATCATGGCCGGCATCATCGGCGGGTTGATGTCCGTCGTGATGCGCATGGAACTGCAGGAGCCTGGTATTCAGATCTTCCACGGTCTCGCTGCCATGGTTTATGGATTCGAGGGTGATGCCGCCATCGACGGTGGCAAGCACATGTATAATGTGTTCACCACTGCCCACGCTCTCGTCATGATCTTCTTCATGGTCATGCCGGCCCTTATCGGTGGCTTTGCCAACTGGATGATCCCGATCATGATCGGTGCTCCGGACATGGCATTCCCGCGCTTGAACAACATCTCCTTCTGGCTGCTGCCGCCGGCATTCCTGCTTCTGATGCTGTCGCTCTTCGTTGAAGGTCCTGCCGGCGCCTATGGTGCGGGCGGTGGCTGGACGCTTTATCCTCCGCTCTCGACTGCGGGGCATCCGGGTCCGGCAATCGATCTTGCGATCTTCGCGCTGCACGTTTCCGGCGCCTCCTCGATTCTTGGTGCAATCAACTTCATCACCACGATCCTCAACATGCGCGCACCCGGCATGACCATCCACAAGATGCCGTTGTTCGGTTGGGCCGTGCTGGTTACAGCCTTCCTGCTGCTGCTCTCGCTTCCGGTTCTGGCGGGTGGCATCACGATGCTTCTGACCGACCGCAACTTCGGCACGACCTTCTTCGCGCCCGAAGGTGGCGGTGACCCGATCCTCTACCAGCACCTGTTCTGGTTCTTCGGTCACCCGGAAGTCTATATTCTGATCCTGCCCGGCTTCGGCATCGTCAGCCACATCATCTCGACCTTCTCGCGCAAGCCCGTCTTCGGCTATCTCGGCATGGCCTATGCCATGGTCGCCATTGGCGCCGTCGGCTTCATCGTGTGGGCCCACCACATGTACACGGTCGGTCTGTCGCTCGATGCCCAGCGCTACTTCGTCTTCGCCACGATGGTGATCGCGGTTCCGACCGGCATCAAGATCTTCTCGTGGATTGCGACCATGTGGGGCGGTTCGCTCACCTTCCGCACACCGATGATCTGGGCGATCGGGTTCATCTTCCTGTTCACCGTGGGTGGCGTGACGGGCGTCCAGCTCGCCAATGCCGGCCTCGACCGCTCGCTGCATGACACCTACTACGTGGTTGCGCACTTCCACTACGTTCTGTCGCTCGGCGCCGTCTTCGCAATCTTCGCGGCCTGGTACTATTGGTTCCCGAAGATGAGCGGCTACATGTATTCCGAAATGCTCGGCAACCTGCACTTCTGGGTCACCTTCATCGGCGTGAACCTCGTGTTCTTCCCGCAGCACTTCCTGGGTCTGGCCGGCATGCCGCGCCGCTACATCGACTACC
>CAYNED010000046.1:0-14201 GCA_964396135.1 uncultured Neorhizobium sp.
CCATTGGCCGCCATCCGTCTTGGTGGGGACGAAAGGAGACAACCAATGTCCGACTAGAGCGTAAAGACCATTCGAGGAACGTTTTTGACCCGCGAGGCGGCGGATCTGGCCATCGAACATCTCACTCAGGAGCATGGCATCGACCGCGCAGACGTCTTCGTGCAAGCTGCCGGAAGTTCAAACACCTCCGGGACAAGACCGTCGGGAGGTGATGCGCCCTCAACCCGCAGCGACCATTCAAGGGAAGACTCGCAGCTTGAAGGGGGAATAGAAGTCTCGGCGGACGTAAGCGAGCAGAAGTTTGCGGCTGCGCGACAGGTGTTCGAAGACGCAGGAGCGCGCGACCTTTCCACAATGTAAGTTGTTTTCGCTCGGTCGCTTTCTCCGTCGCACCTCTGTCCGACCCGCGCCTGCGCCTTGACAGCGTACGCGCGATCGTTGCATTTTCGCCACAAAGCGTTGCTTGATGGCAACGGATGTCTGCAGGCCTGAGTCCTGATCCGAGAGGATGGCCAAGGCGCAGATACTTTGCGACGTCGACAATAGCCAGGCGGGGAGTACTGCGATGATCGAGGGCGTCCTTTCGCCCACGGCGGAAGACGAGCCTGATGGCGTCGTCCAGGATCGGCGCGCGTCTTTCGCCCTGCCGGGCCTTTTACTGGCCGGCGGCGCGCTGGTCTGCGCCATTCTCACTCTTTTCGTGCTTGTCGGGCTGACACCCATTGCTCCGACGACTGAGGTCGTTATTGCGTCGGCGATCCTCAACGGCATTTTCGTGGTTGGGCTGATGTACCTGATCGGCCGGGAAGTGTCCCGGCTGGTAAAGGCCCGCAGGCGAGGTCGCGCCGCGGCCAGGCTCCACATCCGGATCGTCGTTCTGTTTTCGATGGTAGCGATCACCCCGGCGGTGCTTGTTGCCATTTTCGCAAGCATCACGCTGAGTGCCGGTCTTGATCGCTGGTTCTCGATCCGCACGCAGTCCATCGTGCGTTCCTCCACCGATGTGGCGCAGGCCTACATGATGGAGAACGCCAGCTACCTGCAGGGCCAGACCGTTTCGATGGCCAATGACCTGGAGCGCAACCGGGCGATGTTCTACCTCGACCGGACGGGTTTCGTTGACCTGATGACGCGCCAGGCGCGGGGTCGCGGAATGCTCGGCGCCTTTCTGGTGGAGGAAGACGGGTCGGCAGTTGCCCAGGCGGACATCAGCACCGAGCGACCCCTGCCGGCAATCCCGCAGGATGCCCTGCAGAAGGCAGCCGCCGGTCAGCCGACGCTGATACCGCCGGGTGTGACCAACCTCGTCGGCGCTATCATCAAGCTTGACGCTTTACCGGGATCCTTCCTCTACACCATTCGGGCGGTTGACCCCAAGGTGATGAGCGCCATGCGCCTGATGGAGGACAATACCGCAGAGTATCAAGCCATGCAGGCGGGGCGCATGTCGCTGCAGGTGGCTTTCGCTATCCTTTACCTTGGCTTTGCGCTGATCGTGCTGCTGGCTGCAATCTGGACTGCAATTGCCGTTGCGGACCGCATTGTTCGACCGATCCGGCTCTTGATCAGTGCCGCGGACAGCGTCGCAACGGGGGACCTCAACGTCGTCGTGCCGGTACGTGCGGCAGATGGCGATGTCGGCAATCTGTCGCGCACGTTCAACAAGATGATCTCCGAGATCCGCAGCCAGCGTGACGAAATTCTTGAGGCCAAGGATGAGGTCGATGATCGCAGGCGCTTCATCGAAGCGGTCCTTTCCGGCGTCACCGCGGCCGTGATCGGTGTCGAGGACGATCGACACATCACCATCGTCAACCCGTCCGCGGAAGCCTTTCTAGGCTTGCCGGCAGAGAGGCTGATTGGCCGCAAGCTTTCCGAAGTGGTGCCGGAGATCGAGCAGGTGCTGACGGAAGCGACGGCTCGCGCCCGCAATGATTTCCGCAAGCACGTCAACCTCATGCGCGGCGGCAAGGAGCGGACCTTGAGCGTGCAGGTGACGCGCGAGGAGCAGAGCTCGTCGCGCGATTCCTACGTCATCACGCTCGATGACATCACCGACCTCGTGATCGCCCAGCGGTCCACCGCCTGGGCCGACGTTGCACGCCGCATCGCGCACGAGATCAAGAACCCGCTGACCCCGATCCAGCTCTCGGCTGAGCGCCTGAAGCGGCGTTACGGAAAGCAGATTGCAGAGGACGACCGGGCGGTCTTCGATCAGTGCACCGATACCATCGTGCGCCAGGTCGGCGATATCGGGCGCATGGTCGATGAGTTTTCGTCCTTTGCTCGCATGCCGAAGCCGGCCAAAGAAGAAACCGATCTTCGCGACATCCTGCGCGACGCGATCTTTTTGCGCGAGATGGGCACGAGCCATGTCGACTTCATCCGCGAACTCGGGGACGAGCCGCTGACGGGCATGTTCGACGCGCGCATGCTGGGGCAGGCGTTTGGCAATCTCGTCAAGAATGCCGTGGAAGCGATCGAATCGGTGCCAAGCGACGAGGAGCGCGACGGTCGCAAGATCTGGGTGCGCTCGCAGTTCGACGAAAGCCGCGATACCTTTGTTGTCGACATCATCGATAATGGCAGCGGGCTACCGGCGGAGAACCGTCATCGCATCCTCGAACCTTATATGACGATGCGGGAAAAGGGCACGGGCCTTGGCCTCGCCATCGTCAAGAAGATCATCGAGGAGCATGGCGGACAGCTTGAACTGCATGACGCACCTCCTGAATTCGATCATGGGCGCGGCGCCATGATCAGGGTGCTGCTTCCGCACATTGTGCAGGTTGGCGGCGCCGGAACTGAAACCGACAAGGAATTCGCTTATGGCCTCTGATATCTTGGTTGTGGACGATGAAGCCGACATCCGCGAGATCGTATCTGGCATCCTGTCCGACGAAGGTCACGAAACCCGCACGGCCCATGACAGCGACAGCGCGTTGGCCGCCATTTCCGACCGCGTGCCGCGCCTCGTTTTTCTCGACATCTGGATGCAGGGCTCCAAGCTCGACGGTCTGGCATTGCTCGACGAGCTGAAAAGCCGTCATCCTGATCTGCCGGTCGTGATGATCTCCGGACACGGTAATGTCGAGACCGCAGTCTCGGCCATCAAGCGCGGCGCCTTCGACTTCATCGAAAAGCCGTTCAAGGCGGACCGGCTGATCCTGATCGCGGAACGGGCGCTGGAGAATTCCAACCTCAAGCGCGAGGTCAGCGAGCTGAAGAAGCGCAGCGGCGACGCCGTCGAGCTCGTCGGCACCTCGGTTGCCGTTTCGCAACTGCGACAGACCATCGACAAGGTGGCCCCCACCAACAGCCGCATCATGATTCTCGGCCCCTCCGGCTCCGGCAAGGAACTGGTGGCGCGCATGATCCACAAGAAGTCGGCGCGCGCCAACGGCCCCTTTGTTGCTCTCAATGCTGCAACGATCACCCCGGACCGAATGGAAATCGCGCTGTTTGGAACGGAAGGCGGACCGGGACAGCCGCGCAAGATCGGCGCCCTGGAAGAGGCACATCGCGGCATCCTCTATCTCGACGAAGTCGGCGAGATGCCGCGCGAAACCCAGAACAAGATCCTGCGCGTGCTGGTCGACCAGCAGTTCGAGCGCGTCGGTGGCTCCAAGCGCGTCAAGGTCGATGTCCGCATCATCTCCTCCACCGCCTACCATCTCGAAAGCTTGATTGCGGAGGGAATATTCCGCGAAGATCTCTACCACAGGTTGGCGGTTGTTCCGGTCAAGGTCCCGGCCTTGGCCGAACGCCGCGAAGACATTCCGTTCCTGGTCGACATGTTCATGCGTCAGATTTCCGAACAGGCAGGTATCCGGCCCCGGAAGATCGGCGAAGACGCCATGGCCGTGCTGCAGGCGCATGATTGGCCGGGCAATATTCGCCAATTGCGCAACAACATCGAGCGGCTGATGATTCTCGCGCGCACCGATGGCCCCGACACGGCGATTTCCGCCGATATGCTGCCGACCGACCTGGGCGACATGCTTCCCAAGGTCTCGTCGAAGGGCGATTACCACATCATGACGCTGCCGCTGCGCGAGGCTCGCGAAATGTTTGAGCGCGATTATCTCATTGCCCAGATCAACCGTTTCGGCGGCAATATCTCGCGCACGGCCGAATTTGTCGGTATGGAGCGCTCCGCACTCCACCGAAAACTGAAATCGCTCGGCGTTTAACGTCAGCGTGAACAGTCGCGATCGGCCTGTCGGCCGATGAAAGAGCAGGTATGAAAGTCATCATTTGCGGAGCAGGGCAGGTCGGTTACGGCATCGCCGAGCGTCTGTCGCAGGAGGATAACGACGTCTCGGTGATCGATACGTCGGCCTCGCTGGTCAACGCGATCACCGAGACGCTCGATGTCCGCGGCTATGTCGGCCACGGTGCGCATCCGGACATCCTCGCCAAGGCCGGTGCCGAGCAAGCTGACATGCTGATTGCCGTAACGCTCTACGACGAGGTCAACATCGTCGCCTGCGAGGTCGCGCACGCGCTGTTCAACGTGCCCACCAAGATCGCCCGCATCCGCGCACAGAGCTATCTGCAGCCGGAATATGCCGATCTCTTCAGCCGCCAGAACATCTCCATTGATGTAACCATCTCGCCGGAGATTGAGGTCGGCAAGATGGTGCTGCGGCGCATCTCCTTCCCGGGCGCAACCGATATTGTCCGCTTTGCCGAAGATTCGATTGCGATGGTGGCGATCGAGTGCATGGAGGATTGCCCGGTCCTCAACACGCCGCTTCAGCAGTTGAGTGACCTTTTCCCCGACCTCATGGCGACGGTGGTCGGCATTTTCCGCGACAACCGTTTGTCGATCGCCCATTCCAGCGATCAGTTGCAGGCGGGCGATCTCGCCTATGTCATCTGCCAGCGTGAACACGTACGCCGCACGCTGGGGCTTTTCGGCCATGAGGAGCAGGAGGCCCGCCGCATCATCATCGCCGGCGGTGGCAATATCGGTCACTTTGTGGCCCGCACCATCGAGGAGCACCAGCCGAAAACGCGCCTGAAGATCATCGAGACGGACCGGGAAAAAGCCGCGGCCGTCTCGGAAAAGCTGCGTCATACCGTGGTTCTCCACGGCTCGGCGCTCGACCAGAACATTCTTCAGCAGGCGGACGTTCAGGATGCAGATCTCATGGTGACGCTGACCAATAGCGACCAGATCAACATCCTGGGGGGCGTGATGGCAAAGTCGCTTGGATGCAAGTCCAACCTCGTGCTCGTCAACAGCTCCTCGCTCAACAGCGTCACGAAATCCATGGGCATCGACGCCCAGATCAATCCGCGCGCGGTGACTATCTCCCGCGTTCTCCAGCACGTGCGCAAGGGTCGCATCCGCTCCGTCTACGCCGTGCAGCAGGGGTCGGCGGAAGTGATCGAGGCGGAGGCGCTGGAGACGTCGCCACTGGTCGGTCGGCCGTTTCGCGAACTGGACCTGCCGGAAGGCATCCGCATCGGTGCGATTTATCGCGGCGGCACGGTGATCCGGCCGAATGGTGACACGAAGATCAAGGCGCAGGACCGCGTCGTGCTGTTTTCCACCGCCGAGGCGGTGAAGAATGTCGAGCAGATGTTTCGCGTTTCCATTCAGTATTTCTGAAATAGTCCGCCTGCGGCCTGGATCTGTCGCCTGTTTGCGGCCTGCCACTCCAGAAACTGGCGCCACCTTTTTGCACGTTGCGAAAGAGGCACTGATTTGATAACGAAGATTTCGGGGGAGGGAAGCACGAGGGCGCTTCCCGATCATCTTTGACAGCGTGATCATGATCCGGCCCTGCGGTCGGCAAAATAGAAAGAAGCGGCGCCATGGCGGAACGTTCTCAGAACCTGCAGGATTTATTTCTCAATACGGTTCGCAAGCAAAAGATTTCACTGACTATTTTCCTGATCAACGGCGTAAAGCTCACTGGTGTCGTGACCTCCTTCGACAACTTCTGTGTCCTTCTTCGCCGTGACGGCCATTCACAACTCGTGTATAAGCACGCGATCTCCACCATCATGCCGGGCCAGCCCATGCAGATGTTCGAGAGTGAAGAGAACGCCGCTTAACAGGACAGTCACAGATTTCAAATCGCGATACTTCCAATGAATCGATGATCCCGGAGACCGAGCGTCACCGGGACGATATGCGAGCCGTCGTCATCGTGCCGGTGCTGAAGCAGGGCCGCAGCGCCCGCTCCACCCAGGCCGATTCCGCAACCCCGTCACCGCAGCGGTCCGACGAAGCACGCCTGGAAGAGGCGATGGGGCTTGCCCGGGCCATCGACCTGACGATCGTGCAGGGCCTGGTCGTGCCTATTTCCCAGCCAAAGCCGGCAACCCTGATGGGCAGCGGCAAAATCGAGGAGATCAACGCGCTTCTCAACGAACATGACGCCGGCCTCGTCATCGTCGACCATCCGCTTACCCCCGTGCAGCAGCGCAACCTCGAAAAGGAATGGAACGCCAAGGTCATCGACCGGACGGGTCTCATTCTGGAGATCTTCGGCCGCCGCGCCTCCACCAAGGAGGGCACGCTGCAGGTCGATCTGGCGCACCTGAACTACCAGAAGGGCCGTCTTGTCCGCTCCTGGACCCACTTGGAGCGTCAGCGCGGCGGCGCGGGCTTCATGGGCGGCCCCGGTGAAACCCAGATCGAGGCCGACCGCCGGCTGCTGCAGGATCGCATCGTCAAGCTGGAGCGCGAGCTCGAGCAGGTGGTGCGCACCCGCCAGTTGCACCGCGCCAAGCGTCGCAAGGTGCCGCATCCGATCGTGGCGCTGGTCGGCTACACCAATGCCGGCAAGTCGACGCTCTTCAACCGCATCACCGGTGCTGGCGTGCTCGCCGAGGACATGCTGTTTGCAACGCTTGATCCGACGCTGCGCCGCATGAAGCTGCCGCATGGCCGCACCGTTATCCTGTCCGATACCGTCGGCTTCATCTCCAACCTGCCGACCCACCTTGTGGCCGCCTTCCGCGCCACCTTGGAAGAGGTATTGGAGGCCGACCTGATCCTGCATGTCCGCGACATGTCCGACCCTGACAATGCCGCACAATCGGCTGATGTGCTGCGCATTCTTTCCGATCTCGGCATTGACGAGAAGGAACGTGAGGAGCGCCTCATCGAGGTCTGGAACAAGATCGACCTGCTCGATCCCGAAGCCCATGACGCGCTCGCGGAGCGTGCCGGCGCACGTGATAACATCATGGCGGTCTCCGCCGTGACCGGAGAGGGCCTCGACCCGCTGATGGACGAGATCGCCGAGCGGCTGTCGGGCGTTCTTACCGAAGCAACGATCACCATTCCGGCCGACAAGCTTTCGGTCGTATCCTGGATCTATGAAAACGCGGTCGTTGACGGACGCGAGGACCTGGAGGATGGTTCCGTGGAACTCGATGTCCGACTTTCCGAAGGCGAGGCGGCGGAGCTTGAGCGCAAGCTGGGCGGCGGCGCCAAGCCGGAAAAGGAAGACTGGGAACGCTAGCCTTCGGATGAGGGAATGGGCGAGGGAAGAAGCAAGCTTGAAGCGTTCTTCGTGGAGCCAGGCCGGTGGCAGGCGGAGCTTGCCGCCCTTCGATCGATCCTTCTCGACTGCGGCCTGACGGAAGAGTTTAAGTGGAGTTCGCCCTGCTACACGATTGACGGCGGCAATGTCGCGCTCCTCTGGGGCTTCAAGGACAGCGCGACGCTTGGCTTCTTCAAGGGCGTTCTTCTCAGCGACCCGCAGAACCTGCTGATCGCTCCCGGCGAGAATTCCCGCTCCTCCCGGGTATTGCGCTTCACCAGTCTCGAAGAGATTGCCGCGCAGGATAACCTCATCAGGAGTTACATCCGCGAGGCGGTCGAGCTTGAGAAGGCCGGCGTGAAGATAGAGCTGCCGAAAGACGATCTCTCCTACCCGCAGGAACTGATAGCAGCTCTCGAAGCCGATCCGGACCTGCAGCTTGCCTTTGAAGCGCTGACGCCCGGACGCCGCCGTGGATACGTCCTTCATTTCTCCCAGCCGAAGCAGTCCGCGACCCGCCAGGCGCGCATCGCGAAGAACCGCGACCGCATTCTGGCGGGCAAGGGGATGCACGATCGCTAGGCGAGGCAGCGCCAGTCGTGGCCACTCATCCCGCCAGTGCAACCGCGTCAGCGCCTGCCGGGATTTTCATGGGTGACGCTGCATCGGTGGCCGCCTGCCACACGGCTGCCACCACGTCGGTCGGGTGGGTAAGCGCCGCATCTGCTTGCTGCTCGCGGGCGCGGAAGATGTCGCCGACAAAGTCGGAATAGGGCGCTGGAAAGCCGCCTTGGCCCTGCAAGCGATGGCGCGCCGTGTCGCCAAAGCTGGTCTGCGGCGCGCGTCCCGGCAGAACCAGCCGAACCGTGATGTTGAAAGGCTCAAGCTCCAGCGCCATCGATTCCGTGAACGCATTCACGGCCGCCTTGCTGGCGGTGTAGACGGCCAGGAGCGGCAGCGGCTTCAGCGTCACGGCGGAGGTTACGTTGACGATGACGCCCGCCCTGCGTTCGCGAAATTGCGGCAGCACCGCCTGCGTCATGGCAATCGTGCCGAGGGTGTTCGTCTCGAAGACGTCCCGGACGGTTTCCATCGACGTTCCTTCCACGACATTCATCCAGCCGATACCGGCATTGTTCACCAGCACGTCGATCGGTCCAGCCGTTTTGATGGCGGCGCGAATGCTTTCCGTGTCGCGCACGTCGAGCGCCAGAACCTGGAGATTGTCTGAGGAAGGGAGGACGTCGTCACGCGGCGTGCGCATCGTAGCAACCACTTTCCAGCCCTTGTCGAGGAAGAACTTCGCAATTTCCAGGCCGAAGCCGGAAGAGCAGCCTGTGATGAGTATCGTTTTCATGTTCGTCTCCGTCATTGTTGACGAGGGATAATGGACCGGATCAACAGGATCATCTATAGTACGAAGTCTGCATACCGTTATCAGGAGTATCGTTTGACGGATCCTCTCGCCGAAATCGTGGGTGTGCTTGCGCCCGGCGCACCCTTGTCGAAGGTGGTCAGTGGCGCGGGTGCGTGGCGCGTTGATCGCGTTGAAAGCGGCGATCCCTTCTATTGCGTCGTCCTTGAAGGAAGCGCTCGTTTATTTGTGCAGGGGCGTGCGCCCATAGTCTTGCAGGAGGGGGATTTCGTATTGATCCCGGCCGCCTTCAACTTCACTATGGCAGGCCTGTCCGAGGGCGATGATGATCTTCAATGGACGGTGACCATGCTGGAGGGAGAGACGCGGCACGGCGATCCCCAGAGTCGCGCCGATGTCCGGTTGCTGGTCGGCCACTTTGTTTTCGGCTCGCCCGACAGCGAGTTGCTCGTCTCTCTCCTGCCGCAGCTTTTGCACATCCGCGGCGAGCCTCGGCTATCGATGATCGTCCATCTGATCACGGATGAGGCCCGGACGCAGAGGCCGGCGCGCGAACTGATCCTTGCCCGTCTGCTCGAGGTTATGCTTTTGGAGGCGCTACGCTCGGCAGCCGCGGAGGCGGCGCCGCGTGGTATCGCGCGGGCACTTGCCGATCCGCGGCTGGCGCTTGCAATCCGTCACCTGCACCAAGACCCGTCGAACCCGTGGACGGTCGAGCGGATGGCCGCACTCGCATCCCTGTCGCGCTCGGCCTTCTTTAATCGGTTTCGGCAGAAGGTGGGTGTGGCGCCGATGGAATACTTGACATCCTGGCGCATGGCTTTGGCCCGGAACCTGCTCTTGTCTGGGCAGGGAGGACTGCAGGAGATCGCTGAACGCATCGGCTACGGCTCCGCCAGTGCGTTCAGCACGGCATTCACACGGCTGGTTGGTATGCCGCCCTCGCGGTATGCGGAGCAGGTGCTTGCCCTGCGTCCACGCTCCACTGCTTTTGCCGCTACGTCTCCCGGATTTTGGCCGCCTGCCAAAGAGCTTCCATTCGCTCCAGAGGCGCGTCCTGGAGGTTCTCACCTGCTTCCTGAAGTTTTGTCTCGATATAGTTGAAGCGCCTGCGGAACTTCGTGTTGGTACCGCGTACTGCATCTTCAGGATCGGCATCGACATGCCTGCCGATATTGGCCAGTGCGAAGATCAGGTCACCGAGTTCGTCTGCGACTTTATCCTTGCGACCGCCGCGCAAGGCTTCGCGCAGCTCGCCAATCTCTTCTTCGATCTTGTCGAGGATCGGCTCGGCCTCCGACCAGTCGAACCCAACCTGGGCGGCTTTCTGTTGCAGCTTCAGTGCCTCCGTCAGCGCCGGCTGGCTGCGCTGAACGCTGCCGAGAAACCCCGCCTTGAAGTCTTCCGTGATGCCGCGCCGCTTCCGGCGCTCGGCCCGCTCGCGCTTCTCTTCTGCCTTGATCTCGTCCCACTGCAGCTTGACCGCTTCCGGTGTCAGGTCATCGGAACGCGCGAAGACATGCGGATGTCGGCGGATCATCTTTCGGGTGACAGCCTCCACGACGTCGCCGAAGGAAAACTGGCCGGCCTCTTCGGCGATGCGGGCGTGGTAGACCACCTGCAGCAGCAGGTCGCCCAGTTCGTCGCAGAGATCGTCGGGATCCTTGCGCTCGATGGCGTCGGCCACCTCATAGGCCTCCTCAATCGTATAGGGCTTGATCGTTTCAGATGTCTGCACGATGTCCCAGGGGCAGCCTGTCTGCGGATCGCGTAACGCCACCATGATCTCGATCAGGCGCGAAATGTCTTTCGAGGCTTCCATCGGTAACTTTCGGTCTATGGTCCGGTTGAGGATCCGGGCGAGGGTGCGATGATCTTCGGTGGCTTTTACTCAAGAATCACGGTCAGCGGGAACAGAAATGTTTGCCGCCCGGCGAACTCGCATAACGGTTTCTTCTGTCCTTTTGCGCAATCGATGATATTGGCAGCTTAGATCGGAAGGCAGCATGTCCAGCAAGCTTTTGACCACCTTTCCAGCATTCTTCCGCGTCAGCGGCAAGACGGTCCCTGTGTTCGGCGACGGCGATGAGGCCTTCGCCAAGGTCCGACTGCTGCGCAACACCGATGCCAGGATCGTCGCCTACAGCGCCCGACCGCAGCCGGATTATCAGACCTATCTTGCCGCGCACCGGGTCGAGAGAATTGATGCGGCCTTTTCGGCAGACCAACTGAATGGCGCAAGCCTCGTTTTTGCAGCCACCGGGGATGAGGTGCAGGATCAGGCGATCGTCACAGCCGCCCGTGCTGCGCAAATTCCCGCCAATGCCGTAGACCAGCCGGATTATTGCGATTTCCTCACACCCGCGCTCGTCAACCGTGCGCCGGTTGCCGTTGCCATCGGAACGGAAGGCGCCGGGCCGGTTCTCGCACAGATGATCCGTGCCCGTGTCGACCAGATGCTCTCGCCGTCCCTGGGGCGGCTTGCGTCTCTTGCCGTTGATTACCGCGACGCGGTTGAGCGGCTCGTTCCAAAAGGCGTCTCGCGGCGCGTCTTCTGGCGCCGCTTCTTCACCGGCCCCGTTGCGGAGAAGGTCGATGCCGGCGATCTCTCCGCCGCACGACGGTCCGCCAACGGCCTTCTTTCTGCCTCCGACCGCGTTAAAGGCCATGTCTGGCTTGTGGGTGCCGGCCCCGGTGCCGAGGATCTGCTGACACTGCGCGCCCAGCGCGTGCTGATGGAAGCCGACGTCATCGTCTTCGACGCGCTGGTACCGCAAGCGATCGTCGACATGGGCCGCCGCGATGCGGAGCGTCTTTCGGTTGGCAAGCGCAAGAACTGCCACTCCAAGTCTCAAGACGAGATCAACCGGTTGCTGGTGCGGCTCGGCGCGGAGGGCAAGCGGGTGGTGCGCCTCAAGTCCGGCGACCCGCTCGTCTACGGTCGCGCCGCAGAGGAGATGGCGGCCCTGCGCGAGGCAGGCATCACCTATGAGATCGTCCCGGGAATTACCTCCGCCTTCGCCGCGGCCGCCGATTTCGAGCTGCCGCTGACGCTGCGCGGCATTGCCTCCTCGCTGATCTTCACCACGGGGCATGATCTGACCGGAGACGTGCTGCCGGACTGGGCAAGCCTTGCCGTTTCCGGTGCGACGGTTGCCGTTTACATGGGCCGCACGGTCGCCGCCTCAGTCGCCGGCAGGCTGATGGAGGCCGGGCTTTCGCCTGACACCACGGTGGCCGTGGTGGAAAATGCCAGCCGCTCCGACCGCCGCCTCTTTCATGGCATCCTACGCGAACTGCCTGATCTGGAAGGGCGCGAGGACCTGGCAGGTCCCGTGATGGTGATCATCGGCGAAGCTGTCGCCGGCGCGAATTTCAAACGATCCGAGCCGCTGTCTGCAAGGATGGCCGTGGTTCGGCAAGGAATGGGAACGGAATGATGAGTGACAAGGTGTTGACCGCCAACCGGCTGAGCGACGGCATTGCCGTGTGGCTGGACGCCAACGGCCAGTGGGTGGAGAGCCTGCAGGATGCGCTCGTCGCCCGCCATGCCGAGGCCGTCGCCTCCTTGGAAGCGATCGGCAAGCGCGACTTCGCCGCCAATCGGGTTGTTGACGTCAACGTCATCGAGGTGGCCGAGGTGGACGGCAAGCTGTGGCCCACGCGCCTGCGCGAACGCATTCGTGCTGCCGGCCCGACCATGGAATATGCCGCCGGCTACCACCCCGCCGACGCCGCCTTTATCGCAGTCTGAGGAAGCCATGTACCGTTACGACGAATTCGACCACGCCTTTGTCCATGGTCGCGTAGAACAGTTCCGCGATCAGGTCGGCCGCCGCTTGTCTGGTGAACTCACGGAAGACGCCTTCAAGCCGCTGCGGCTGATGAACGGCGTCTATCTCCAGCTGCACGCCTATATGCTGCGCGTCGCGATCCCCTATGGCACGCTGAACGCCCGGCAGATGCGTATGCTGGCCCATGTGGCGCGCAAGTATGACCGCGGCTACGGGCATTTCACCACGCGCCAGAACATCCAGTACAACTGGCCGAAGCTCTCCGACACGCCGGACATCCTGGCGGAGCTTGCAACGGTCGAGATGCATGCGCTGCAGACCTCGGGCAACTGCATCCGCAATGTCACCGCCGACCATTTTGCCGGTGCGGCTGCCGACGAGGTCGCCGATCCTAGGCCAGATGCCGAGATCCTGCGCCAGTGGTCTTCGGTCCACCCCGAATTCTCCTACCTGCCGCGCAAGTTCAAGATCGCCGTCACCGGCGCCGAGCGCGACCGGGCGGCGATCCAGGTGCACGACATCGGACTGCACCTGAAGAAGAATGCGGAGGGCAAGCTTGGCTTTGCCGTCTATGTCGGGGGCGGGCAGGGGCGTACGCCGCTGGTTGCCAAGAAGATCTGCGACTTTCTGCCGGAAGAGGATCTGCTGACCTACACCACCGCGATCGTGCGGGTGTACAACCTGTTTGGCCGGCGCGACAACAAGTTCAAGGCGCGCATCAAGATCCTCGTCCACGAGATCGGCGTCGAGGAGATGACGCGGCGCGTGGAGGAGGAGTTCTCGCACCTGAAGGGCACGGAGCTGACCCTGCCGCAGGCCGATATCGATGCGATCACCCGCTATTTCGCGCTGCCGGCCATGCCGGAGCGGCCGGAAGGCTGGGCGCAGCTCGCCGGCTGGAAGAAGCAGGATGCGGATTTCGCCCGCTGGGTGGACCAGAACGTGCAGCCGCACAAGCATCCCGACTACGGCATGGTGACGATTTCGCTCAAACCCATTGGCGGTATTCCGGGGGATGCCAGCCACGAGCAGATGGATGCGATTGCCGATATTGCCGAGGAATATGGCTTCGACGAGATCCGCATCAGCCATGAGCAGAACGTCATCCTGCCGCATGTGGCACTGGCGGACCTCGAACCGGTCTACCGGGCTTTGGTGGCGCAGGGACTGGCGACGGCCAATGCCGGGCTGATCACCGACATCATTGCCTGTCCGGGGCTTGATTATTGCGCGCTGGCGAATGCGCGCTCGATTCCCGTGGCGCAGGAGATTTCCACCCGCTTCGGTTCAGCGGAACGGCAGGCGGAGATCGGCAAGCTGAAGATCAAGATCTCCGGCTGCATCAATGCCTGCGGCCACCACCATGTCGGCCATATCGGCATCCTCGGGCTCGACCGGGCAGGGGTGGAGAACTACCAGATCACGCTCGGCGGTGACGCCACCGAGAACGCGGCGATTGGCGAGCGGGCAGGGCCGGGCTTTGCCTATGACGAGATCGTCCCCGCGATCGAGCGGCTGGTCGGC
>CAYNED010000047.1:0-13926 GCA_964396135.1 uncultured Neorhizobium sp.
CCTTGATCTCCGGCTTGCGGCCCTTCAGCACCTGGCCGGCGCCCGTGATCGTGCCGCCGGTGCCTATGCCGGAGACGAAGATGTCGACGCCGCCATCGGTGTCGTTCCAGATTTCCTCCGCCGTCGTCTTGCGGTGGATTTCGGGATTGGCAGGGTTCTCGAACTGCTGCGGAATGATCGCATCGGGAAGGGTAGAGGCGAGTTCTTCGGCCTTGGCGATTGCGCCCTTCATTCCCTTAGGGCCTTCCGTCAGCACCAGCTCGGCCCCCAGCAGGGCGAGCATCTTTCGGCGCTCGATGGACATGGTTTCGGGCATAGTGAGGATGAGCTTGTAGCCTTTGGCGGCAGCGGCGAAGGCAAGCGCAATCCCGGTATTGCCGGAGGTGGGCTCCACGAGCGTGGTCTTGCCGGGCGTGATCTTGCCCTGGGCCTCCAGGCTCTCGATCATCGCCACGCCGATACGGTCTTTGACGGAAGCGATGGGGTTGAAGAATTCGAGTTTCGCCAGAAGGTTGGCTTTTACGCCCTTCTCCTTCGCCAGCTTGTCGAGGCGCACGATCGGCGTGTCGCCGATCGTTTCGATTATCGAGGAATAGATCCGGCCGCGGCCGGGCTTCTTCATGTCAGTCATGATGCTCTCCCTAGGTTGCAGACAAGGTAGGTCTAGTTTCGCTGCATGGCCAGCGATCACGACGGCAATTGCTCCGCCTTGGTGAAATTCTGTTCCCGCAGGCGCCTATTCTAAGGGAGGCCTTTCCTCCATTAGACGCCGGTTGAGCCAAAGCCGCCGGCGCCCCGGCTGGTGGGACTGCTCTCCGCCGCCTCCTGAATCTGAGCCTGGGTCACCGGCGCCACCACCATTTGGGCAATGCGCATGCCGCGGGACACTGAAAATGGTTCTTGGCCTAGATTGACCAGCAACACCTTCACCTCACCGCGATAGTCGCTGTCGATCGTCCCAGGCGTGTTGAGGCAGGTAATCCCGTGCTTGAAGGCCAGGCCGGAACGGGGCCGCACCTGCGCCTCAAAGCCGTCGGGGATTTCAAGGACAAAGCCGGTGGGCACCAGCGCCCGTACGCCCGGCTGCAGTGCCAGCGTCTCGCCCTCCGGGAGGGCGGCGCGCAGATCCATGCCGGCCGCACCGGGGGTCTCATAGGTCGGCAGCGGCAGCCCGCTTCCATGCGGCAGCCGGATGAGAGTGACCAGTGGTCCCATGACGTCGCGCATTGCAGCCTCCTTTGTTGCCGCGGTCAATTGCATAAAGGCGGCCAAATCGCTAGATACGCGGCAACCTACAGGATTTACCAGATATGGCTGAAAGTCTCGCCGAGGCGGTTTCCCGCCGCCGAACCTTTGCGATCATCGCGCACCCGGACGCGGGTAAAACGACGCTCACGGAAAAACTGCTGCTGTTCGGCGGCGCGATCCAGCTTGCTGGCGAGGTGAAAGCGAAGAAGGATCGCATTCAGACCCGCTCGGACTGGATGAAGATCGAGCGGGAGCGCGGCATCTCCGTCGTCACGTCCGTGATGACGTTTGAATACGACGGCAACGTTTTCAACATTCTCGACACGCCTGGCCACGAGGACTTTGCGGACGACACCTATCGCACGCTGACAGCGGTGGATGCGGCCGTGATGGTCATCGATGCTGCAAAGGGTATCGAGCCGCGGACGCTGAAGCTCTTTGAAGTCTGCCGCATGCGCGACATTCCGATCATCACCTTCATTAACAAGATGGACCGGGAAAGCCGTGATCCCTTCGAAATACTCGACGAGGTTGAGGAGAAGCTGGCGCTTGATACGGCACCGGTCACGTGGCCTGTCGGTCGGTCCAAAACCTTCTGCGGCTCTTATAACCTGGCAAAAAATACCTTCCGCGGGTCGGATACGCAGGTGGAGCCGCTGTCGGTGAATGGACCGCAAAGCGTTGCCGATCGGCTCCCGGAAAACGAGCGCAGCGCATTTGTCGAAGAGACAGAACTCGCCAGGGAAGCCTGCCGTCCCTTTGATCGCCAATCCTTCCTTGAAGGACACATGACGCCGGTCTTCTTCGGCTCGGCGCTTCGCAACTTCGGCGTTCGCGATCTGATCAATGCCCTGGGCGCATTTGCGCCGCCGCCGCGTGACCAGGTGGCCGACATCCGCACCGTCCATGCGAGTGAAGACAAGATGACCGCCTTCGTCTTCAAGATCCAGGCAAACATGGACCCGAACCACCGCGACCGGATCGCCTTTGCGCGCATCTGCTCCGGAAAGTTGGAGCGCGGCATGAAGGCGCGGCTGGCGCGCACGGGCAAGCAGTTGGGGCTGACCGCTCCGCAGTTCTTCTTCGCCTCGCAACGCCAGCTGGCCGATACGGCCTTTGCCGGCGACGTCGTCGGCATCCCGAACCACGGGACGCTGCGCATCGGAGACACGCTGACAGAGGGTGAAGCTCTGGTGTTCCAGGGCGTTCCGAACTTTTCGCCGGAGATCCTCCGCCGCGTGCGGCTGGAGGACGCCATGAAGGCAAAGAAGCTGAAGGAAGCTCTCCAGCAGATGGCAGAGGAAGGCGTGGTGCAGCTCTTCTCACCCGAGGACGGCTCGCCAGCGATCGTCGGTGTCGTGGGGGCCCTGCAGCTCGACGTGTTGAAGGAGCGCCTGTCTGCCGAATACGGGTTGCCCGTTTCGTTCGAGATGGCGCGGTTTTCAGTCTGCCGCTGGATCTCTTCCGACCAGCCAGCGGAACTTGAGAAGTTCATGACGCAGCGCCGGGGCGACATCTGCCGCGATCTTGATGGCGATCCCGTCTTCATGGCGCAGGACGCGTTCTCGCTTCGCTATGAGGCAGAGCGTTATCCGGCCATCAAGATGGCTGCCATCAAGGAGTATCATGTCGCCAAGGCGGCGTGAGACTCGATCAGTCGGATCGAAGAGCTGTTGTCTTGGTACGCTGATGAACGCCGTAACGCGCTCGTCTCCGTCGGCTGTTACTTGCGTAAAAAGAAAGCACCTAAACCTAGCATCTGGTGCAGGCGCAGCGAGCGGGTCCTTGAAGCTGCCTAACGGTCTGGCGCAAGATCTGCCAAGAAGTCGTCGCACCAGCGCATCACGTCGTGCTCGAGCAGGTGGTCCATCATTCGGCGCCACCGCTCCTGCCGCTCTTCAAGCGACATGCTGAGACCGCGTGCGATGGCGTTCGCCGTGCCTTCGATGTCATAAGGATTGACGAGAAGCGCGCCGTTCAGCTCACGTGCGGCCCCTGCAAAGCGTGAAAGCACGAGCACGCCCGGATCTTCTGGATCCTGCGCCGCCACATATTCTTTGGCAACCAGGTTCATGCCGTCCCGCAACGGGGTGACCAGCCCAATCTTGGCAAGCCGGTAGAGGCCCGCCAATACCGGGCGACCGATCGAGCGGTTGATGTAGCGGATCGGCACCCAGTCAACGGTTCCAATCGCACCGTTGGCCCTGCCGGCCTGCTCAGCCACTGTCCGCTGCATCGCCTCATATTCCGGAACCTCGGGGCGAGATTTAGGCGTAATCTGCAGATACGTCACCTTGTTGTGGTAGCCGGGATTGGCTTTGACGAACTGCTCGAATGCGTCGATCCGTTGGGTGATGCCCTTGGAGTAGTCGAGGCGATCGACACCGATGATGAGATCGCGGCCCTCGATGCTCTGTCGTGCCTTGCGCACCATGATGTTCTTGGCCGCTTTCGTGGCAAACTCGGCAAATGCCGCGGTCTCGATGCCGATCGGGTAAAAGCCGCCTTTGAACGTGCGGCCGTAGGAGCTGAACAACCCGTTTCCTTGAGCTTCGCCGATGCCCTCGCGCACCAGCCCTCCAGCGAAGTTGGACAGATCATGGTCGGTCTGAAAGCCGACAAGGTCATAGTGTGAAAGGCCCCGCATGATCTCCTCATGCACGGGCATCGTAAAGAGGACGTCCGCCGGAGGCCAGGGTATGTGCAGGAAAAAGCCGATCCTGTTCTTTATCCCCATCTGCCGCAGTTCGGCTGCCAGCGGAATGAGGTGGTAGTCGTGCACCCAGATGACGTCGTCTTCCTGCAGGAGTGGCGCTAGGCGGTGGGCAAAGAACCGGTTAACACGAAAATAGCCCGCCATTTCCTTGCGACCGTATTCGGCAAGGTCCAGCCGGTAGTGGCAGATCGGCCAGAGCACACGGTTGGCAAAACCCTCATAATATTCCTCGACATCAGTCTTGGTGAGGTCAGTCAGGGCATAGGTAATCTTGCCATGTTCCTGCTGCGCAAGCGGTTCCGGCTCACGGGCGCCGCTGGACTTTCCCGACCAGCCCATCCAGATACCGCCACGCTCTTCCAGGGCCGCCTGAAGGGCGACGGCAAGTCCGCCGGCTGGCGCTGCGCCGCCCTTTGCCGGAAGAGTCACACGGTTGGAAACAACAACAAGGCGGCTCAAGCGCTTTTTCCTTCTAGAGTCGATCTTTCGGAAAGATCATTGTCAGCAATGCGAGAAAGGGCTTCGCGAAGAAGGGCGGCGGACCTGATGATGGTAAGCGCTGCCGTGTCTCCCGCGGTTTCTGCGATGCGGATCGAACGTCCGTTCATCCTGTTGGCAACATCGAACATGGCTTCATCCGTTACGTCGTCGCCGATCGCAATGGGTGTGCGTCCCTTGAAGGGAGGTTCGCTAAGATATCTCTCCAGCGCCCCTCCTTTGTCGGCGCGCGCAGGTCGGATCTCGAACACCATCTTGCCCCGCTGAAGCGTAAACTCTGGTCCTGCCTGCAATAGGTAGAACTCCATTGCCTCTTCTACTTCGTCTTTCCGCTCCGGCGCCTGCCGATAATGCGCCGCGATGGCGGCACCTTTGTCCTCTACAAGAACGCCCGGCCAACGGCCGGCGGCAGCTTTGAGCGCTGCTTTCACCTCTTCGAACGCTTCCGTTGCCGAAACACGGTCAATCGTACCGTCGGCGAGGCGCCGCTCAGATCCATGCAAACCGGCGATGGGAAAACTGTGTGGTTGAAACAGAGCATCTGCGTAAGCCAATGCCCGCCCTGTCACAAGCGCGAGCGCTCCGCCGAGCAGCTCGGAGATGGCCTGAAGCTGGGGAGGAAGATCCTGAGGAACAATGATAGCGTCCGGTGTGGGCGCAAGATCGATAAGAGTACCATCGATATCAAGAAACAGCGCCCAGCGCTCCGGCTCGTTCACAAGGGTTTTTACCAGCCACTCATGTGGTGGAAGCGGGTCTTGAACAGCCTCGGGCTGCGAAGGGTCAGAAGGCGTCATGTTGTGCTATGTAGACCGCACCACCGACGTGGCAAGGTCGGCACAGGGAAGCGGCATCAAAAGGAACGGGTAGACAATGGCCAACTCGCCAGCTGGATCATGATTTACGCATTGTTAACGCTGTGCGGTAAATCTCAAGGCAGGCATCTCTGCAAGAGCCGGAGCTTCATAGACCATGTGCCGCTGGGCAGCTTATCGCGGGAAACCGATATATCTGGAGGAACTCGTTTCCTCTCCGGCCCATTCGCTCATCGAGCAATCCCATTGCGCCACCCGGGCCAAGACCGCAACCAATGGAGATGGCTTCGGTATTGCCTGGTACGGGGATCATGCCGAACCCGGCCGCTATCGTGACATCCTGCCTGCCTGGTCCGACTGCAACCTTCGCAGCCTTGCGCGGCAGATCCGCTCGCCGCTGTTTCTTGCGCATGTACGCGCAGCGACCCATGGCGCGACGCGCCGCGACAACTGCCACCCCTTCGTCCAAGGCCGCTGGTCGTTCATGCACAATGGCCAGATCTCCGGCTTCGATCGTATTCGCCGCCCGATGGAGGCTCTGCTCTCCGACGACATGTTCCACGCCCGAACCGGAACCACCGACTCGGAATTGCTCTTTCTGCTGGCCCTTGAGTTCGGCCTGGATGTCGATCCGCATGGAGCCATCGCCCGCGCCATCGCCACCGTGGAAGAGCTGTCCCTCAATCTCTGCGGCGAGGTGCTTGTCCGGTTCACGGCCGCCTTCTCCGATGGCGAAGAGCTGTACGCCGTTCGCTACGCCACCGATAACCGTCCGCCGACGCTGTATGCCGCCCCACTTGGCGACGCCTCGAGCTACTGCCTCGTCTCAGAACCCCTGAACGACGAGGTGGACCGCTGGGAGGAGATCCCAAACGGCAGTATCGTCTTGGTCGGCAACGATGGGATCGTGGTGGAGCGCTTCTTTCCGGAATTGCCGGCTCGGGCAGCTTAGCTGCGCGCTAGTCGCTGCACCACCAGGGCAGCGAGCCGGCCCGCCACCTCGTCCTTGGTCATCTCCGGCCAATCATCGATCCCGTCAGGCGAGATGATCTTCACGCGGTTGCGGGTGCCGCCCATGATCTGGGTCTCGGGTGAGACGTCGTTTGCGACGATCACGTCTGCACCTTTGCGCTGAAGCTTCTGGAGCCCGTTTGCTTCCACGTCCTGTGTCTCTGCGGCAAAGCCGATCACGAGCTTGGGGCGGTGCTGGTTATGACCCACGGTCTTGAGAATGTCGGGGTTTTCAGCCAGTGCCAGTGCCGGCGGACCTTCGCCGGGCCGCTTCTTGATCTTCTTGTCGGATGCACCGGCGACGCGCCAGTCCGCTACAGCAGCCACCATGACGGCCACGTCCGCCGGCAGGTGAGACTGCACGGCCTCCAGCATCTCTTCTGCCCTCTCGACATGAATCGTGCGAACCCCTTGCGGGTCGGGAAGGGTGACGGGGCCGGAAACCAGTGTTACGTCTGCGCCAAGCCTGGCAAGCGCTGCCGCAATGGCGTGGCCTTGCCGTCCGGAAGAGCGGTTTGCGATGTAGCGGACCGGATCGATCGGTTCGTGCGTGGGGCCTGACGTGACGATCGCGGTCCTGCCGGTAAGGGGGCCTTTGATGCCTCCAAGCATACGGATAACCTCGGCGCAGATGTCGAGAGGTTCTGCCATGCGGCCAACTCCGGCCTCGCCACTCTCGGCCATCTCTCCCGGCATGGGACCGATCAACGTGATACCGTCTGCCCGCAGCGTTTCGATGTTCCGTTTTGTGGCGGCAGCTTCCCACATTTTCGGATTCATCGCGGGTGCCACCAAAACAGGACGGTCCGTAGCAAGAAGAATGGTGCTGGCAAGGTCGTTTGCCATCCCGTGCGCCATCTTGGCCAGCAGGTCCGCACTGGCAGGAGCCACCAAGACCAGATCGCATTCGCGAGCCAGACGGATGTGCCCGACATCCTGCTCGTCCTCGCGAGAAAACAGGTCGACATAGACATGGGAGGCGCAAAGAGCGCCAACGGCGAGTGGGGTGATGAATTCCTGCGATGCCGCCGTCATCACCGGGCGCACCAATGCCCCGCGCTCGCGCAGTCGACGGATCAGGTCCAGGCTCTTGTAGGCCGCAATGCCGCCAGAGATGATGAGGAGGATGCGCTTGCCAGTAAGTTCCATGTCGGTGCCCGTCCTGAAGGTGGCGCGACGCTAAGCCTTTGGCAGTTGGGATGCAATCGCTGAGAGGCGGTAAGCGGAACAGCTTTGGCAAGCCGGGAGTTCTACGGGCAAAGGAGACGAAGTAGATGGCCAAGAAAAGCATTCCTAAGAAGGTGGCCGGGTTCAAGGTCCCGAAAACCATTCGCAAGTCAAAGCCATTGAAGGCAATGCTCGCCAGCAAGACCGGCCGTGATATTCTCGGCAAGGCGCTTCTTGCCGCCGCCGCCGCCGCTGCTGCCGTTTTGGCAGAGGAGCGCGAGGATGTGGCGAAAGCAGGCAAAAAGGGCGCACGTAAGGGTGGGCGAGCCATCGGGATCGCCGGCGACGCCATCCAGAGCGCTGCCAGTGCGGCAATGGGAGTGGTGACGGATTCAGCCCGTTCCTACCTGCCCCACAAAGAGGATGGTTCGAAAAAGGACAAGCAGCGGGAGGAGACTGAGGCTGAAGACCGCCCTTTCGCCAGTACCGCGACGCACTGACCCAAAAAGCTGATGGGAAAGGCCATAGGCGCCGCGGTAAGACAAGCAGGTTCGAGCGTCTGGTCATGAAGCGCTTCGGCAAGGGCCCGGGCGCCCGTATCGGCGCCGCGGCATTCCTGTCTGCCCTCCATGTCCTGGTACGTCACCATCCGGGGGTAGCATTTGAGATGGCGGGGGCAGGCCTCAAGAAGGCGGGTAGCGCCGGGATTGACGAGATGAAGTCCCATCTTCTGCCGGTCGCAGAAAAGAACTCCCGGCGTTAGTTCTTACTTTGCGCGGTTGCGACCGTTTGCGTCGTCAACTTGAACTCAGCCATTTCCTCCGATGTCAGATAGTAGAGCCGGTCCGGGGGCGTCTCCAAGGCGTTGACCCATAAGCCAGCGCCGATGCCCATCTCCTCAAGGTGGCGTGCGATCCGGGCTGTGGTGCTTTGGGCGCCGGACATGGCTTCCTCCGGGGAGGGGCGGTTCTGGCCGCCGTTGAAGACCTGGTGGACTCCCACAACCGCGTCCTTCTCCGCTTCCCGCGCAACGCCGCCTGCAAAGATCAAAGGACAAGAGGAAGCGCATAGCGCCCTGGCAGCGACCTTGGTGTTGAGTTCCTTGTCGCGGATCAGCTTGGACATTGCCAGGGCATCCTCCACGGAACCGCCGGGAGAATTCAGCAGGACCGTCTTCACATATTCGCCACGCGCCTCGATTTCTTCGGCAAAACGAGCGGCGGCCCCCACATCCACCGACCCTTCGGCACGCAGCGTGCCGCCTGAAACCAAGTCAAAACGCATGGGTTGGCGAAGCACCTCAGGAGGGCTTTCGGGCTGAACCGGCGGGGATTGCGGGACACCGTCGGTTAACGCAGGCGGCAGGACGGGCGCATCCGTATGCATGGGATCATGACCGGGGATGGAGGTGCTCGCCAGGCTCATCTCCCGAACATCGAGCGCAACAAAGGTGCCGGCAGCAAGCAGCAACGCGAAAAAGGCGTAGCGCATCAAAGCGCCGTCATCGGTCCTGATGAGGGCTTGCTTCAGATGCGAGGCGAGAGAGCCAGGCTTCATACCGAAGGACCTTTCCGCGGCGTCTTTGCCGACGCGTCGAGGCTGGTGATGTTGGAAGGATGGTCTTCGGCAAGGTCTTCTGACTTGATCTCCTGAACAGCCTTCTCGACATCGACGCCTTCTTGGGCAAGCGCCCGTCGGACTTCCAGAGCCTCCAGGAGTTCGGCAGCCGTGATGCGTTGAGCAAAGGGAAGCCGTTCCTCCTGCCGTCGAATTGCGCTGTGGACCACGGCGAGGATGAAGACGAGAACCGCCGGCAGCAGGTCGATCGAGATGGCGCCGGCCCAGGCGGGAATGAAGTCGGCCGCGTAGCGGAGCACCGCTTCGGCAGAGGAGAGGGGTACGAAACGGCGGTCGGCGACCGGCTCACGCGCCAGAATTTCGTCTGCAGCCTGGGAAAGAACTTGAGACTGCGCCGCGACCGAAGCACGGATCGTCTGCATCACCTGGTCCTGGCGATCAACGAGGTCGGCAGCTCGTCCATCCGCAACCGGCGCGATAAACCCAAGCGAAAGGTCTTCGGCTGCGCGTTTGACGGAGGGCGCAATGGATGTCTGCTCCAGCGACGTGATCACTCCCGACAGCGCAACGACTTCGGCCGAGAACTGATCGCCCCGCGGTGCAATGGCTCCAGGCGCAGAAACCAGTCCCCGCATGGTTTCCAGATGACCGCGACCCTGGTCGAAAAGGGTGGTGACCCGCTCGCGGGATGCAGAGATGCCCGTTTCAAGCTCCGTCAGCTGGGCCGACATCTGCGATAGAAGTTGCACCACGCTTCCCGAACCGGTGGTGCCGGTCAACGCACCAGAAACGCGTTCGTCTTCTGCCAGTCGGGCAAACCGTTCCGATGTTCGCTGTATATCCGGCAACAGGCTTTGCGCCGCGAGGGCATTTTGATGCGCCCGGTCAAGATCTGCAGTGTAGTCCTCGACAGTTTCGGCCAGATGCTGTTCCAGGGCAGCCGACCCAGCAAGGGCGGCTGCGTTCAGCCAACTGGACATGGCAATGATCATGGCGCAGCCTAGCGCCATCACCCCCAGCATGGCGCCACGGCCTGCCGCTCCCGTCACATGCGGATAGAAGCGGGCCATGTAGGACCAGAAGGCGTAGATTGCGACGGACACCGAAGCGGAATAGATGATGGCCGCAAAGAAGACGGCCGTCGGCGAACCATCAAGCAGGCTGCGGACACCCAGATAGGTGTAGACGCCGGAGGCAAGGGCCAAAACAGCGAGCGCAAAGCGCGTCATGGTTTCGACGGCGATAACGCCGTCTTGCAAGCGATGCGATGCGCCGAGCGCCATGGGTGATCTCCGACAGGAAAGAATTCCTTAACAAGTTCCGAAGAACGGGGCGAAATGAAGGCTTGAGAAGATCTCAGCCGCACACGCCTTCGCGAGACCTGCGTCGGCTGCTAGCCCAGCGTGAAGACAAGATAGACAAGGCAAAGCGCGATCACCCACAGCGCAATTCGGCCCGACCGGCTGTGCCGGGCTTCCGACTTGCCGATCGCCTCCGCAGTCTGCGCATCGAACCGCAAGCCGTGTTCGCTCATCCGAACGACCTCGTGATGAAGCTTCTCGGTCTTCGCAGCAATCTCCGGCAGCGCCTCCGCCAGCTTGACTGCGGCTTTCACCCCGTCCCGGAGATCGCTGACCACCCGTTTTGGCCCCAGATTGTCACGGATCCAGTCGCCGACCACGGGTTCGGCCGCTTTCCACATGTTGAAACGCGGATTGAGGATGCGTGAAACCCCTTCGACCACCACCATTGTCTTCTGCAGAAGGATGAGTTCCGGCCGGGTTTCCATCTCGAAGAGATCTGTGACCTCGAAGAGGAGCGCCAGCAGCCGTGCCATGGAGATGGTTTCTGCCGGCTGACCATGGATCGGCTCGCCGATTGCCCGAATGGCTTGGGCAAAGCTCGCCACGTCATGGTGTGCCGGTACGTAGCCCGCCTCGAAATGTACCTCAGCCACCCGCAGATAATCGCGGGTGATGAAGCCGTAGAGGATCTCCGCCAGGAACCGCCGCTCCTTTTTCCCCAGCCGGCCAACAATGCCCATGTCGACGGCAACAATGGTACCGGCGGGATCGACGAACAGGTTCCCGGGATGCATGTCGCCATGGAAGAAGCCGTCCCGCAGCGTGTGGCGCAGGAACGACTGGATGAGTGTCTCCGCGAGGCGGTCGAGGTCATGGCCTGCCGCACGCAGGCCTACGAGATCCGACATCTTGACGCCATCGATCCACTCCATGGTGATGACGTCTCGGCCAGTTCGTTCCCAGTCGACCTCCGGGACGCGAAACCCCGGATCATTGCGGGTGTTTTCGGCGATCTCGGAAAGAGCAGCTGCCTCCAGCCTCAGGTCCATTTCGACCTTCGTGGTCTGCTCAAGGGTGCGCGTCACTTCGACCGGCCGCAGGCGACGGCTTGAAGGAACAAATCGCTCCTGCATTCGTGCCAGCAGATACATGCTCTCGATGTCGTTGCTGAAACGCTGCCGAACTCCTGGTCGCACGACCTTGACGGCGACCTTCTTGCCGTTGACCTGAGCTGGATGCACCTGCGCAATGGAGGCGGCGGCGATGGGCTCTTCGAAGTTGGAGTAGAGATCGGCGATCGTGCGCCCCAGAGAGCCTTCAACGGCGGCCTTCGCAGTTTTCGTCGGAAAGAAGGCCATGCGATCCTGCAGCATGGAAAGATCGAGCGCCCAGTCGACGCCGACCACATCCGGCCGTGTCGCCAGAAATTGACCGATCTTCACATAGGAAGGCCCGAGCCGGTCGACCGCTCGTGATAGGCGAGTGCTGCGCGCCTGCTTCTTTGCCCGGAACCGCGTGAAAGGCTCCGTCAATGATTTCAGCAGGCCGACCGCTGGGGGCATGTCCTGCGTCGGGAGGGCTGAAACTACCCCTTCGCGCACCAGCACCCACCCGACACGCACCAGGCGAAAATAGGCGCCAATCGTACTCATGAGCCGCCTCTACCTGTCACGCAGCATTCAATGCTCATCCGGTCAAAGCTTCCAGCCGGAGTGCAGGGCTGCGATACCGCCGGTGTAGTTTGTATAAGTGACGCGGGAAAAACCTGCGCTTCGCACCATCTGGGCGAAGTTCTCCTGGTTTGGGAACTTGCGGATCGATTCCACCAGATACTGGTAAGGCTCGCTGTCGCCGGTGATCATCTTGCCAAAGCGGGGGATCGCCTTGAACGACCATTCATCGTAAAGCCGGTTCAGCATCGGCATGTCGACCTCGGAAAACTCCAGGACGAGCAAACGTCCACCGCGCTTCAGGACCCGATGAGCTTCCTTGAGAGCGACATCGATCCGCGGGACGTTACGGATGCCGAAGGCAATCGTATAGGCGTCGAAGGAATTGGCCTCGAACGGCAGTTCCTCCGCATTCGCTTCCACAAAAGTTAGATGGTCCGAAAGCCCTCTTTTCGCCGCCCGTTCGGCGCCGACAGCCAGCATGGAGCCGTTGATATCCAGGACGGTCGCATGTGCCTTTCGGCCGGATGCCTCGACGATCCGGAAGGCGATATCTCCGGTACCGCCCGCCACGTCCAAGACCTTGTAGCTTTCATCCTTGCGCGGATTGAGCGCCGCAACTAGCGAATCCTTCCAGAGGCGATGCAGGCCGCCGGACATCACGTCATTCATGATGTCGTAGCGCTTGGCCACCTTGTGGAACACGTCGTTCACGAGGGGCTGCTTCTCCCCGTCCGCCACCTGACGAAAACCGTAGGAGGTTTCCATGCCGCCATCGGCGGAGGTACGCGCTTCGCTCATCGGGAACTCCTTGCTCGTCATCTGGGCGGCGACCATAGCGAAATCGTCTTTGCCTCGCTATCTGTGCCGCAAGGTCAAAGGAAGCGGTGCGACGTTCGGTCCCGGTCTATAGACCAGCAGCCGAGGCGTTGGAACAGGAAGTTAGGAACTCATGCCCGAATTGCCAGAGGTGGAGACGGTCAAGCGTGGACTGGCGCCAACCATGGAAGGAGCGATGATCACCCAGCTGGAGCTTCGCCGCGCCGATCTCCGCTTCCCCTTTCCGGATAATCTGTCCGCCGTTGCAGCCGGCAAGCAGATCCTGTCGCTTGGGCGGCGCGCGAAGTATCTGCTGATCGACCTGGAAGGCGATCAGACCATCATTGCGCATTTAGGCATGTCGGGCTCCTTCCGCATAGAGCAGGAAGAGGCCAAGGTCGTGCCGGGTGAATTTCATCACCCACGGTCGAAGGACGAGAAGCATGATCACGTTGTCTTCCACCTGAATGCCAACGGCGTTGCTTCGCGCGTCATCTATAACGACCCGCGCCGGTTCGGCTTCATGCATCTGTGGAAGCGGAGCGAGCTTGATACCTATCCGGCCTTTGTTGGGCTGGGGCCGGAACCAACAGGCAATGCGCTTGATGCAGCCTATCTGGCGCAGCGTCTTGCCGGCAAGAGCCAGCCACTCAAGGGGGCCTTGCTCGATCAGAGCGTCATCGCGGGCCTCGGCAATATCTATGTGTGTGAAGCACTCTGGCGCTCGCATCTTTCGCCGCGCCGCAGTGCCGGGTCTTTGGTGACACAGAAGGGGCGGCCAAGAAAGGAACTTGTGGCGCTGACGCAGGCCGTCAGGGACGTCATCGCCGATGCCGTCGCGGCAGGAGGATCGTCTCTGCGCGATCATATACAGACCGACGGCTCCCTCGGCTATTTCCAGCACTCCTTCGCCGTCTATGATCAAGAAGGGAAGGCTTGCCGTACGCCAGGTTGCGAGGGTACCGTCGCCCGGATCGTGCAGTCGGGGCGCTCTACCTTCTATTGCGCCAACTGCCAGAAGTAAGCCAGTTCAAGGGGAGGCTGCCATGAGAGAGTTCGAGACGCTGCTGACGGAACAGCGGGAGGCGGTGATGCTGGTC
>CAYNED010000048.1:0-13591 GCA_964396135.1 uncultured Neorhizobium sp.
TTGGGTTTCCTCCTTCGGCTCCGACTTCAACTTCGATTTCCATGTCTCCTTCACCAAGGAGGACCTGGCGCAAGAGGCGGTGAACTACAACTTCCGGCCCACGCCATCCGCCGACGCCCATGACGAGCTTCCCGGCCTCTCTGCCTTCTACAAGGACGAGAAGGGGGATATCTTTCATACCTATTCCACCTATGCCCGTGGCGGCGAGGAACTGATCGGCACGCTGATGATCCTCGACCGCGCACCCTTTGGCCGCAACGAGGAAACGACGATGAACTTCGTCAAGCGCCACGACGAATACGAGCCGGAGAAAACCGACGCGGCATCCTGCTGCCACTAAGGCAGCACATCATCCAACCGAGGAGGACAGCCATGGCAATGGAAATGTCGAAGCCGCAGTCGGAGCACGCGTTTCTGCAAAAGCTGGTTGGCACCTGGGACGTCACATCACAGGACATGACGGGCGCCGAAGCTTGGACGGAGGAGGTGCGATCCTTGCACGGCCTCTGGTTCGTGGCGGAAGGCAAAGGCGAGATGCCGGACGGAGGCGGTCCCGCAACCACCGTTCTGACACTCGGATACGACCCGGCAAAAGGCAAATATGTCGGCAGCTGGATCGGCTCGATGATGACCCATATGTGGGTTTACGAGGGCGAGGTGTCCGGTGACGGCAAGACCCTAAGCCTCTACACAACGGGACCCCGACTTTGCCGACCCCTCCAGGACCGGCGACTATCGTGAGCAGATCGTCTTCACCGATGACGACCACCGGATTTTCACCTCCAGCGCAAAGCAGCCGGACGGCAGCTGGCAGCAGTTCATGGAAGCGCACTACAGCCGCCGGCCTTAGGTCCGGACGGAGCACGATTGACGTAAGTTCGGCAAGGCCAAGCAAGGGAGCACGAAATGCTGCAGACAGCTTTGGACACGGGAAGCGAGACCCACGGCAAGTTCATCTGGTGCGAGTTGATGACATCGGACACGCAGGCGGCGGGCCGCTTCTACGGCGACGTCATCGGCTGGTCGCTGATCGAGATGCCGATGGGCGCAGAAGGCCCGCCTTACTACATCTTCCAGATCGGCGAGGGGGAGGGATGTCCGGGCATCGGCGGAATGATGAGCCTGCCACCCCATCTCGCCGGCCACATGCCGCCGAACTGGAGCGGCTATGTGGCCGTTGACGATGTTGACGCCACGGCTTCAGCCTTCCGGGAGAACGGCGGCACGGTCCACCGTCCGCCCGAGGATATCCCGGGCGTCGGGCGCTTTGCCGTAGTCGCCGATCCCGACGGCGCCGTGATCAACATCATGACGCCTCTGCCAATGGACGAAATGCCAGCACCGCCGCCGGACGGCGCGCCGGGCACCGCCGCCTGGTACGAGCTTTACGCCGCAGACCTCGAGGGCGCCTCGGCCTTTTATGGGCAGGTGTTCGGCTGGACAAAGGACCATGATGTCGACATGGGAGCCATGGGCGCCTATCGGATCTTTGCTCATCGGGGCAAAGCGATAGGTGGAATGATGAAGCGCCCGGACACCATCCCGGTACCGTGCTGGATCTACTACTTCAACGTCGAGGGTTTGGATGATGCCCTCGAACGCGTCAGGCGGGGCGGAGGCCAGGTCATGAATGGCCCGTTTGAAGTCCCGGGCGGCAGCTGGACTGCGCAGTGCCTCGATCCGCAGGGCGCACTCTTCTGCCTTGTCTCCACCCGCAGATAAGCTTTGGCAGGCCCCGCCAAAACCGTTAAAGCTGGGTTCATACAGCTGCCGCTACCCTTGTCCACACGTGGCTCGATGCCCCTAAGGGGCGGCAGCGAAGTGACAAAGGTAGCGATGCACAGGATCAGGCTGATGGTAGTGGGGCCGCCATCCTTTCTTTCTCCGCTGGTCCGCCAGGCCTGGGACAGGTCAGGGGTGGATCTGCAGGGACCGGTTGCCGCTGCAGATCTTGCGGCCGGTCTCGCCGGCGCATCCCTGGACGGCGCGGTGATCGACCTCAGCTACGATGCGCCTGCACTCATCGAACTCGTGGAGCTGTTCGACGCACTTGCCGTGCCCTCGCTTTTCGCATCGACGGTGGCAGGGGCGCAGCGCGGCTTTTCTCTCTCCGCGGATCCTGCAGATATCAATGCAATCGTCCATCAGCTCCTGGACACGCATCGCACGACGCTCCAGTAACATTTGGTGTTGCGGGATGGCTATAGAAGTCTATCGTGATGAACTGGTGCGGTATTGTCCGTGCTGCACCGCTCGAGCCACGGGAGGATGATCGATGACCATGCAGCGATATTTCTACCCCGAGATACTCTCTTCCGAAGACGTCAGAATGCTTCATGAGACGGTTCGCGATCTGGTGGAGGCGGGCCATCGACATCACCATGAGCACGATCCCGAACATCTCGCAAAAATCGTCCTTCGCCTTTACCGCATCGGCTTGACCAGGCCGGACAAGCTGCTGGCTGTCGCTGGCCTCATGGCGGATCGCGAGGCGGGGCTGCGGCACCCGGCTTGATGCCGATGCCGCTGCCGAGAGTTTAGTTCAACTGCAGAGGAACGATACCGCATCTGTCGAATTAAAGTTGCAGATACGGGAGCTTTCCATGACTGATTATGTCGTCCTCGACCACCTCCAGGTGGAAGTTCTGCAACTCGTGCCGGCCCTGCGCAGCTTTGCCCGCCGGTTTTATCCAAACCCCAGCGACGTAGACGATCTGGTACAGGAAACGCTGCTCCGCGCCATTGGCAATCTCGACAAGTTCCGCCCGGGCACCAGCCTGAAATCCTGGATGTTCACGATCATGCGCAATACGTTTTGCACGCGCTACGGTAAGGGGAAGCGCGAGTTCGTCGGCGTCGAGGATTGCGCATCGCTGCAAAGGGCGATCGATGCTCCGCAGGAGTGGTCGGTTCGGGCGCAGGAATTCCATCGGGCGCTTTCGGCACTGCCGGGACATTACCGTGAGGCCTTCGAAACCGTCCTGATGCGCGGTGAGAGCTACGAGCAGGCTGCAGCGCACGCTCACTGCCCCATCGGCACCATCAAAAGCCGGGTGAACCGTGCCCGCAGCGCGATCTTGAAGTCGCTGGGTGAAGACGGTTCCGGCGGAACAATGGGCATCAACTGATTGAAGACCATCACTCGTGAGGCCTGACACGGCTTGATGCCGCTCTCGTGTCGGCTATGTTCCCCGCATGACATTTCAGCGATCCGCTTCCGGCCGCGCGCCGCGCTTCCAGAACTTCCGTGAAACCTTGCAGCGCGTCGAGCGCGGTCGCGATGCCATGGCGCTCCGCTGGCAGGCGCTGTTTGCCGTCGTCGATCTGGCGATCCTCGCCTTCTTTCTCTTCGGCCCCTACCTTCGCTCAGGCCCGTCATACCTGATCATCGACTATCTGATTGCCGTGTGGATCGGGGTTGAACTCACGCTGCGGATCATCTCCACGCCAACCTGGCGCATGGTGTTTCGACGTCCGATGATCTGGGTGGACATCGTGATCCTTGCGACGCTTCTTTTTCCCAACACGCTCTATAACTTTGCGTTCTTGCGGGCGATGCGGCTTTGGGCAATCGGCAACAGCCCCTTGCTGCGGGTGGCTCTGCGTCGCGCCGGCTATCCGCATCTGATCGATGTGGTGCGGGCTCTGGTCAATCTTCTGGTCTTTCTCTTCATCATTACCGGCTTCGTTTATACAAGTTTCTTCTACTATCGGCCGGGCGAACAGGGCTTCGTCGACGCGCTCTACTTCACCGTGGCGACGATCACCACCACGGGCTTCGGTGACATCACCTTGCCGGGAACGGCAGGTAAGCTCACGTCCGTCGTCACCATGATCGTCGGCATTTCGCTCTTCGTTCGGTTGGCGCAGGCGGTGGTTCGGCCCTACAAGGTTCGGTTTCCTTGCCCGAACTGCGGCCTGCAGCGCCACGAGGCTGACGCCGTGCACTGCAAGGCTTGCGGGGAAACACTTGCCATTCCCGATGATGGCGATTGAGTGATCCTTCCGCATCCCATCCGCATCCCCTCCGCATTTGCGCTCTCCCGATAGTGCGCATAGAAGGGCCGTGTTGAAGAAGGAGCGCCTCATGGCAGCGAACGACGACGATTATGTTTATGACGACGCAACCGGCGAATGGCGCCCGGCGTCCGAGCTCGCCGCTGCCGGCGCGGCCCCTGTCGAGGTCCGCGACGCCTCGGGAACGCTTTTGCAGGATGGCGACTCCGTCACCCTGATCAAGGACCTCAAGGTCAAGGGCGCGGGCCAGACCTTGAAGCAGGGCACCGTGATCCGCTCCATCCGCCTGACCGAAAACCCCGAAGAGATCGACTGCCGCCACGACGCGATCAAGGGTCTGGTTCTGAGAACCGAATTCGTCCGCAAGCGCTGACTGCGAGCCCCGAGCACGCCCTAGCCAATACTGAATGGATCAGCGTTTCAGACTGCCCAGGATGCCGCGGACGATCGCACGGCCGAGCGAGTTGGCAACCGATCGCGCCGCACTTTTCATCGCCGCTTCCACCACCGTTTCGCGCTGGTAGCCGGAGCGGCCGGAGCTTCGGCTGCGGGTGGGCTTCTCTTCGGGTGCGTCGCCGAACCCCGGCAGGCTCCAGCGACCGGCGGTACTTTCAGGCTCCTCGTCACGATGCTTGGCAGCCTCCGCCTTCGCAGCGCGTGCCATCAGGATCTCGTAGGCGGACTCCCGATCAATGTCGCGGTCGTACTGGTTGGCGAGGGGGCTCTGGCTGATGATCTGCTGCCGTTCGGCATCGCTGATCGGCCCGATGCGCGAGGACGGCGGGCGGATCAGTGTCCGTTCCACCATCGAGGGCGCGCCCTTGCCTTCAAGTGTCGAAACCAGGGCTTCTCCGGTACCAAGCGAGGTGATCGCCTCGCCCGTCTCGAACTCAGGATTGGCACGAAACGTGTCTGCCGCAGTCTTCACCGCTTTCTGCTCGCGCGGCGTATAGGCGCGCAGTGCATGCTGAACCCGGTTGCCCAGTTGCGCCAGTACACTCTCAGGAACATCGAGCGGGTTCTGCGTGACGAAATAGACGCCGACGCCCTTGGACCGGATCAGCCGGACCACCTGCTCGACGCGCTCGATCAGCACTTTCGGCGCTCCGTCAAAAAGGAGATGCGCCTCGTCGAAAAAGAAGACGAGCTTTGGCTTTTCCGGGTCGCCAACCTCCGGCAGTTCCTCAAAAAGCTCCGACAACAGCCAGAGCAGGAAAGTGGCGTAGAGGCGCGGATTGTTCATCAGCTTGTCGGCGGCCAGCACCGAGATCATCCCGCGCCCATCCCGGGTCGTGCGCATCAGGTCACGGATGTCGAGAGCCGGCTCGCCGAAGAAATGCTCCGCTCCTTGCTGCTCCAGCACCAGGAGCGCGCGCTGCAAGGAACCTACCGAGGCCTTGGAAACGAAACCATAGCGACTGGAGATCTCGCTCGCATACTCGCCCATGTAGTTCAGGAGCGCCTGCAGGTCCTTGAGGTCGAGAAGGGCCATGCCGCCCTCATCGGCGATCTTGAAGGCGATGTTGAGCACGCCTTCCTGCGCATCCGTCGCATCCATCAGCCGGGCAAGCAGCAGCGGCCCCATCTCGGCAATCGTCGCGCGCACCCGATGCCCCTTTTCCCCATAGAGGTCGAGGAAGATGGCCGGGAAATCCTGGAAGTCGTATTCGGAGAAGCAGATCTCCTCGGCGCGCTTGAGGAGAAAGTCTTTCTCGTCCCCCCGCACCGCGATGCCCGACAGGTCGCCCTTGATGTCGGAGCAGAACACCGGCACGCCGGCGCTGGAAAAGCTTTCGGCAAGGATCTGTAGTGTCACCGTCTTACCGGTTCCGGTCGCGCCGGTAATCAGCCCATGCCGGTTGGCAAAAGCGAGGTCGAGATATTCGGGTTTGTTGAAGGAGTCGTCGGGCTTGCGACTGCCGCCCAGAAAGAGTTTTCCTTCTTCACCCATGCAACTGGCTCCTTTTGGCGGCGTTACGGCTCCAAGGCTTATAAAGGGCGTCGCGGGCACCGGCAACGGCTGCGCCCTTCGCGGATGTCGAGCGGAAGGAGCATGGACGTGCAGGACGATGCAGTCAGGGCGGAGAACCAGGAGCCAGGACACGGCCGCGAAGCGAAGACCCCGCACCAGATCCCGGCGAAGGGTCTGAAGGATGTCTTCTGGCGTGTTTTCGCTGCGATCAGTGAAGATCGCGTGATGCTCGTCGCTGCCGGTGTCACCTATTACCTTCTTCTGGCGCTGTTCCCGGCCATGGCGGCCCTTGTTTCCGTCTACGGTTTCTTTGCAAGCCCCAGCCAGATTGCTGAACGGATCCAGTTCCTGACCACCGTGATGCCGACCGACGCGCTCAACATCTTCATCGATCAGCTCCGTTCCCTGGCGTCGCAGGACGGTTCCACCCTCAGCATTGGCCTGATTGTCGGTCTTGGCGTCGCTCTCTGGAGCTCCAACAACGGCATGAAGGCGCTGTTCGAAGCGATGAATGTTGCCTACGAGGAAGAGGAAAAGCGAAGTTTCGTGAAGTTGACCCTCGTCTCCCTGATGTTCACCTTGGGCACCATGATTCTCATCGCCGCGCTGATCATTGCAGTCGGCGTCGTGCCAGCCGTCCTGTCCTTTCTCTACCTCGGTACCTGGGCGGAAACAGTGATCAGTCTCGGCCGCTGGCCGCTCCTGCTTGTTTTTGTCGCCGGCGGCATCGCGCTTCTTTACCGGTTTGGCCCCAGCCGCGAACCGGCACGCGCGCAGTGGCTGAGCTGGGGAACATTGTTTGCAACGATCTTCTGGCTTGCGGCATCAATTGGAGTCTCGTTCTACCTATCTAACTTCGCCAACTACAACGCCACCTACGGCACGCTTGGCGCCTTGATGGGCTTCATGTTCTGGACATGGATCTCGGTCATCATCGTGATCGTCGGTGCCGAGTTGAATGCCGAGCTTGAGCATCAAACCGCGCAGGATACGACGACGGGCCCTGAGCAGCCCATGGGCGAGCGTGGAGCCTTCATGGCCGACCATTTGGGCAAGGCATCATCCTGATATACAACGTCGAAGACGCTCACTTGGCGCTGGACGCCGGCGGAGCTTCTGTATTACTTTGACGTCAACGTCAAACCTATCGAGGAGATACTCATGAACGAACTCGTCACCCGCGTCGCCGACAATGTCGGCATTGCCCCTGATACGGCTGAAAAGGCCGTCGGCATGATGCTCGGCTTCCTGCAGCGCGAGGCAGATGACGCAGCTGTCGCCCGCATGATCGAGTCCATCCCAGGCGCCCCTGATCTGGTCGCCAGATTCAACGGCGAAGGTGCAGGCGGCGGCGGGCTCCTTGGCGGCCTGATGGCAAGCTTCGGCGGCGGCGTCATGGCTCTCGGCCAGCAGTTGATGAGCCTCGGCCTCGGCATGGGCGAGATCACGTCGCTCGCGAAGGAAACCATCAAGGTTGCCCGCGAGCACGCCGGCGACGAAACCGTCGACACGGTCGTCGCCTCCGTGCCTGGCCTTAGCCAGTTCGTCTGATCCTATCCGTCCTTCATGAAAAGCCGCCGGCGGTTGCCGGCGGCTTTTTCTGTTTCAATCCCACTCGGGCGCCAGATGCCCCGGGTTGACGATGCGGCCATCCGGGCGGGCAAGCTTGTGGATCGCCGCCATCTCGTCGTCAGTGAGGGCGAAGTCGAAGACGTCGAAATTCTCGGCCAGCCGGCCTTCCGTCGCCGTCTTGGAGAGCGCGATGACGTCCTGCTGCTGCACCGCCCACCGCAATACCACCTGTGCGGCGGTCTTGCCGTGCGCGGCGCCGATCTCCTTCAGCACCGGATCTTGCGGCACCTTGCCGTCCGCCATCAGGTAATAGGCGGTAATCGACATGCCGGTCTTGCGCGCCTCCTCGATCACCCGTGCCTGGCCGAGATAGGGGTGGTACTCGATCTGGTTGGTCACGACCGGTGCATCGGAAAGGCGCACGGCTTCCGCCATCAGCGCGGTTGAAAAGTTGGAGACACCAATGTTCTTCACCTTGCCCTGCTGGCGAAGCTCGTTGAGCGCGCCCATGCGGTCGGCAAGCGGCATTTCGCTCTGCGGCCAGTGCAGGAGCAGAAGGTCGACGTAATCGGTCTTCAGCTTGGCCAGGCTCTCGTCCACCGAAGCGATGAAGGCGTCGTGGCCCACCCGGTCGACCCAGACTTTCGTGGTCAGGAAAATGTCGTCCCGGGCGATCCCCGACTTGTGCAGGACGTCACCGACAGCCGCCTCGTTCTTGTAGATCTGTGCGGTATCGACATGGCGAAAGCCGAGCTTCAGGGCCTGCGGCAGGATCCGCTGCACGTCAGCATCGGGCATGCGGAAGGTGCCGAAGCCGAGGGCGGGAATGTTGGCGCCGTTTGCGCTGACTTGATGCATAAGATAGCTCCTCAGGAATGCGTACCCCCCCTGACCAGCGGGCGGGAAGGCTTCTCTACATGGGGCCGCCAAGCACGGCTTCAAGCGTCGGTCAGGACGTCCCGTCTCTCAAACCAGTGTTGTGTAGAGCATGTAGCCGGTGCCGGCGGCGAGACAGCCCGCGAGGATTGCAACTGCACCGTCGCGCACCATCAGCGCCAGCCCGAAGAGGGCAATTGCTCCCATCGGCAAGCTGCTGGCAAAGGGCACGATCTCCAGCGGCGGGACGGTGGCGGCAAGCAGCACGCACAATACCGCGACCACCTGCAGCGCCGGCGGCTTGGTGATCCAGCGCAGCCGGGGCTTCAGGATCTTGTCGATCCAGCGGGCCGGCGGGCGCACGAAATGGAGGCCTCGCTGCAGCTTCTCCCCCGGCATCTTTCGCTTCTCGACGAAATCCGGCAGCCAAAGATGCTTCCTGCCGAAGGCGATCTGCACGCAAAACAGGCTGATGATGATCGCGATCACAGTGGGCAGGCCAGGAATGCCGCCGATCGGGCTGAGCTCGATCAGCGCCGGAACGACCAAGAAGGGCCCAAAACTCCGCTCGCCGATCTCCTCTCGGAGCTGGTGGACGGTGACGGTGTCGTTCCGTTCGCCCAGCGCAGACAGTGAGTCCAGAAGATGCGTCATTCCCGTCTCGTCGCTCCCTTCTGGGCGCGATCCCGCGGAATCTTGCTGATCGTTTGCCTTGCCGCCCATGCCATTCCTCTCGTCGCTCAAGCAGCTGTCCGGTGGCCGAACCGTTTGCGCAGGAACCGCGAAGGGCTGTAGCGGACGCCCGATGGACGCTCCGGGTCCAGCAGGTCGGATTCGGCAACCATCTCCTCGTCCGGCGTCAGCTCGCGCATTTCCACCGGCCGCAGCCCGCGTCCATCCTCGCGGTTCAGGCGGGCGATCAGCTGAACCAGCGAACCGCCGACATCCGCCAGCCCTTTTTCGACCTCCTGCACCGACCGCCCGAGATGCTCGGCAAGCAGCCCGTTGCGCTCTGCGAGAATTCCTTGCCGCAGGTCCGCCTGGTCTTCCTGTGCCTCCAGGATCAGGTCGCATTCCGTGTCATAGCCCATCGAACGGTTGTTGAGATTGGCCGAGCCGATCTTCAGGATCCGGTCGTCGGCGATCATCAGCTTGGCATGAACATAGATCGACGTGCCGGCGGCATTGACCGGATAGAAGATCCGGAAGCGATCGTGGCGGTCTGCCTCGCGCACCAGCTTCATCAGCCGCACGCGAGCCGCGTCCATCGTACGAGATTCCAGCCAGCCATTCGTTTTCTCCGGATTGACGACAACCACTTCCGGGCCATCCGGCTCTTCCAGCCGTTTGGCGATGGCCTCGGCGATCCGGCGCGAAGCGAAGTACTGGCTTTCGATGTAAAGCGATTTTCGGGCTGCCGCGATGATGGCCAGTTTTGCCGTCTCGATCTCGACGACCTGCTTGCGGTCGCCATACTCTGGCGCCGTGCGGGCGATACCGATATCGACGTCGCGCCATTCCACCGGAAGGTCGTCCGGCCATGGATCGCCGTCGGCCTCGGTCGGGTCCAGAACCTCGTCGGTCGCCATCTGCCAGCGGCTGCGGGCAAGATCGCCAAGCGCCATCGCAATCGGGCCCGAGCAGCAGGAGGTGGCGTCGTGCCACGGGTCCTCCTTGTGGCCGCGTGGCGAGCGGCGCGCCGGGTCATCCTCCTTGTGCTCGCGCGTGTCCCAGCGGGAGGTCGTCATGTCGATCCCGCCGCAAAAAGCCACCCTGTCATCGATGACGAGCAGCTTCATGTGATGCGCCGAAACCGGCGGGTGAGCCCCGTCGAACTTCATGTGGATACGCTTGTTGAACATCCAGCGCAGCATGTAGAGCGGCGTCTCCCCGCGCGTCACCGAGCCGATCAGCCCGATATCCCATTTGAGGATGCGGATATCGATATCGGCGTTCTTCTTGGCGAGCGAATTGAGGAAACGCCCGAGCTTGTCTGGCCGTTTGGCTTCTTTGTTCCCAGGCTCGAGCCGGATGCGCGTGTCGAAATCCCATCCGATCAGGTAGATCGACCGCTTCGCCTTCAGCATGGCCTGCTTGGCGAACTTGAAGAAATCGGCCGCGTCGATGATGACGGAGAAACGGTCGGCGCGGGCTGTCCGCCAGCAGCTTTCCCCCTCTGCCAGGATCGTTGTCATGATGTGTGCCAGCCCCGTTGCTGAAGAAATGGACGCCGCCGCCGCGGCAACTCTTCGCCGGGAACGTATCAGCCACCTGCGGGTTCCGCTGATGCCACCGGGATGAACTTATAAGGAAGTCCGCATGCACATGGCCCTGCCGGTCATAATGCTCCTGATGATCATGGCGGCGCTCAGCGCGCTTTTGATCACGGGGCCAGAGCCCGGCCATCCACTCGATGCGCTGATCACATCCAGCGTGCACGAGGATCAGCCGGACCAGCCGTCCGCGCCACGCCGTGCAACCACTCCGGAAGACGGGATGTAGGCACCCGCCATCGACAGGCCGCATTTTTGCGGTGATATGGCATCCGCCGGCAGCGAATCGAGGCCGGCGTCATCCGTGGATGTGTAGTGCGTTCCAACCCGGAGATCCTGATGCGCTGGCCTTTTCTCTTGTTCCTCCTTTTTCTTCTCGGCTCCGTCCTCAGCCTCGTGCTGATCGATCGTTACAGCAATTCCCGCCTGGAGTTCGGGCCTTCGGAGGCACACCACCCTCGCAATCCGCTGTTTCCCGCTCCCGCCCGTTCCTGAACGGGCAGGGCATCATGATTTTTTGTGATGCACCGATGTGCCCCGCTGCTGGCACTGGCAAAAGGCTAGTGAAAACAGAGCCTGCATAGCGGCATGCCTGCACGCGGCCTGCGTCTGCAGGGCAACAAAACTCTTGACCTTCGAGGTGCGGGGGCCTTCAGTCGGCCCGAAATTCGAAGGAGACAAGCATGCCCGTGAACACCGCACCCCGCACCGCAACCTGGACCTATGTCGACGGCGAATGGCTGGAAGGCAACCCGCCGCTGATTGGCCCGACCTCGCATGCGATGTGGCTGGGCTCCACGGTGTTTGACGGCGCGCGCTGGTTCGACGGCCTGTCGCCAGACCTCGACCTCCATTGCCAGCGCGTCAACCGCTCGGCCACCAATATGGGCATGAACCCGGTGATGGAGGCGCAAGAGATTGAACGGCTGGCGCTGGAAGGCGTAAAGAAGTTCGACGGCAAGACCGCGATCTACATCAAGCCCATGTACTGGGCCGAACACGGCAGCTCCTACAGCCTCGTGGCGCCGGATCCCGACTCCACCCGCTTTGCGCTTTGCCTGTTCGAGGCGCCGATGCACGCGGCAAAACCTTCCTCGCTCACCGTTTCGCCCTTCCGCCGTCCCAACCCGGAAGTGGCCATGACCGGCGCCAAGACCGGCAGCCTTTATCCCAATAGCGGCCGCGCCATCATCGAGGCGCGGGGTCGAGGCTTCGACAACGCCCTGATGCGCGACATGAACGGCAATGTCGCCGAAACCGCCTCCTCCAACATCTTCATGGTCAAGGACGGCGTGGTGATGACGCCGATCGCCAACGGCACATTCCTCTCCGGCATCACCCGCTCGCGCGTCATGACATTGCTGCGTCAGAACGGATTTGACGTGCGCGAAGTGACGCTGACGGTGGAAGACTTCAGGAACGCCGACGAGATCTTCACCTCCGGCAACTATTCCAAGATCGTCCCCGTCACCCGGCTCGACGACCGCGATCTCCAGGAAGGCCCCGTCGCCCGCAAGGCCCTGGAACTCTACATGGACTGGGCCCACTCAGCCGCCGCCTGATCAGCATCACGCCTTGCGTCTCGTCCCCACGGCAGTAAGAATGCACCCGAACAGGGCAGGGGACGAGAGTGCAGGCACAGGTTGAGGCGTTCATCGCCCGCTGGCAGGGGCAGGAAGGCGGGCAGGAAAGAGCGAACTACGCGCTCTTCCTGACAGAACTGACGGACCTCCTGGGTCTGCCCCACCCCGATCCCGCCTCCGCCACCACCGAAGGAAACGACTACGTTTTTGAGCGCGTGGTGAAGGAGCCCCTTCGCGACGGCTCGACCTCATCCAAGCGCATCGACCTCTACAAGAAGGACTGCTTCGTCCTCGAAGCCAAGCAGAGCCGCCTGCAAGGCGACAAGCAGATCGCCGATGCGCCACAGCTGCCGGGAATGGAATCCTCGCCGCGCGGCCGCCGCGCCAGCGCCAACCGCTCCTGGGACGTGCTGATGATGAACGCCCGCGCCCAGGCCGAGAACTATGTCCGCCTGCTGCCCGCCTCCCACGAGCCGCCGCCCTTCGTGCTGGTCTGCGATGTCGGCCACGCGATCGAGGTCTATGCAAACTTCCGTCGCGACGGGAAGGCCTATGACCAGTTCCCCGACCGCCGCTCCTTCCGTATCTATCTGGAAGACCTGCGCGACGAGAAGGTGCGTGAGCGGCTGAAGGCGATCTGGACGGACCCGGTCTCGCTTGATCCCTCCCGCCATGCCGCCAAGGTGACGCGCGAGATCGCGGCGCGCATCGCCAAGGTCAGCCAGGCGCTGGAAAAATCCGGCTACCCGACGGAAGAGGTGGCCATGCTCCTCATGCGCATGCTCTTCACCATGTTCGCCGAGGACGTGGAGCTTCTGCCGAAGGACTGCTTCAAGGAACTGTTGAAGGACTGCGCCGACAAGCCCGAGATCTTTCCCGGCATGATGGAAGACCTTTGGCGCGCCATGGACGAGGGCGGATTCACCGCGACGATCCGCGAGAAGGTGAAAAGGTTCAACGGCGAGTTCTTCAAGAACCGCCGCGCACTGAAGCTTGCAAAGGAAGAGATCGGCGAACTGGTTGCCGCCGCCAACCATGACTGGAAGGATGTCGAGCCGGCGATCTTCGGCACCTTCCTGGAACAGGCGCTCGACCCCGCCGACCGCCGCAAGCTCGGCGCCCATTATACGCCGCGTGCCTATGTCGAACGCCTCGTCATCGCCACCGTCATCGATCCGCTGCGTGCCGAATGGGATGCCGCCCGCTCCACCGCCGACCGGCAGAAATCGGAAGGCAAGGCGGAAGCGGCGATCCGCACCGTGCGCGCCTTCCACGAAAAACTCTGCGAAACCCGCGTG
>CAYNED010000049.1:0-13566 GCA_964396135.1 uncultured Neorhizobium sp.
CGGAGCCTTTGACCGTGTCGTAGAGGTGCCACTGCCAGCTGTCCGGGGTCATGTTCTGCAGCGAGGCAGCAATGCCACCCTGAGCCGCGACCGTGTGCGAGCGAGTGGGGAAGACCTTGGTGATGCAGGCCGTCTTGAAGCCCTGCTCCGCCATACCAAGCGTCGCGCGCAGGCCCGCGCCACCCGCGCCCACGACAATCACGTCATAGGAATGGTCGACATAGGTATAGGCCTTGCCAGTCTGTGCGATGGGGGTGATCAATGCCATGGCCAGTTACCCTGCGAATGCGATTTTCAAGACGGCGATCAGACAGAGACCACCGATCAGGAGTGAGAAAGCTGCGTTGAGCACCAGGCAAAGAAGCTTCATGTGCTCCGAATGTACGTAGTCCTGAATGACCTCTTCCATGCCAAGCCGCATATGGATGATGGTTGCAATCAGCGTCGCGGCGTTGATCGTGGCGACAACCGGATGGGCAAGAGCGCCAACAACTTCTGCGTAGGGCCGGCCGACATACATGATCAGGAAGACGACGTAGAACAGAACGAGAGGAACGAGGGCAAGAGAGGTCGTGCGGACCTTCCAGAAGTGTTCCGTTCCGCTTTTGGCTGAGCCGAGGCCGCGAACTCTGCCAAGGGGGGTGCGCATATCCATGTTACTTTCCTTAGCGAACCAGCACCACGACAACCCAGACAAGGATTGTCAGCCCGACCGACGCAGCCAGATTGGCCTTGGCCAGCATGGTGGAGAATTCTTTCTCAAAGCCGTAGCCGAGGTCCCACATCATGTGGCGAAGGCCACCTAGAAGGTGATGTAGCAGCGCCCATGTAAAGCCGAACAGGATGATCTGCCCGACCAGCGACCCGAACAGCCCATTGACCTGGTTGAAATGCTCTTCGCCCGAGGCGGCTGCCACCAGCCACGCGACCACAAGGATCATGCCGAAGTAGAGCGCTGCACCGGTAATGCGGTGCACGATCGACATGGCCATGGTCGGAATGAATTTGTAAATCTGCAGATGCGGCGACAGGGGCCGATTTTTTGTCACGTTCGCCATCAGGACCTCGCGGCTTGGAAGCGTCTACGGGCGTTGCACCCGCCAAATGCCATGCCGAAGAAATGTGCATTGCATCAATCAGCGTGGTGTAAAGCCCGATATACTCTACGACAAGGGAATTCAAACGGATTTCAAATTTTAATCGATTGGTTTTCCGCCCGCTCGATCCGCCTGCTCCTGATCGCCGTTAACCATGTTGGCGCTAGCCGCCACGGCCTTGGCGACTTCACTAGGCGAACTATGTTAACCTCGCGTTAACGCTTGCCGAAGGAGGGCGACGATGATCCGCACAGCAGTCTGGTTCGCCCTTGCACCGCTCCTCGCACTTACGACCCTACCTGCGCATGCAGACAGCAAGATTTGGGGCAACAGCTCCACGGGCTACGGAGTTCACCACCACTACGACCGGTCTCACCACCGCCCGTCCATCGGCTACACCACGCCTGCGAGGCAGCTTCGTGGTGTCGGCACATTCAGCCGATCCGTATGGGTCAGTCGTCGTTTTCACCAGGTCGAGCGTCCGCAGTTCGCGCCTCTGGCAACCATCATCCATGTCACACCGCCCGGCAGCTTCCGCTCCCCGGCCTGCGCCTACGAAGCGGGAGTCTGCGTCATCCGCGCGGAGAATTGAGGAAGCGCCAAACCGTGGTTCGCTTCACCTCCGCATCCTCCAAGACCCGGGTGACCGGCACCTCGTAGACGGCAAGTGGCTCAAGCCGATCCCGCGGCAGATAGCTTCGCCCGGGATCTCCCACGAGAACGGTGACGCCATCTTCGCTCAACTGCTGGAACCACGGCACGAGGGCCGCGGCAAAGTCTCGGTCGTAGAACACATCACCGGCGCACAATATATCCGCATCGAGTTGCGTGCCGACGAGATCTCGATCCGTAAAGGAGATCTCGACCGCATTCGCCGACGAGTTCAGCTTAACCGCTTCCGCGGCCCAGGGATCGATGTCTGCCGCAAGCACACTCCCCGCGCCGGCCTGACACGCCGCAATTGCCACGAGACCGGACCCCGTCGCGAAGTCAACCACTCTGCCGCCTCGCACCATGTCTGGATGGTCGAGCAGGTAGCGCGCCAGACCCTGTCCGCCTGCCCAGGCGAAAGCCCAGAAAGGCGGAGGAAGCCCGATTGCCTCCAACTCATCCTCCGTCTTCTGCCATAGGTCGTGCGCCTCATCGGCAAGATGCAGACGAATTTCCGGCACATGCGGAGGTGTCTGCAACCTGGTGTTGGCGAGGACGAAGGTACGAGGGTCGGTCTTCACGCCGGCCTCAACCGGGTGAGCGTGGCGGATTATCCAGTCCGCCAAGGCGGCAGATTTCAAGATATTCCTCGTCGGTCACAGGCTGCACGGAAAGGCGCATTGAGGTGACCAGCGACATCTTCTCGAACTCGGGGTTCGCCTTGATCTCCTTCAGCGTCACTGGCTTCGGCACATCGCAAACCGCCCGGATGTCGACGCAATCCCATCTGGCATCGCCGTCGGCCGTCGAGTCGGGATGACTGAGCGCGCAGACCTCCACGATCCCAACAATCTCCAGCCCCTCGTTGGAGTGATAGAAGAAACCCTTGTCGCCGATCTTCATCGACCGCATGTGGTTGCGCGCCTGGTAGTTGCGCACGCCAGACCACTCTTCTCCGGCCTCTCCCTTGGCTTTCTGCATTTCCCAAGACCACTTGAAGGGCTCGGACTTGAACAGCCAATACGCCATTGCAGCTTATGCCCCCGGCTTGTTGAAGACCCAGTTGTAGGGCTTCACCTCGACCTTCTCGAACAGCCCTGCTTGATAATAGGGATCCGCTTCGGCCAGAGCGCGCGCAGCCGCCATGTCTTCCACCTCGACGATCACCAGGCTACCGTTCGGCTTGCCTTCGTCATCCAAGAAAGGCCCGGCCATCTTCAGCGTGCCTTCATCGTTCAGCTTGTTGAGGTGCTCCAGGTGCGCGGGCCGGGTATCCATCCGCACGTTGAGGTGGCCGGGCTTGTCGGTGCAAAGAAAGGCGAACAGCATCCTGCGTGTCACTCCGTTGTCGTTACTCTGTGGTTATGGGGCGCGTCATCAGTTGTTCCACCGCAGCGGGAATGGCAAGCTCGCCCGCAATGATGGCGGCAACCGCATTGGTGATGGGCAAATCGACCCCTTCTCTCTTTCCCAGGTCGGCGGCAATCAAGGCGGCATGCGCCCCCTCGACAAGTTCGCCACTTTCGCCGTTGGAAGCCTGCTTGCCCAGAGCGATGCCGTAGCGAAGATTGCGCGACTGGCGGCTGGTGCCGGTCAGCACGAGGTCGCCCAGACCGGAAAGCCCCCGTACCGTATCGGCCCGCCCCCCCAGGCGCGCGACTAGGCGCGACATCTCCGCCAGACCGCGGGAGATCAATGCCGCCTTCGCGGATTCGCCGAGCCCCGCACCTTCAACGATGCCGCAAGCAATCGCCAGCACGTTCTTAAGCGCTCCACCCAACTGGACACCGACAGGGTCGTTGGAGGGATAGAGCCTGAACGTGCGCGTCGACAGCGCATGCGCAAGGCTCTCTGCCCGATCAGCGTTCTCAGCCGCGATCGTCATCGCCGTCGGCAAACCGCGTGCGATATCCGCCGCAAAGCCTGGCCCACTCAGCGCAGCAGCCGCTCGCCCGGAAAGCTCCCTGTCCAGCACCTCCGTCAGCGTTGCTCCAGTGCTTCGTTCCAGACCCTTGGCACAGGTCACGACGGCTGCATCCTTGCGGAGATAGGGGCCGTAATAGCGGGCAGCGTCGGCTTGCGCCTGGGAGGGCATGGCGAACAGAGCCACGTCTGCGCCTCCGATGGCGTCGGGTTCGGCAGAAAAGTCCAGCGCATCCGCTAGCGGCACCCCTGGAAGGGCAGCGTCATGCATGCGCATGTCGCGCAGATCGCTCATCAAGGCGGGGTTGCGACCGATCAGCGTCACACGAAGGTTTCCCTGCAGCGCCATGACCGTCGCAAGGGCTGTGCCGAAAGCGCCTGCACCGAGAACGACGACGTACTTGTCGTTCATGCTTTTGCCCCCCGTTTCCCGGAACCAAGCAAGGTCTGCGCGCTGCTGTCGAGCGGCCAGCGTGACCGCGGCTGGACATCGAGCGTATCGGGCGAAAGCTCGGCCGCCATGCGCTCCAGACCTGCCCAGGCGATCATTGCGGCATTGTCCGTGCACAGTCGCATCGGCGGCGCCACAAATCGAAACCCGTGTTCCAGGCAAAGTGCCTGGAGGGTGCGGCGGAGTTCCTGATTTGCGGCCACCCCGCCGGCCACAACCAATGCCGGTTGCACGTCCACATCGGCATATTCCGCGCGAAAGCGCGCCAGTCCGCGTCCGATCCGGTCCTGAAGCGTGCGCGAGATAGCCTTCTGAAAGGAAGCGCAGATGTCCGCAATGTCCTGGTCACTCAGCGGTGCAATCTCCGTGGCCGCCTGGCGAACAGCGGTCTTTAGGCCGGAGAAAGAAAAATCGAGTCTTGCTTCCCCCACAAGCGGCCGCGGAAGCTTGAACCTGTCGGCGTCCCCCTGCCGTGCCGCCCGCTCGACTGCCGGCCCGCCGGGATAGGGAAGCCCCAGCAGCTTCGCCGTCTTGTCAAAGGCCTCGCCGAGAGCATCGTCGATCGTGGTACCCCAACGCTCGTATTCGGCGACACCGCGGACCAGCACGAGCTGCGTGTGACCGCCTGAAACCAGCAGCATCAGATACGGAAAAGAGAGCCCGTCCGTTAGCCGCGCCGTCAGCGCATGGCCTTCCAGATGATTGATCGCAAAGAGCGGCTTGCCCGCGGCCCGGGCAATCGCTTTGCCCGTCATTAAGCCGACGATCAGCCCGCCGATCAACCCTGGGCCGGATGTCGCCGCCACTGCGTCGATCTCCTGGAGCGTCACGCCCGCCTGCTCCAGCGCCTCTTCGATCAGTCCATCAAGAGATTCCACATGTGCGCGGGCGGCAATCTCCGGGACGACACCGCCGAAAGCGCTATGCTCTTCAAGCTGCGACAGAACGACGTCCGACAGGATCTCGCCACGCCCGTCCGGGTGTCGCAGAACCACGGCAGCGGCCGTTTCATCGCAACTTGTTTCGATGCCGAGGATGCGAAGAAGGGGCGCCATGAGCCTATCGTTGATTGCGGGCTGGGGAAAAGCCGGTTACCAAGGCCTCCGGTTAACAATGGACGAAAGCGGATGCAAACAAAACCTTTCCGGATCGGCACGCGCGGCAGCCCGCTTGCCCTGGCGCAGGCGGCCGAAACGCGGGCCCGACTGATGGCAGCCCATGATCTACCGGAAGAGATGTTTGAGATCGTCGTGCTATCGACAACGGGCGACCGAGTGGTCGATCGCCCGTTGAGCGAGATCGGCGGCAAAGGACTGTTCACGCTCGAACTCGAAGAGCAGCTGGCATCGGGCGAGCTGGATTTTGCAGTTCATTCCTCGAAAGACATGCCAACCGCGCTGCCGGACGGGCTGCACATCTCTGCTTACCTTCCGCGAGAAGACGTCCGTGACGCCGTCATCGGCAGAACCGCACCAAGCCTGACTGCGCTGCCGCAGGGCGCGACGGTGGGCACGGCATCCTTGCGCCGTCAGGCACTGGTTCGCCGCATCCGTCCGGACATCCAGGTCACCATCTTTCGGGGCTCCGTCGGCACGCGTCTGCGCAAGCTAGATGAAGGCCATGTCGATGCCACTCTGCTGGCTTTTGCTGGGCTGAAGAGGCTCGCGCGGGAAGAGGTGGTGACAGAGCTGCTGGATCCTAAGGAGTTTCCGCCGGCCCCTGCACAAGGCGCAATCTGCATCGAAAGCCGGATCGGCGACAAGCGTATCGACGCGCTCCTGGAGGCGGTCAACGATCAGCCGACATATGACGCGGTCAGTTGCGAACGCGCCTTTCTCATGGCACTCGACGGCTCCTGCCGGACCCCGATCGCGGGATATGCCCTGTGTGACGGCGATCACCTGCGCTTCTCCGGCCTCATCCTCACGCCGGACGGCCAAAAGGAGTATTCCGTGGAGTTGGAAGGTATGCGCAGGGACGGCGAACGCATAGGGAGGCAGGCCGGCGAAACGGTTCGCACCGCTGCCGGCCCTGGCTTCTTCGAAACCTGGACGTGAGGGTCTTGCGCGTTCTTGTCACGCGTCCCGAGGAGGCCTCTCATCGTACGGCCAAACGGCTCGAGACGATGGGCCATCGCCCGGTAGTGCTGCCACTGATGCGTGCGGAGCATCATCCGGATGACGTGCTTGAAGGCCTTCGGTCTCCACATGCAGCTATTGCAATCACCAGCGCGGAAGCGGCACGGGTGCTGCAATCGCTGGGCCAGAAGACTTATCCCTATCTGAGCGTGCCGCTCTTTGCCGTCGGCGAAGCAACGGCGATGGCGGCCCGGAATGCGGGCTTCACTGCCGTCGAAGCGGCGGAAGGAACAGCTTCCAGCATGATCGCCCGGTTTGGCGAAGGCCTTCGGCGGATAACGGCACGACACCCCCTACTCTACCTTGCAGGGAACCCCCGCACGGTCACCTTTGAGGCGGGACTGACGGACTTGGAAATCCCGTTCCTTACCGTCGAGGCATATGCAATGAAAGCGGTGCCCGTCGATGAGGCGGCACTCTCCGCCGCCCTGCAGGCAAAGCCGGTAGACGCGATATTGCTTTATTCCACGGCAACCGCCACGCGTTTCTTCGAATTGCCCTTGACCAGGCGAAGCTGGAACGTGCTCCAGCACACCCGCATCCTCTGCCTCAGCCAAAATGTGGCGCAAGCAGTGCCGGCGCCGCTGCAGAATGCAGTGATCGTCGCGGACCGCCCCGACGAGGACAGCCTTCTCGCCCTTCTTTAGTGGCGACTTACAAGGCGACCAAGCCCAAATTCCCCGCAGCCTCTTTCCATGTCAGGCCCAGTTGCCTAGTTTCCTTTCATGAAGTTGCAGGAGTTGAGGTTTCTATGGTCACGGATAAGCCGCCCCGCCGAACGAAGTCCAGCAAGGAGCCGGTGACGATCGACGCGACGGCCTCCAAGGCCGAAGTGATTGCTGAACCTGTCCGCAGCAACGACCTTGAGGAAAACGGATTCAGCATGGGAGCGGATACCGGAGCGGCAGAGGCGACGACCGCGAAAGGCGAAGATGATGCGTCATCTGCTATGACGTCCTATCCGGATGTCGCGACGCCGCCGGAAGAGCCCCTGAAGCAAGAACCGGGAGACGAAGACCCACAGGCCGAAGAGCTACGCACCACGGAATTCGCCGCCTCGACAGAAGACGGCGGAAGTGATGGCGCAGCCACCGCGGCAGCAGAGGAGACATGGGCTGAACCTCCCGCACCGGCGGCGCAGGCTGTGCGTCGCAAGCCTGCGACCTCCACTCTCGTTGCGGCAGGTGTCGTCGGGGGCATCGTCGCACTCGCCCTTGCAGGTAGCATGCAATACGCCGGATACCTTCCCAATGGCGCTGGCACCAGCACTCCCCCAAGCGAAGAACTCGTCGCCCTCCAACAGCAGGTCGAAGAGCTAGCGCAAAGCCGCGGGCCAGACCCTGATCTTCAAGCGCGCGTTCAGGCACTTGAGACCGCAGCGAACGAGGGCACCGGTAGTGACGCAGCCGCACAGGTCGCTTCCCTTCAAGAAGGGCTGACGTCTTTTGAGGAGAGGCTCGCCTCCCTTGAGCAGGAACTGGCCACTGTCCGCTCCGCAGGCGAGGCAGCCACGAGCGAAACAGCCGGCAGGTTTGAGCAGCTTCAGCAGCGAGTTGACGCGTTACAAGCTCGCGTCGACGAGCCTGGACCGGAGCAGGCTGCCGCACGCGCTATTTCGGCTGCGGGCCTCAAAGCGGCAACCGATCAGGGCGGCCCCTTCGAGAGCCAGCTCGAAGCGTTCATCGCTGTGGCGCCGGACGACCCAGCCGTTGCCCGGCTCCAGCCTTATGCGGGGCAAGGTGTTCCCACACAGGCACAACTTGTGGAGCAATTCTCGCAACGATCCGCCGAAATCATCGAAGCAGTTGCGCAGCCAGATCCGGATCAGGGGATTGCCAGCCGCCTAATGTCGAGCGCGATGTCCGTTGTAAAGGTCCGCCGGACCGGAGACGTCGAGGGCGACACGCCTGAAGCGGCGGTCTCTCGCATCGAGGAGGGCCTTCGCAGCGGCAATCTGAGGGCGGCATCCTCCGCATGGGATACGCTGCCGGAGGAGGGCAAGGGGGTCTCACAGGATTTCAAGGAAGCGCTTGACGCTCGCATCGCGGTGGACGGGCTGATCGGCGATGCCGTTTCTCGCGCTGTCAGCGAGACGGCGAACCAGAACTGAGGATGGCAGAATGATCAGATTGTTTGGGTTCATCCTCGTGGTCCTCGCTCTCGGATGGGGCTTCGCATGGCTGGCGGACCGACCGGGCCTGATCGCCATTACGTGGCAGGACTACCTGATTGAAACGAGCCTGATGGTCGCGGCGACCGCGGTTGCTGCCGTGATCGCCGTCATCATGCTTCTCTGGTGGCTGGTCCAGACGATCTGGAGCTCACCCCACTCCGTCAGGCGCTATTTCCGTGCACGCAAGCGCGACCGCGGTTATCAAGCGCTCTCAACCGGGCTAATCGCTGCGGGTGCGGGCAACGCACTTTTGGCACGCAAGATGAGCCTCCGGGCTCAGGGGCTTCTGCGCTCGGATCAGGAACCTCTGCTCCACCTTCTGGATGCGCAAGCTGCCTTGATCGAAGGACGCCACGATGATGCGCGGGCGAAATTCGAAAGCATGGCGGAAGATCCCGAGACGCGCGAGCTTGGCCTGCGCGGGCTCTACGTCGAAGCGCGCCGTCTTGGCGCCGACGAAGCGGCGCGCCAATATGCCGAGCGTGCCGCCGAGAACGCTCCCTACCTGCCATGGGCCGCGCAGGCGACCTTAGAATATCGTTCTCGAGCTGGTCGCTGGGATGATGCGATCCGTCTGCTGGACCAGCAGCGTATCGCCAACGTGATCGAAAAGAAGCAGGCGGAGCGGTGGAAGGCCGTGTTGCTGACTGCCAAGGCGAGCGAACGCCTCGAGTCCGACCCCAAAAGTGCGCGCGATGACGCTCTTGCGGCGCTGAAACACGCCAAGGATCTTGTTCCCGCGGCCGTCATCGCGGCCAAGGCCTATCTGCGTGAGGACAATATCCGCCGAGCGGCATCGGTTCTGGAAGGGGTATGGAAGATTGCGCCGCACCCGGAGATTGCCAGGACCTATGTAAGGGCACGCAGTGGCGACAGCGCCGTAGATCGCTTGAAGCGTGCGGAGAAACTGGAAGCGATGCGGCCGAACAATGTTGAGTCGCTGATTGCCGTTGCAGAAGCCGCTCTCGACGCGAGGGAGCTGGAAAAGGCGCGGGCCAAGGCCGAGGCCGCCGGTCGCATGGAACCCCGCGAAAGCATCTACCTGCTGCTTGCCGACATCGAGGAAGCAGACACCGGAGATCAGGGTCGCATCCGCCACTGGATGGGACAGGCCTTGCGCGCTCCGCGGGACCCTGCCTGGGTTGCCGACGGGTTCGTGTCGGAGCGGTGGCTGCCGATCTCCCCCACAACGGGCCGGATCGACGCCTTCGAGTGGAAGATCCCGTTTGGGCAATTGGAGGGCCCAGTCGAGGAGGCCGATCGCGCCGACAAGGCTATCGCAGAGCTTCCCCCGGTTGCCGAAGCTCCAGCACCGGCGCAAGAAGCAGCGCTTGTGCAGGAGGATCCTGCCACGACGACAACCGTTGAAGCAGTCTCGTCAGAGGCGACCGCTGCGCCGGCAGACACCACCCGGACTGGTGGGCAAGAGAAGGACCTGATCGTTTTTGCTGAGCCCAGCTCGAGCGAGGAGAAGTCGGTTCAGGCGAACCCGCCCGCCGACAAGCCTGCCGAGAAGGCCGAGGATGAAGAAGCGTTCTTCCCGCACCCGCCTGACGATCCGGGCGTGAAGGATCCCCGAGCCACCAACGAACCGGCCAACCGCCTCCGCCTCTTCTAGCAGGACAAGCCAATCATGTTCGAACGCGTTCAGGCTTTCATCCAGAACCTTGCGGCCGGCCAACCGGAAGGCCGCTTTGCCCCGGGAGATCCGCGGGTGGCCTTCGCTGCACTCTGCTTCCAGGTGATGGAGGCCGATGGAAATGTCTCGAGTGAAGAGCAGCAAATGCTGCAGGACCTGCTGCAAGACCGATATGATCTGGCGGGTGACCAGCTTGCCTCTCTGATAGAAGCTGGAAGGGAAGCCGGGCATGAGGCGGTTGACTATTACCGCTTCACCTCTGATCTTAATCGGCATCTCGATCCGGATGAGCGTGTCGAACTGCTGGGGGTTCTCTGGGACCTCGTGCATGCCGACGGTGAACGTAGCGAAATGGAAGATCATGTGATCTGGAGGATCGCTGACCTGATGGGAGTGTCAGGGCGTGATCGGGTTCTGCAGCGCCAGGAGGCGGCTGCGCGTCGGTCGGAAGGAGCCACGGGAGGGGATTGAGAAGGTAGCCAATGCTGATGACACCATCCCGGGAAACAAAGAAGCTCCCGGTTCTGATCGTACTCCACCAGGAGACATCCTCGCCTGGCCGCGTCGGCCAGATGCTGGTTGAAAAGGGTTATCCGCTCGACATCCGTCGACCTGTTCTCGGGGACCCTCTTCCCGATACGCTAGCACTTCATAGCGGCGCTGTGATCTTCGGCGGCCCGATGAGCGCCAATGATCCCGATCCTTTCGTGAAGCTGGAAACGGATTGGATCGGCGTGCCTCTCAAGGAAAACAAGCCTTACCTCGGCATCTGCCTTGGCGCCCAGATGATGGTTCGCCATCTGGGCGGAATCGTCGAACCGGCAAAGGGTGGCCTGACGGAGATCGGCTGGTATCCTTTACGGGCAACTGAGCATGGCCGCCTGCTGATGCCGCATTGGCCGCGTATGGTCTACCACTTCCACCGTGAGGGATTTAGTCTGCCGCATGGCGCAAAACGGCTTGCCGAGGGCGACATCTACCAGAACCAGGCGATCCGCTATGGCGACAACGCTTGGGGCGTGCAGTTTCATGCGGAGCTGACCCGGGCGATGATGCAGCGCTGGGTCGTGCGTGGCGAGGATCGCTTTATTATGCCGAACGCACAGAAGGGCAGCGAACACCTGGAAGGCCGCATGATCTTTGATGCGCCACTCAAGCAGTGGCTGTCCGGCTTCCTGTCGCTTGTGTTTGAGCGCGATTGTCAACAGCAAGATGCGGCAGCAAGGGATACGCGCAGGAGCGCCTGAGCCTCGTCAGTGCTTGGGAGCGTCCAGGCTGTCGATCTTGCGCAGTTGCGGAAAGCTTCTCGCCCAGATCGCCGCCACTGCGAGCGTCCCTGCGCCACCGATCACCACAGCTGGTACTGCGCCGAAGAAAGAAGCCATTGTGCCGGCACGGAATTCCCCAAGCTCATTGGAGGCACCAACGAACACCATGTTGACTGCATTGACGCGCCCCCGCACCTCGTCCGGCGTCCACAGCACGATCAGTGTTTCCCGCACGTAAACGGAGATCATGTCGGAGGCACCCATCAGCATCAGCGCCATGATGGAAAGCCACACCGTTTCGGAGAGCCCGAACACCACTGTCCCTGCGCCGAAGAGCGCCACACCGATGAACATGGCACGGCCTGCATGGTGTCGGATCGGGTAGAAAGCGAGCCACAGAGCGACAGCAACTGCTCCTATTCCCGGAGCCGAGCGCAACAGGCCCAGCCCCCACGGTCCCAGAACCAGGATATCGCGCGCGAAGATCGGCATCAGCGCCACGGCACCCCCAAGGAGTACGGCAAAGAGATCGAGCGATATCGCCCCGAGCACCACCTTCTCCTGTCTGATGAAGCGGAACCCCGCAAGGATCTCCCCCCAGTTCACTGTCTTCGTGGCGGTCCGCTGCGCCGGCTTGGGAATCAGCATCACGAGGAGCGCAGCAGTAATCATCATGGCAAGCGCGATTGAATAGGCGGCGGTGGCGCTGGCGCCATAAAGTAGCCCGCCGGCGACCGGCCCGACGATCGAAGCTGTCTGCCAGGAGGAGGAATTCCACGCAATGGCATTGGCAAGATCGCGCTCCGGGACGAGGTTGGGCGCGAGCGACTGGACCGCAGGCCCCATGAAGGCGCGTTCGATACCGAACACCGTCAGGATTGCAAAGACCAGCCAGGGTATGAACATATCCGCAAGCGTAAGGGCGAGAAGCGCCAGCGCACAGAGCGAGCCGACCAAGAGGCAGATCGCAACAATCGCACGGCGATTGTATCGATCGGCTACCGACCCAGTGACAAGAATGAGAAGCAGTGACGGCAGAAACTGAAAAAGCCCGATGAGGCCAAGATAAAGAGCACTTCCCGTCTCGTCATACATTTGCCAGCCGACGGAGACGCTGATGATCTGGATGGCGAAGGCAGCCAGGAAACGGGCGCTGAAGAAGCGAACATAGGAAGCATGCCGGAAGGCAGCAAACCGATCGCCGGCAGTGGCGGGAATGGACATCGGGAATGGTCTTTCAGGAGGCCGGACTGGCTGCGAGACGCCCGTTAAACACGAATTGATTCCGCCTCGGGCGCGGCACTTGCTCGTTAGTTCGCCAATGTCTACATGTCTGTCAACAAGAAATGGAGACGTTGATGCTCGCGCTGTTTCAGACGATCGACCTGGCTTTGAACCTCTATACCTGGGTGCTGATCGCCAGCGCCATCTTCTCCTGGCTCTATGCCTTCAACGTGATCAACTCGAGCAACCAGTTCGTCAACGCGATCGGTACATTCCTCTACAACATCACCGAACCGGTGCTGCGGCCGATTCGCAATATCATGCCCAATCTCGGCGGCATCGACATCTCTCCGATCATCGTGCTGTTGATCATCTTCTTCCTTCGCTCGCTTCTGTGGACGAGCCTCTATCCCCTGTTTGCGTGAACCTGCCCTATAGTCGTCACGCCGACCATCTGCGCCTTGCCGTCCGCCTCGCTCCGGGAGCGGGTCGCACGGTAATAGATGGAATTGAGATGTCGGATGACGGTCAGTGCCACCTCCGGGCGCGGGTAACAGCCGTCGCCGAAGATGGGAAGGCCAACAAGGCGTTGATCGCGCTACTGGCCAAGTCTCTGCGCCATCCAAAGAGCGCGATTACCATTATCTCCGGCGAAACGGCCCGCAAAAAAGTCCTCCGGATCGACGGCGACCCGGAGGACTTGTGTTCAAGACTGGATGCGCTTGGAGAGCGCTGACTACTTGCTGGCCTTGTAGCGCTCGATGGCTTCGACGATCAGCGTCTTCGCAACATCCACATTCTGCCAGCCGCCGATCTTCACCCACTTGCCGGGTTCCAGATCCTTGTAGTGCTCGAAGAAGTGTTCGATCTGCTTCAGCGTGATCTCTGGCATGTCGGTGTAGTTGTTGATCTTGTCGTAACGTTGGGTCAGTTTCGGAACCGGCACCGCAATGATCTTCTCGTCCTTGCCGCCGTCGTCTTCCATGACCATGACGCCGATCG
>CAYNED010000050.1:0-13553 GCA_964396135.1 uncultured Neorhizobium sp.
CGGCATCCGGCTCTGTCAGGCCGAAGCAGCCGATCAGTTCGCCCGAAACCAAGCCCGGGAGGTACTTGTCCTTCTGTTCTTCAGATCCATAGGCATAGATCGGATAGATGACGAGCGACGACTGCACGCTCATCATGGAACGGTACCCGGAATCAATCCGCTCCACTTCGCGCGCGACAAGCCCGTAGGCGACATAGCTGGCGTCGGCCGCACCGTATTTCTCCGGCAGGGTCACGCCAAGAAGGCCTGCCTGACCCATGAGGCGGAAGAGTTCGGGCTCCGTGGTTTCGTTCAGATAAGCTTCCTGCACGCGCGGCAGCAGTTCGGATCTCCCGAAGGCCGCCGCGGCATCGCGGATCATCCGCTCCTCTTCGGTCAGTTGGTCTTCGAGAAGGAAGGGATCTTCCCAGGAAAATGCCGCACGCTCGCTCAATCTCAAGCCTCCAGTTGATGGCGGGATTATCTGTCACACCGCCAAGGGCATCAACCCGCGTTTACTCATTTTCGCATGACTGATAGTCATAGCACATGACCAGCCTCAGCCGCCGCCTACTTCCATCCACCGCCGCCCTTGCCGCCTTTGAATCGGTCGCGAGGTTGCGGAGCTTTTCCGCTGCGGCAGAGGAGCTTGCCCTGACGCAAGGGGCAATCAGTCGTCAGGTTTCGGGGCTCGAAGACCTTCTCGGCGTCCTCTTGTTCGAGCGGACCAGCCGCGGCGTCATGTTGACCGCCGCAGGGTCCGAATATGCGCGGTCGGTTGGGGCGGCTCTTTCGCAGATCCGCTCTGCTTCGCTGCAGGCCATGACCAAACGGCATAGTGATACGCTCAACCTCGCCATACTGCCGACCTTTGGGACTCGCTGGCTGATGCCGCGCATCCCAAACTTCGTCGCGCGTCACCCGGAGATCACCCTGAACTTTGCCACACGGATCGGAATTTTCGATTTCGACCGTGACGGCATCGACATGGCAATCCATATCGGTCAGCCCGACTGGCCGGGGGCCGATTGCACGTTCCTCATGGAGGAGATGGTGGTTCCGGTCTGCAGTCCCGGCTTTCTGGCAGCCCATCCGATCAATCAGCCGCAAGATATCCTATCCCTTCCGCTTCTGCACATGGCATCGCGGCCGGGAGGCTGGAGCCATTGGTTCCAAAGCCAAGGCCTGTCGGGCGGCAGTTTGCAAGGCATGCGGTTCGAGCAGTTTTCCAATGTGGCCCAGGCTTGCGTTGCCGGTCTGGGGGTGGCGCTGATGCCGCTCTTTCTGATCGATTCCGAGCTGGCGAGCGGGCAACTCGTGCAGGCGGATCCCCATCAGGTTCGGTCTCCCAGTGCTTATTACGCCGTCGCGCCTTTGACAAAAACGGACTTCCGACCGGTAGTAGCCTTCCGATCTTGGTTGCTGGAGGAGGTGGAGCGTTATCGCGGAGAGATCGTGGCCTGGTAGGAACATCTCTCATCTCTGGATGAGAAAACTGCAATTGATTGGCCGCGGGTACTCCCTAGTCTTCGTTTTAGATGCCGGCGGCGCCCAGCGGGCAAGTCCAGAGAGCTAAACGATGCGGCAGGTGCGCTGATGGATTTCGATGCTAGATACGGGTTTTCGCGCAAGGATGTGACGCTGGGGAATTGGCGGGAAGCACCTTACAGCCGCTGGGCCTTCCACAATCTTCGAGAGATAGTACCCACTTCGGAAATCTCTTGCGGACAGCCGCGGCTCGAGGCTCCGCTTGCAAAGCCGGACCTTCTGTCAGAGCCGATCCTCGCAGGCATCGGCGGTCTGTCGACGTTACGGCAGCATCTGGAATATACGCATACCGATGGCTTCGTGCTGCTGCGGCGTGGCGAGTTGGTTGCGGAGTATTACGCCCCCCATTCGGGGGTCGAGAAGGCTCACGTGATTTTCTCCGTGAGCAAGTCTCTCACCGCTCTGGTTTCGGCGATCGTGGAGGGGGAAGGGCTCATCGATCCGGCCCTTCCGGTATCTGCCTATCTGCCGGAAGCAGCGGGCAGCGCCTATGGGGACTGCAGCTACCGCGACGTCCTCGATATGCGCGTCAGCCTGGACTTCAATGAAGCCTATCTCGACAAGAACGGTGCCTTTGCCCGCTATCGGCGCGCGATGTTGTGGAACAAGGCGGAGCCGGGCACCACGGTCGAGGATCTTCACTCGTTTCTCATGTCGCTGAAGAAGGCGGATCATCCGCATGGAGGTCCCTTTTTCTATGCCTCGCCCAATTCGGATCTGCTGGGGATTGTCCTGGAAAGGGTAACGGGCAAGCGCTACGGTGAGCTGCTATCGGAACTGCTGTGGCAGCCCATGGGCGCTCATCAACATGCCTATGTCACCGTGGATGCGGCAGGCACCGCGCGGGCTGCCGGCGGCGTTTGCGTGACTGCCCGCGATCTTGCCCGGCTTGGTGAACTGGTGAGACGGGATGGGGTTGCCCACGACCGGCAGATCCTGCCAAAGGCGTGGATCTCCGATATGTTGGCCAATGGCGACGGAGAAGCGTGGAAGGCAGGCAGCGAAAATGTCTTCCCGAATGGGCGCTACCGAAGCCAATGGTATCAGACCGGCGAGCCCAGCGGCGCCTTCTGCGCGATCGGTATCCATGGACAGTGGATCTACGTGGATCCCTCCCACGAAATCACCATTGCCAAACTCTCTTCGCAACCGAACCCCGTCGATGACGAGATGAAATTCGCCAATCTCGCGATTTTCAAGGCGGTTTGTGCGGCCGTTGCTTGAAGCGGAGAGCAGAAGTTTGTTGCCGAGAGAAAATTCTACCCCGTCTCCCTTGCGGCTCCACACAGGGCGAATAGGATCAGCGCAACTGACCACTTCATGATCTCCACCCACATTTAGGACTTGCGCATGGAACTTGTGTTCGACGGCCATAATGACGTGCTCTTGCGGCTCTGGCGGACGATGAAGGCGGGAGGGGATCCCGTGGCAGAGTTCGCTCGGGGAATATCAGAGGGGCATATCGACGGACCGCGTGCGAAGAAAGGCGGCCTCGCTGGAGGGTTCTGCGCTATCTATGTTCCATCGGGGGATCTGATCCTCAAGGAGCCGGACGCGCAAGGGCATTACGAAACGCCTCTTGCAGCGCCATTACTCCAAGGGCCGTCGCTGGAGATCGCGCTTGAAAAGGCGGCAATCGCATTGCGCCTGGAGCGAGCGGGCGCATGGCGTCTCTGCCGATCAACAGCTGAGGTGCGCTCGGCCATGGCGGAGGGGATCTTCGCCGCTGTCCTGCACATGGAAGGCTGCGAGGCGATCGACCTTGACCTCCATAATCTCGAGGTTTTCCATGCAGCCGGGCTGCGTTCGCTTGGCCCAGTGTGGAGCCGTCACAATGGCTTTGGTCACGGGGTGCCTTTCGCCTATCCGATGTCTCCCGACACCGGTCCCGGATTGACGGAACAGGGCTTTGAACTGGTGCGGGCATGCAATCGCCTTGGCATCCTTATCGATCTCGCACACATCACGGAGAAGGGTTTCTGGGATGTGGCGAAGACGACAGATCAGCCACTTGTCGCCAGCCATTCGAACGTGCATGCATTGACGCCGGTGGCCCGCAACCTGACGGACAGGCAACTCGACGCGATCAAGGAGAGCGGCGGGATCGTTGGCCTCAATTACGCCGTGACCATGCTTCGTCTCGACGGTCGCGACGATGCCCAGACCCCGATTTCCGATATGGTTCGGCACCTTGACTATCTTGTGGAGCGTCTCGGTGTCGACCATGTGGCACTCGGCTCGGACTTCGACGGCGCCACCATACCCCAAGAAATAGGCGATGCTTCCGGCAACCAGAATCTGGTTGCGGCCCTCAGGAGCGCGGGCTACGCTGATGCCGACTTACAGAAGATTTGCCGGGAGAACTGGCTGAGGATCATGGCTTTGGCCTGGCACGAATAGGTGCCGGACAACACCCAAAAGCAGCTCATCAAAAAGGGGAACAATAAGATGATCGACTTGCTGAACAAACGCGCTCGCCTGCTGGCCACCAGTGCTGCAATCGCTCTGGTGGTCACGATGGTGCCGCCTGCCCATGCGGCGACACCGGCAGACACGCTGGTGCTTGCCTGGGCGATCGACGATATTATTTCGCTCGATCCGGGTGAGGCTTTCGAGATTTCGGCTGGTGAAATCATGGGCAATACCTATGACAATCTGGTCAACCTCGATATCAACGATACGTCGAAGGTGACGCCCGGCATTGCGGCCAGCTGGACCGTGTCGGACGACGCGCTCACCTATACATTCAAGCTGAAGCCTGATCTGACGTTTGCCTCCGGAAATCCGATCACTGCGGACGATGTCGCCTATAGCTTCGAGCGAGCCGTCAAGCTCGACCTGTCTCCTGCTTTCATCCTGACCCAGTTCGGCCTCACCAAGGAGAATGTAACCGAGAAGGCCAAGGCGGTCGATCCGTCCACCTTCGTGCTGACCGTCGACAAGGCCTATGCGCCGAGCTTCGTCCTCAACTGCCTCACCGCCAATGTGGCCTCCATCGTCGACAAGACGCTGCTCATGGAGCATGTCGAGAACGATGATTTCGGCAATGGCTGGCTGAAGACCAACTATGCCGGTTCCGGTCCCTTCAAGATGATGCAGTGGCGCGCCAACGAGATCCTCGTCCTGGAGCGCAACGATAACTACTACGGCGAGCCTGCGAAGCTGAAGCGCGCCATCTACCGACACATGAAGGAAAGCTCGGGCCAGCGGCTGGCATTGGAAGCCGGCGACATCGACATTGCCCGCAATCTTGAGCCGGGCGATCTCGATGCCATTTCCGGCAATGCAGAGATCAAGACGGATGCCGCGCCGAAGGGAACTGTGTACTATTTCAGCCTCAACCAGAAGAACGAAAATCTGGCGAAGCCGGAAGTGCGCGAGGCACTGAAGTACCTGGTCGACTACGACGCAATCGGTTCTACCTTCATCAAGGGGATCGGCGAGATCCACCAGACTTTCCTGCCGAAGGGAATGCTCGGATCACTCGACAGCAACACGTATTCGCTGGATGTGGAGAAGGCAAAGGAGCTGCTCGCCAAGGCAGGTCTCGCCGATGGTTTCTCTGTCACCATGGATGTGCGTAACACTCAGCCGGTGACGGGTATTGCCGAATCCGTGCAGCAGACATTCGCGCAGGCCGGCGTCAAGCTCGACATCATCCCCGGTGACGGCAAGCAGACGCTGACGAAGTATCGCGCCCGCAATCATGACATCTATATCGGCCAGTGGGGCACAGACTATTGGGACCCTCATTCGAACGCTGACACCTTCTCTGCCAATCCGGACAATGCTGACGATGCCGCAGCAAAGCCACTCGCTTGGCGTAACGCCTGGGATATTCCTGAACTGACGCAGCAGACGTCAGCCGCTCTGCTCGAGCAGGATGCGACCAAACGCGGTGAAATGTACGAGGACCTGCAGAAGCAGGTGCTTGAGACGGGCCCCTTCGTGATCATCTTCCAGCAGACGGAAGTCGCTGCACACCGCGCCAACGTTGCTGGCTACAAGCTGGGCCCGAGTTTTGACACCAACCTGCTGGCCCCGGTCTCAAAGGAATAGGCTGAGGAGGTACGTCCTTGGCTGTCACAGATACATCCATCGTCACTCGCCGTCATCGGCGGCGGGTGCATCCCGTGGCGTCGGCACTGGTCCGTTTCGTCACGATGGCGGTGACGACGCTATTTGGCCTGCTTGCCGTGACCTTCTTCATTGGTCGCGTCATCCCCATCGATCCCGTCCTTGCAATCGTCGGCGACCGGGCGCCACAACATGTGGTAGAACGCATCCGGCTCGAACTCGGGCTCGATCTGCCCCTCTACCAGCAGTTCTACATCTACCTGAAGCAGGTGCTTTCCGGCGACTTCGGGACATCGGTGCTGACCACCAACCCTGTTCTGACTGATATCCTGCGGGTCTTCCCGGCCACCATTGAGCTGGCGACGATCGGCACGATCATCGGGGCGGTGCTCGGTATTCCCCTCGGCGTCCTTGCTGCCGTCAAGCGCGGCAGCATTGCCGATCAGGTGGTGCGGGTGATCGGCCTCGTCGGCTATTCAGTCCCGATCTTCTGGCTCGGGCTGCTGGCGCTGGTACTGTTCTACGCAAAGCTCGGCTGGGTCGCCTATCCCGGTCGGATGGACATCGTCTACGAATACACTTTCACGCCGAATTCGGGTTTTTACCTGGTTGACGCCATCCTGCAGCGTGAATGGGCAGTCGTCTGGGATCTCTTCCGCCACATCATCCTGCCGGGCTCCCTTCTCGGCTACTTCTCGCTTGCATATATCAGCCGTATGACGCGCTCTTTCATGCTGAATGAGCTCAGCCAGGAATACATCGTCGCGGCCCGCGCTAAAGGCTTATCGGAAGGGCGCATCATCTGGTTCCATGCGCTGCGCAATGCTGCCGTACCCCTCGTGACGGTGATCGCACTTTCCTATGCTGGCTTGCTGGAAGGGTCTGTGCTGACAGAGACGATCTTTTCCTGGCCGGGCCTTGGCCTCTATATCACCAATTCCCTGCAGAACGCCGACATGAACGCGGTGCTTGGCGGCACGGTGGTGATCGGTGCGGTCTTCGTCGGCATCAATCTTCTGTCCGATCTCCTCTACCGGACGCTCGATCCAAGGACGCGCAGCCGATGAACATCATGGACGCACCTCCCAAGCCTTACAGCCGCGACTGGCTCCTATCGGACCGTCCCACGTCACGGCGCCAGGCGAGCCTGGGCCGCACCTATGTCGTTTGGCGGCGGTTCGCTGAGAACCGGCTTGCGCTGCTCGGCCTCATGATCATCCTGGCGCTGCTGCTGACAGCCGCCTTTGCCGACGTGCTGGCGCCGCACAATCCGCTGCAAGGGGATCTGCGCGATGCGCGGCTTCTGCCGCCTGGGGCGGAGGGATATCTTCTCGGCACGGACGACCAGGGCCGCGACATCCTCTCGCGGCTGATTCATGGTTCGCGCCTGACGCTCCTCGTCGTGGTCCTCGTCGCCATCATCGCCGCACCGGTAGGGCTGATCGTCGGCACGGTCTCCGGTTATGCCGGCGGATGGGTCGATGCCGTGCTGATGCGGATCACCGACATTTTCCTCGCCTTCCCGAAACTCGTTCTGGCGCTGGCGCTGGTGGCAGCACTGGGGCCGGGGATTGAGAACGCGATCCTTGCCATCGCCGTAACCTCCTGGCCTCCCTATGCTCGCATTGCGCGGGCGGAAACCATGACGTTTCGGCAGTCGGAATTCATTTCCGCTGTAAGATTGATGGGCGCCTCGCCTTTGCGGATTGTACTCCGGCACGTCATGCCGCTCTGCCTGTCGTCTCTGATCGTGCGCGTCACGCTCGATATGGCGGGCATCATCCTGACGGCCGCCGGTCTCGGCTTCCTCGGTCTCGGCGCACAGCCGCCGCTGCCGGAATGGGGTGCGATGATTGCGTCCGGCCGCCGCTTTATCCTGGACCAGTGGTGGGTTGCCGCCATGCCGGGTTTTGCCATTCTTGTCGTAAGCCTCGGCTTCAACCTTCTTGGCGACGGCCTGCGCGACGCGCTAGACCCGAAGGAGGCTGGGCAATGATGGCGACGGAGAAAGCGCTTCTCACCGTTGAAGACCTGCGCGTCAGCTTCCCGACCCGCACGGGAATGGTGGAGGCCGTACGCGGCGTTTCATTCGCGCTTGGCAGGGAAAGGCTCGGCATCGTGGGCGAATCCGGGTCCGGCAAGTCGCAGACCGGTCGCGCCATCATGGGGCTGACGCCATCCCAGGCGCAGGTGACGGCCAAGACGCTGCGTTTCGGCGACCGAGATCTCCTGACGATGCCGGCGAAGGAGAGGCGCATGCTGCGCGGCAAGCGCTTGGCGATGATCTTGCAGGACCCAAAATACTCGCTGAACCCGGTGATGACGATAGGGCGACAGATCGTCGAGACATTGAAGACGCACGAGCCTATCGACAGAAGCGAAGCCCGGACCCGGGTTCTCGCCATGCTGGAGGCGGTCCAGATCAGCGATCCGGAGCGGGTCTTCGATCTCTATCCGCACGAGGTCTCCGGCGGCATGGGGCAGCGGGCGATGATCGCCATGATGCTGGTCTGCGGCCCGGACCTGCTGATTGCGGATGAACCGACTTCGGCGCTGGACGTGACCGTCCAGCTGGAGGTGCTCGACATCCTCGACAAGTTGGTCGCAGGCCGCGGCATGGGCCTGATCTTCATCTCGCATGATCTGCGCCTCGTTTCTACCTTTTGCGACCGGGTGTTGGTGATGTATGCGGGGCGGGTCGTGGAGGAGCTGCCCGCCGCGAACCTGCACGAGGCCCAGCATCCTTATACGCAGGGTCTTTTGAACTGCCTGCCGCAGATCGGCGGGGACCGACATCCGTTACCGGTACTGGAACGCAAGCCGGAGTGGACACTTTGACCACGGCTCTGTCGATCAAAAACATGCTCGTGCTCTACGAAGATTTCGCCGCGTTGAACCGGGTGAGCCTTGAGGTAACGCAGGGCGAATCCTTCGGCATTGTCGGTGAATCCGGCTCGGGCAAATCAACGCTGTTGCGGGCTGTTACCGGACTTACCGCATTTGACGAGGGCAGTCTCACCGTCGATGGTCGGCCATATCAGAATCGCAAGCGGGACAAGGAGTTCTACCGCACGGTCCAGATGGTCTTCCAGGACCCCTACGGATCGCTGCATCCTCGGCAGACGGTGGATCGGCTGCTACTGGAGCCGTTGATCATTCACGGCTTCGACAATGTCGACGCACGCATTGCCCGCGCGCTCGACGAGGTTGGACTTGGATCTGGCTTCCGCTTTCGCTATTCGCACCAGCTTTCGGGCGGGCAGCGCCAGCGGGTGGCGATCGCACGGGCGCTGATCGTGGAACCGAGGATCATGCTTCTCGACGAGCCGACTTCGGCACTGGATGCCTCGATCCAGGCCGAAATCCTCAATCTTCTGGAGCAAGCCCGGCGGGACCGGAACCTGACCTTCGTGATGGTCAGCCACGATCTGGGAGTCATCAGCCACATGTGCGAGCGCCTGGCGGTGATGAAGGCTGGCGAGGTGGTAGAGACGGTGCCGGTGAAGGCACTGGTGAAGCGAGATTTTTCTTCCGACTATACGCGGCAGTTGCTGGTGGCCAGCGAAGGCTTTCGTCGTGATTAAGGCTGCTCAAACTCATATCAGTGTGACAGGATGAACCTTAGGGCGCTCCTTTACTTCGATGAGCTGGTTCGCACGAACTCCATGCGGGCTGCAGCAGAAAACCTCAATGTCGCCGCGACCGCTGTGAGCCGGCAGATCGAGAACCTCGAGGAATATTTCGGGGCGCAACTCGTCGAACGCAGCAATCGCGGGATCAAGTTGACAGCGGCGGGGCGGCTGCTGGCTGAGCGAGCCGGCAAGACATTGAGAGAACTGGAGCACGTTCATCAACTGATCGATGATCTCCAGGGGCTGCAGGGCGGCAAGGTGGTAATCTACGCCAACGGCGCGACCGTCGCGAATGTTCTTGCGCCGGTACTTGCGGAATTCAGCCTGCGCTATCCGAAGCTGCGCTTTGAAGTGAGTATCACAAGCGCCCGAGAGGCCATTGACGCGCTGGCGAGTGGCGAGGCGGACATTGCCGTGACACTGTTTGCGCCGCCCATCTCCGGGGTCAAGGTCCGTTTGCGGTCCGAAATTGTCTACGACGTCATCATCAACCCGCAACACCAGTTGGCGCAGGCAACAGATCTCGCGTTGGCGGATCTGGCCGACCTGCCGCTCGCCCTGCCTGATCGGGGCTTTGCCGCTCGCCAAGCCATCGACGGAGCGTTTGCGAGGGCGAAGCTGACGCCGGACCCGGTGTTCGTCACCAGTTCGCTCGACATGCTGAAGGAGCTGGTATTGCGCGGGGCTGCGGTCACGTTGCTTCCTGCGCTTGCCGTGCATCGCGAGATCCAAGGCGGCATGCTAGCAGCCATTCCAGTCGCACAGGGCGAGGCGGTGCGGACAGCAATCGATCTCTGCGTATCGCCCGACCGGCAACTAACTTCGGCGGCGAGTGCCCTCGTGGAGTTCATCGAGAACTTCATGAGGTAAAGCACGATGCAGCCGAACGTTGCGAGACGAGTACTTGCGTGTAGCTATTTCGGCTACGCTACTTCATTTTAGTCGCTATTGTGTGTGCGCTAATCACGTGCCATATAGGCGCAACGCTGCGCTCACGGCAGCTGTGGATGAGGTCCATCATGCGAAAATTCTCGTTCTCAAGTTCTGTTGCAGTTCTTCGGACTTCTTTGTCAGTGTTGCTTTTGTCGATCGTGGCGCTTTCGAGTGCAGTTGCTGCCGGGCCAAAGACGGCAGTGACCATCGGCATGTCCGTCGAGCCTACAGGCCTTGATCCGACCATCGCGGCGCCTGTCGCAATTGGTCAGGTTACGTGGCAGAACATCTTCGAAGGGCTGACGACCATCGATCGCGACGGCAAAATCCAGCCGCAGCTCGCCGAAAGTTGGAAGATTTCGGAAGACGGGCGGACTTATTCCTTCACCCTACGCAGCGGTGTGACCTTCCACGATGGAGAAGTGTTTGATGCATCGGCGGCAAAGTTTGCCCTTGATCGCGCCCGGGGAGAAAACTCGGTCAACCCGCAGAAGCGCTATTTCCAGACAATTGAGAGCATCGAGGCACCAGATTCCGAGACTCTTGTCCTCAAGCTCAGCAAGCCCACGGGGAGCCTTCTTTATTGGCTGGCCTGGCCTTCCTCCAGCATGGTCGCCGCTAAATCTGCCGACAACAACAAGACAACGCCTGTCGGTACCGGCCCCTTCAAGTTCGCCAACTGGGCAAAGGGCGACAAGGTCGAACTCGAGCGTAATCCGGACTACTGGGACGCCGACAACGCCGCTAAGCTCGAGCGTGCCGTCTTCCGGTTCATCTCGGAGCCGCAAGCCCAGGCGGCTGGGCTGCGGGCAGGGGATGTGAACGCATTTCCAGAATTTGCCGCTCCCGAGCTAATGGACAGCTTTGAAGGGGACGACCGCCTGGTGACCGTTATCGGCAACACCGAAATGAAGGTGGTCGCCGGCATGAACAATAGCCGGAAGCCTTTTGACGATAAGCGTGTCCGGCAAGCCTTGATGATGGCCCTCGACCGCAGCATGATCGTGGAGGGTGCCTGGTCAGGCTTCGGTACCCCGATTGGAAGCCACTACACACCAAACGACCCTGGTTACACTGACCTTACCGGTGTCTACGCTTACGACCCGGGCAAGGCCAAGGCGCTGCTGGAGGAGGCAGGCTACGGAACAGGCCTGACCTTCACCATCAAGGCGCCGCAGATGGCATATGCGCAGCGAACCGCGCAGATCATGCAAGCGATGTATGCGCAGATCGGCGTTACGATGAACATCGAGACGACCGAGTTTCCTGCCAAGTGGGTTTCGGATGTCTTCAAGGATGCGGACTACGACATGACGATCGTGGCTCATGCGGAGCCGATGGATATCGACATCTACGCACGTGACCCTTACTACTTCAACTACAAGAACCCAGCGTTCGACGCCATTCTGGAGAAGGTTCAGCAGACTGCGGACGTTTCGGAGCAGGCAGTTCTTTACGGTGAGGCACAGCGCATTCTCGCGGCAGACGTACCGGCGCTCTACTTGTTCGTCATGCCGAAGCTTGGCATCTGGGACAAAAAGCTGAAGGGTCTCTGGGAGAACGAGCCTATCCCTTCCAACGTGCTGAGGGAGGTTTACTGGGAGGAGTAGGAGCGGGTGATGGACGCGGATGCTGATCGGCCTTTGCGAGGGCGGGGGTACGGCTTGGAGCAGCGCGGATGACCGCGCTTCTTGTGCGCCGTCTCGTTGGTCTCGTCGCCACGCTTCTCGTGATGTCGATCCTTCTGTTCGTGGTTATGGATCTTCTGCCGGGGGATCCCGCAGAGATCATGCTTGGAACGTCCGCTAGTGCCGATACGCTAAGTGCGCTCCAGCGGGAACTGGGTCTCGATCAGCCACTGCCGTTGCGCTACGTGAACTGGCTCATTGGCGTGCTTCAAGGGGACCTTGGAACCTCCTATACTTACGGCGTGCCGGTTGCCGGGTTGATCGCAGAGCGCTTGGTCGTGACGCTGCCATTGGCGCTTCTTGCCATTCTGATCTCGGTGACAATTGCTATTCCGCTCGGCGTTCAGGCAGCCCACAGCCATAGGGGCGCTCTTGATCTGGTGATCGGGTTTTTCTCCCATCTTGGCGTGGCAGTTCCCGCTTTCTGGCTCGGACTACTCCTCATCCTCCTCTTTTCGACGGGATATGGCTGGCTACCGGCTGGCGGCTTTCCCGGTTGGGAGGCAGGGCTGGGGCCGGCTTTGATGTCTCTCCTGTTGCCGGCCATCGCACTGGCATTGCCTCAGGCGGCTGTTCTGATCCGCGTCACCCGCTCCGCTGTCCTTGAAACGCTGAACGAAGATTTCGTGCGGACTGCTCGCGCCAAAGGGTTGGGGGAGGTCGGCGCGACCTGGCGTCATGCGCTCCCGGCAGCCTTCGTTCCTATTCTCACCGTGATCGGGCTGCAGTCGACATTTCTGGTTGCTGGCGCGGTGCTTGTCGAGAATGTCTTCAACTTGCCAGGTCTGGGGCGGCTTGCCTTCCAGGCGCTTTCACAGCGGGATATCGTGGTCATGCAGGATGTCGTTCTTTGCTTTGCGGCGATAGTGATCCTGATGAACTTCCTCGTTGACATCGCCTATATCTGGTTGGATCCGCGCCTTAGGATGCAGGAAACGTGATTGGACTGCTACGCCGAAACCCGCTTCTGTTCATGGGAGGTGGGCTCACATTCGTGATGATCGGGCTAGCGCTCTTGTCGCTGTTCTGGACACCGCTGCCGCCCGCACAGATCAATATCCTGCAGCGTCTGAAGCCTCCGCTGGAGCAAGGTTTGCTTGGCACGGATCAGTTCGGGCGAGACATGGCGTCCATGCTGATGACGGGTGCCTGGAACTCCCTCTCGACAGCTTTTCTCGCGGTGGCGGCAGGCGCTCTTGCCGGAACCGCGTTAGGGCTTGCCGCTGCGGTGCGCGGCGGCTGGTTCCAGTCAGTCACGATGCGCGCCTGTGACGTGATCTTCTCCCTGCCGCCCATCCTGTCGGCCATGGTTCTGGGCGCCTTTCTGGGCGCTGGACGGTTCACCGCCGTTCTGGCAATCGGAACCTTCATGGTGCCCGTCTTCGCTCGCATCACTTTAGCGGCGGCACGGCAGGTCTGGAACCAATCTTATGTTCTTGCTGCCATCGGCATGGGACGCTCGAAGCTGAAGATCACTTTGGTTCACGTGCTGCCGAATATCAGCAACCAGATCATCGTGCAGGTAACCATCCAGCTTGGTCTGGCCATTCTCACGGAAGCGGGACTGAGCTTTCTTGGTCTCGGGCTGGCTCCGCCCGCCGCGACCTGGGGAAGAATGCTGGCCGATGCTCAAACCTTTGTCGGCCAGGCGCCGTGGCTCGCTGTACTTCCCGGGTTGTGCATTCTGCTCGCGGTC
>CAYNED010000051.1:0-13515 GCA_964396135.1 uncultured Neorhizobium sp.
TTCTCGGACAATGAGGATGTCTAGTCCCTCCACCAGCTCCGGCTTGAGAGAGGAGGCGTTGGCAAGTGCCGGATAGCAGATGGCCGGGCGAAGATTGGCGAAGAGCTCGAGGTCCTTGCGCAGGCGCAGCAGGCCGGCTTCCGGGCGCACCTCATAGGGAACGGCATCCCATTTAGGACCGCCGACGGCGCCAAACAGCACGGCATCGGCCGCCATCGCTTTGGCCATGTCATCTTCGGAGATGGCAGACCCATGAGCGTCATAGGCGCAACCACCGACCAGCCCTTCTTCTGTCGCGAAACCGGCATTCATCGTGCTGTTCATGTGCGCGATGATCTTGCGGACCTCGGCCATGGCTTCCGGGCCTATGCCGTCACCTGGAAGCAGGAAGAGAGACTTGGTCATTGGTTATTCCTCTTGATGGCAGGCTCACCCTCCGCACGATCATCGTGCCGTCATGACCTCCTCCGAGCCTGCCGAAAGGAGAAGGTCCTTAGAAATATCAGGACGTACCAGCACCGATGCGAGCGGTCACTTCGATCTCCACCTTCATTTCCGGCGTCGTCAGCCCGCAAACCAGCATCGTGGCTGCCGGCCTGATATCGGCAAATGCCTGACCCAGAACGTCCACGATGGCATCGTAGTCAGCCATGTTGGTGATGTAGTAGCGAACGCGGACGACGTCGTTCAGGCTGCTGCCCGCTTCACGTAGAGCGTTCTCGATGGTTGCCAGCGCGTTTCGTGTCTGGTGAGCCACGTCCTCGGGCATTTCCATCCGTGCATAATCATAGCCGGTGGTGCCGGAGACATAGACCATGCCACCATCCACCACTGCGCGGGAATATCCGATACGAGCTTCGAAGGGAGAGCCGGACGAAATGCGCTTGATCATTGCCCCAAAAGCCGGTCAGAGCCAGGGCCGCTCGGCGCTAATCTTCTGCTCAAAGCTGCCGATGACGGTCTCGCTCTTCAGCGTGCTGGCAATGTCATCAAGACCTTCCAGCATGATGTGCTTTCGGGCAGGATCAATGTCGAAGGTGATGGTGCCGCCGTCGGGGCCAGAAATTTCCTGCGCTTCCAGATCGACCGTCAGCACGGCATTGGAGCCGCGCGAGGCGTCGTCCATCAGTTTGTCGAGATCGTCTGGGGAGACGACGATCGGCAGGATGCCGTTCTTGAAACAGTTGTTGTAGAAGATGTCGGCAAAGGAGGTGGAGATCACGCAGCGGATGCCGAAATCCAGAAGCGCCCAAGGCGCATGCTCCCGCGAAGAGCCGCAGCCAAAATTGTCGCCGGCAACGAGGATCTTGGCGTTGCGATAGGCAGGCTTGTTCAGCACGAAGTCCGGGTTTTCGGAACCGTCTTCCTTGAACCGGGCTTCCGCGAAAAGACCCTTGCCAAGCCCGGTACGCTTGTTGGTCTTCAGGTAATCCTTCGGAATGATCATGTGGGTGTCGACATTGACGACCGGAAGGGGCGCCGCGACGCCGTTAAGCTTTGTAAACTTTTCCATGATCTGCCTCCGGATGGACTGTATGCGGAAGCCCTTAAAGCAAAATCCTGCCGATTTGAAGAACCGTTTGGCGTTGCGCGGTACGCCAATATCCGGAAACCAGAGCTTTCGTGCCGGCAGAAAGCTGGATCAGAGGTCGATGATCGTCCCGCGGCCGTCGTTCCATACCCTCACGCCGTCCGTATGCGTCCTGGCGCGCACAGGTACGGGTTTCAGCCGTGCCGCGACAAGGCGCCCAGCCGCAATCGCACCCAATATGCCGATGAAGGCGACGGTGAGGGATGCGGTGAGAAGCGCTGCCAGCGCGAAAAGCGCGACGCCGGTGGCGAAAAAGAAGAACGAACGGATGTTTTGCATGGCACAACCCTTTCTATGACCACGAATGTGGCCCCTGCTAGTCTAGCTTGCAAGGCTTCGTGACGTCACGATATTGCGCCGCAGCCAAAACCTTGTCACAAAATCGCGATGATGACTGCAAGCGCATTCCCGATCCCCAATCCACAGGTCCGCCGCTCCTGTCTAAGCGTCCCGGCCAGCAATCGGCGTGCGCTCGACAAGACGCATGAGCTGGCCTGCGACGTCGTCATTTTTGACCTGGAGGATTCCGTTTTTCCGGAAAAGAAAGCTGAAGCACGCGCCAACTTGCGGCGCTTTTTTCAGGAGACACCCCTGAGGGGGTGCGAAACGGTGATCCGCATCAACGGATTGGGATCGCCATACCGTGCTGCAGATCTTGAGCTAATCCTGGAGCTGCGGCCGGATGCGCTGCTTTTGCCGAAGGTGGAGGGACCGCAGGAGGTCCGGGAAGCGGCATCTTTATTAACCGCAACGGGTGTGCGGCTCTGGGCGATGATGGAGGCACCGGCGGGCGTCCTCAACGCGGCAGCGATTGCGGCAGCGGGACGTGACGCGGAAGGCTGTCTGGACTGCTTTATTCTCGGCTTGAACGATCTGCGCAAGGATACTGGCGTTCCGCCGGAGCCTGGGCGAACATTTCTGATCTCCTGGATGATGCAGGTGGTGCTGGCGGCACGGGCTCACGGCCTCGACGTTATCGACAGCGTATTCAATGATTTTCGCGATGCAGATGCCTTCGCCGCCGAATGCGCACAGGGTCGCGCCATGGGGTTTGACGGCAAGATGCTGATCCACCCGGCGCAGATAGATACGGCCAACGACACCTTTGGGCCGTCGCCTGAGGCTGTTACCGCAGCGCAAGCAATCATTGCGGCTTTTGCCGAACCGGAGGCAAAAGACCTCAATGTTATCAACTTGAATGGTCAAATGGTTGAGCGGCTCCACCTGGAGCAAGCTGAACGGCTCGTGGCCAAAGCCCATTACATCTCTGAAAGAAAGACCAAAGCATGAAACTCTACCGCTTCCTGACCGGCCCCGACGACGCCTCCTTCTGCCACCGTGTGACAAATGCCCTGAACAAGGGCTGGGATTTGCACGGCTCCCCCAGCCACAGTTTCAATGCTGCCGAGAACAAGATGTATTGCGGGCAGGCAGTGACCAAGACGGTCGAGGGCAAGGAATATCATCCAGACATGAAGCTCGGCGAGCAGTAACGTCAGCTGGGGCGGGTCAGCGGTCCATCGCTTCCTCGGCGCTTGCCTCAATCCGCTCCATATCATCGTCACTCAGGCCGAAATGATGGCCGATCTCGTGAATCAGCACATGGCTGATGATGTCGCCCAAGGTTTCCTCGTTTTCAGACCAGTAATCGAGAATCGGGCGCCGATAGAGCCGGATACGGTTCGGTAGCTCACCTGTTTCCATGGAGAAACGTTCAGAAATGCCGCGCCCTTCAAAGAGGCCGAGCAGATCGAAAGGCGTTTCCAGGGCCATGTCCTCGAAGATTTCGTCATCGGGGAAATCTTCGACTTCAATCGTCAGGTTGGTGGTCAGCGCCCGGAATTCTTCCGGCAGATTGCCATAGGCTTCGATGGCCAGCGATTCAAAAGCGCTGAGGGTCGGCGCGTGGCGATCTCGCCAATCGTCGGTTTGGTCAATACGGGCCATGGATGCTCCTTGTTGGAGTTCATATAAGCCATCTCAGAAAATTTTCGAGAGGATTCATGGGGCTCTGCGCGAAGCAGGGCCTTAGCGTAAAATGTTGGTTGACTCTTCAGGAGACCTCTGGAATCCATTAGAACATAAAGTGAACATAATAAATGGAGCTGACGCCATGGCCAAGCACGCCACGGCGCAGGAGAGGCTTTTTGCCCTGCGTGAGACGATTGCCAAGTTGGAAGGCAAGGCCCCGATGCTGATGGGGGAAGAGCAGCGGCGGGATCAGCAGGAGGCTAGCGCTGATAGGCTCTCATATCGACTTCCGCTTGGAATTCCAGAGATAGACGCAGCGATGGATGGAGGTCTCCCCCTGGATGGCCTAACGGAAATCCGGACCTCTGCCATGCGCAATGCCGGGGCAGGCAGCGGCTTTGTTCTGGCGCTGGCAGCACTGATCCAGCGGCAGGCCGATGCTTCCGCCTTCCTATGGATCAGTGACAGGTTTTCCAATGGTGAGGCGGGGCTGCCTTATCCGGTAGGGCTCTCGCAACACGGCCTGCAGGTGAAACATTTTCTTCATGCGCTCCCCAGGAGGCTGGAGGATGCATTATGGCTTGCGGAAGCGGCCGCCACGAGCGGCGCTCTGGCTGCGACCATTCTCGAAATCAAAGGCAACCCTTCCGCCTTCGGCCTGTCCGAAAGCCGAAGGCTCGGCCTGCGGGCAAAGGCGGCGAGGCGGCCGATTTTGCTTCTACGGCATGCAGGTGAGGAGGAGGCAAGCAGCGCCGCCTTCCGCTTTCATGCCGAACCCGGGCCTGCTTCACAGCGGGCCTTACCCAACGGGACCATGCTTGGCGGCAGTATCGGATTTCCTGTTTTCCGTCTTACCCTTGAGAAGAGCCGCAACCCGGCTCCTCTCTCCATGCTTCTGGAGTGGAATTTCCGTGACCGTCAATTTTCTCTTGCCCGACAACCAGAGCCATCTCGCCTTTCCGGGAACGCGGCAACGCATTATGGCACTGACATTCCCGCATCTTCCGACGGATCGGATCGCGCGTCGGCTATGGGGCGCCTCCTGGCGTTTGAACGGGCGTCCTGACCACCCGCCGCTCCTCTGCTCTGGCCGTCGCGACAACGGCATGCGCCTGACGGCCTTGGACGAACTGGCGACGGGGTTGGGCCTGCGGCATGGCCAGGGTCTTGCCGAAGCACGGGCCATGCATCCGGCAATCGACGTGGCAGAAGAGGATCCTGGCGCAGACAAGGCATTGCTGGAGGCGATTGCCGATTGGTGCGACCGCTACACGCCGCTGGTCGCGCTTGATGGCCAGGAGGGGCTGTTTCTCGACATCACGGGCTGCGCGCATCTCTTTGGCGGAGAGCAGGCGCTTCTGGACGACATCCTGCTGCGGCTATTCCAGATGGGATTTAGCGTGAAGGGAGCAATCTCGGGATCGCCTGGCCTTTCCTGGGCTGCAAGCCGTTTTGGCACGGGCGGGGTAATTGCGGATGGTGCGGGGGAAGAGACGCTCGACTCGCTACCCGTTGCCTGTCTGCGGATCGGGAGTGACACCATCGGTGCATTGAACAAACTCGGGCTGAAACGGGTGGGGGACCTGGTTTCGATGTCTCGAGCCCCTTTAGCGCGACGCTTCGGAGGTCACCTCCTTCTCCGACTCGACCAGGCGCTCGGGCACGAGGAGGAGCCTATTTCACCGCGGCGTGCGGTGGCCTTTCTGTCGGTCGAGCGCAGGCTGGCGGAAGCCGTTCAGGCGGAAGAAGCCATTTTGGAACTTACGGCACGCATTGCTCAATCCTTGTATGTGAGCCTGGAGGCTCGCGGGGTGGGAGGAAGGGTCTTTGAACTCGTATTGTTCAGGGTGGATGGCCGCGTCTTTCGCATCGCCGCCGGCGCTTCCCGACCCTTGCAGGATCCCAAGAAAATTGCCGGATTGTTTGCCGAAAGACTGAAGTCTGTTCATGACGAACTGGATGCAGGTTTCGGGTTCGAGCTTTTGCGGCTCAACGTGCTTCAGCATGATCTTTGTGAGGCGAGCCAGGACAATCTTCTGGGAAAAGCTCGGGGAGAAGCACCACTGGCTGATCTGATCGATCGTGTCTCAGCCAGATTGGGTGATGAAGTGCTTCGAGCATACCAGTTTCGGGAAAGCCATATCCCGGAACGCGCCGTTTTTGCCTATCCTGCCCTTGGTCATGATCCGGATAATGCAGATAAGAAAAATCCGGTCGTTATGACGGAAAGAGAAAGGCCGCTGCGGCTGCTTTCTAGGCCGGAGCCGGTGGAAGCTTTCGCCGCGATCGTTCCGGATGGACCGCCAAGCCGGTTTCGGTGGCGACGCGTTCTCCATGATGTCGCGCGCGCAGAAGGACCCGAACGTATTTCACCGGAATGGTGGCTGGATCAGGAAACGGCGCAGGAAAGGGATTATTTTCGGCTGGAGGTCGCCTCCGGCCACCGGTTCTGGGTGTATCGTCAGGGCCGCTACACCTCTAATTACCAACCCACCTGGCACATGCACGGGATCTTCGCATGACGGCGGATCTCGCTTTCTTCGAGATTGGCGCCCGGACGAATTTTTCGTTTCTGGAAGGGGCATCCAAGCCGGAGGAAATGGTGCTGGCTGCTTCACTGCTCGGGCTGTCCGGGCTTGGCATTGCAGATCGAAACTCCGTTGCCGGGGTGGTGCGCGCCCACAGCCATGTCCGGGATCTTGCCGAACAATCTCAGCGACGAGAGCAAGGACTTGAGGAGAAGGACGTCCCTTCGCCTTGCCGCATGCAGCCAGGCGCACGGCTCGTCTTTGCTGATGAGACACCCGATGTCCTGGCATATCCGATAAACCGGAAAGGGTGGGGCAATCTCTGTCGCCTCCTCAGCCGGGGAAACCTGCGGGCAGAAAAGGGTGCCTGTATCCTGGAGGAATGGGACCTTCTGGAATGGGGGCACGAGATGATGCTGGCGGTGACGCCTGATCCTGCCCGTGCCTCCGATGAGGCCTACCTGAAGAAGCTCGATGACGTTCTGAAACTGCTTCGGGAGAAATTTGCCCGAGCCGTCTACCTGACGCTTTCTCCTAGTTATGACGGGCGGGACAGGTTCATCTTGGCTACCTTTGCGGCCGTTGCCAATGTGCATCGCATCCCACTTCTGGCCAGCAACCAGCCGCTCTATCATCTACCCGAGAGGCGCTCGCTTTCCGACGTGGTGACGGCGATCCGAGAGCATGTTCAGATTTCCGAGGCTGGCTTTCGTCTGCCCCCTAACGGCGAGCGGCACCTGAAGACTGGCCGGGAGATGGCCCGCCTTTTTGCGGATTATCCTGAGGCGATGGCCAATACTGGAAATTTCTTTAGCCGGCTTCGGTTCTCTTTGGATGAGCTGCAGCACAATTATCCTGATGAAAGCGTTCCGGGCGAGACAATTTCAGAAACTCTGGAGCGGGTGACCTGGAAGGGAGCTGCAGAGCGCTATGGGAGGCATGTTCCCCCCAAGGTCGCGGATCTCATCCGCTATGAACTCGACCTGATCAAGGAGATGAAATACGAGCCTTACTTTCTTACTGTCCGCCACATCGTTTCGCACGCCCGCAACGAATTGAAGATCCTCTGCCAGGGCCGGGGGTCAGCCGCCAATTCCGCCGTCTGCTACTGTCTTGGAATTACGGAGGTCGATCCTGTTCACAGCACGCTCCTGTTCGAACGCTTCATCTCGACGGAGAGAAATGAGCCGCCGGACATCGACGTTGACTTCGAGCACGAGCGGCGTGAGGAGATCATCCAGTATATCTACCAGCATTACGGCTTTCGCCATGCGGGGCTGACGGCGGCGGTGACCAGTTACCGTACCCGCATGGCCGGTCGCGAGGTGGCCAAGGCATTTGGCTTATCCGAAGACGTGCAAGCGGCGCTGGCAAGCACGGTCTGGGGCTGGTCGGAGGAGGGGATTTCGGAGCGGGAGGCAAAGGTTGCCGGCCTTGATCTTGCACACCCTACAACCAGAAAGGTCATTGCCCATGCCAAGGAATTGATGGGCTTTCCGCGCCATCTTACGCAGCATGTCGGCGGCTTTCTGATCACGCGCGATCGGCTCGACGAGGTCGTGCCGATCATGAAGACGGCCATGCCCGGTCGCTACATGATCGAATGGGATAAGGATGATCTCGATACGCTGAAGCTTCTCAAGATCGATGTTCTGGCGCTTGGGATGCTGACCTGTCTGAGGAGAGCCCTGGCGCTCTTGCAGGATCACCACGGTCAAGAGGAAACGCTGGCGAGCCTCATGGCAAAAGGGGACGATCAGAACGTCTTCGACATGATCTGCCGCGCCGACACGATCGGCGTCTTCCAGATCGAAAGCCGGGCCCAGATGAGCATGCTGCCGCGCCTGAAGCCACGGCGCTTCTACGATCTGGTTATCGAAGTGGCGATCGTCCGCCCTGGCCCGATCCAGGGCAATATGGTGCACCCTTATTTGAAGCGGAGGGAGAAGAAGCTCAAGGGCGAAGAGATCCATTACGAGAAGCCGGAGCTCCAGGTGGTTCTGGAACGGACGCTGGGCGTTCCGCTTTTTCAGGAGCAAGTGATGCAGATCGCCATCACGGCGGCAGGGTTTAAGCCCTCGGAAGCCGACAAGCTGCGCCGTTCTATGGCGACTTTCAAGCGATCGGGCCGGGTGGTTGAGTTCAAGAGAGCCCTGGTCTGCGGTATGGTGAAGAACGGATATAGCCGGGAATTTGCAGAACGCTGTTTCAGCCAGATCGAGGGTTTTGCCGAGTACGGCTTTCCGGAAAGCCACGCAGCCTCCTTTGCCCTGCTCGTTTATGCGTCGTGCTGGATGAAGACCTATTACCCGGACGTCTTTTGCGCAGCGATTTTGAATTCCCAGCCTATGGGGTTCTATGCGCCGGCCCAGTTGGTGCGCGATGCCAGGGAGCATGGTGTGGAGGTCCGGCCGGTGGATATCAATTTTTCGGGCTGGGATAGTAGTTTGGAGGAGGCGGAGTTTCGTCCGGCCCGTGTGGATCCGCGGCACCGGGAGATGCAGAGCGTCATCCGCAGCCGCCATGCCGTACGGCTGGGCTTTCGCCAGATCAAGGGTATGGCGGAGAGGGAGGTGCTGGAGAAGCTGGTTGCCAACAGGGGCGACGGCTATCATTCCATCCATGATCTCTGGAGGCGATCCGGGCTGGACCGGGGCGCTCTGGAGCGCCTGGCAGATGCGGATGCCTTCGGCTCTATCGGACTCAGCCGGCGGCAGGCTCTTTGGGCCGTGCGGGGGCTTGATCGAGCAAGGCCTCAGGAAAACCTGCCGCTGTTTGAGATGGCGGGAAATGCAGATTTGAGGCCGGAGAAGAAGGTTGCGCTCCCGTCGATGCTGCCGGGAGAAGAGGTCATCGAGGATTACCGCCATCTGACTCTTTCCTTGAAGGCTCATCCAACCTCCTTCCTCCGAGAGGATTTTTTCCGGATGGGCGTAACGCGTAGTGTTGATCTTCTTTCCATGGCGAACGGCCGTAAGGTCAGCATTGCGGGCCTGGTCCTGGTGCGCCAGCGTCCGGGATCAGCGCAAGGTGTGATCTTCATGACCCTGGAAGACGAAACAGGGGTGGCCAATGCCATCATCTGGCCGAAGGTGTTCGAGCAATATCGCCCGGTGGTGATGGGCGCGCGCATGGTGAAAATTCGCGGTCGGCTGCAAAGCGCGCAAGGCGTCATCCATACGGTGGTGGAGCAGATCGAAGACATCACCCATATGCTCGGCCTGCTCCAGAAAGAAGCTCGCCGGTTCGGCGCGCCACGCCCGGGAGCAGACGAGGCGCTGGGTTCCGGCTGCGGCAGCTATCGGAAAAGGAAAGAGGACGATGATATACGACCGTCCCACCCGAGCGAGCCGCAGCTTCAAATGGAGCTTAGGCCGGAACAGGTCATGCCCAAAGGTCGCAACTTCCATTAGCAACGAGCGGCCGCATGAGGTGTGGCATCTCGGCGCAGTTCGACCTTCAAGCTAAAGCCGATTCTAATATGCGGCTGATTCTATCTTGACAGAAGCCATCCTCTTTCGCAAAAAGCGGATGTTAATGGTCATGTTTGACGGGTTGGCCGAGAATGCTAGTCTGCAGTTGCAACTATATCACCGACAAGGAAATCCGCGAGGTCATCGTTTCACTCCTCGAGGAGGACTGCTGGCAACTCATCGTTCCAGCCAAGGTGTATCATGCCATGAATAAGCGCGGCCGTTGCTGCGGTTGTTTCCCCAATGTCGTTGACATCATTATCAAGACGACCGAGGAATATCACGCCGAGCGGCACTCGACGACGGCTGAAGTTATCGATTATATGTCCCGCCTGAAGCAATTCCACGAGGAAAACAGGAGAGCGGACATTGAAAGGCGACAGCAGCGTCATCGAGCGGCTTAACGAGGCTTTGTTCCTCGAACTCGGCGCCGTCAACCAGTACTGGCTTCACTACCGTCTGCTATCGGACTGGGGCTATACCAAGCTTGCCAAGAAGGAGCGCGAGGAATCCATAGAAGAAATGCATAAAGCCGACCCGCTGATCGTTCGCAACAAATTAATCGAAGGCCATCCGAACCTGCAGACGTTGGCACCGCTGCGCATCGGCCAGAACGTCAAGGAAGTTCTCGAGGCCGATCTTGCCGGCGAATATGATGCCCGGACCGCCTACAAGGCATCCCGCGACGTTTGTCACGCAGCTGGCGACTATGTCTCCATGAAGCTCTTTGAAGAGCTGCTCGCCGACGAAGAAGGCCATATCGACTTCCTCGAAACCCAGCTTGATTTGCTTGGCAAGATTGGCGAAGAGCGCTACGGCCTGCTGAACGCCACGTCCGCCGATTCCGCCGAATAAACTTCCATAGGGTCCGGCTGGATTCTTAGACCGGACCCTCCTTTAACCAGCTCAGCGAGAGCGGCCGCATTCTGGTTGCGGAAACTATTTCTCTTTCACCGACTGCATGGCCACCGATGTTGACGTGCTCGCGACGTGGGGCAGGCTCGAGATCTTTTCCCCCAGAACCTCCCGATAGCGCCGGATGTTGGAGGTTCGGATCTTAAGAAGATAGTCAAAGCGACCGGCAATCATGTGGCATTCCTCCACCTCGCGGATCTTGCTGACCGCCTGGTTGAACTCCGCGAGCGCCTTCTCCCGCGTATCCGACAAAGTCACTTCTGCAAACGCCACGTGATCTAGACCCAGCTTCTGCGGGTTTAGGACAGCACGGAAGCCCTCGATATATCCATCGTCGACGAGGCGCTTCAAACGGGCGGCGCAAGGGGTCTTCGACAAGCCGATGCGGCCTGCCAGTTCCGTCACCGCGATGCGCCCCTCCTGTGAGACAATCTCGAGGATCTTGCGATCATAGCTGTCGATCTGGCTGTCTGCTGGTTCCTTCATGGTCTCATGGCTCGTCAACACATCATCTTTTAGGAAAATAGTCTAACAAACATCCGGTGAAAAGTCCGTCTACCAGATCAGGAACCGGTAGAATGAGACACCCATAACGCTCCCGGACCCAACAGATGAACAGCCAGCTTCCCTCATCTTCCCTGACTGCCGACGCCCGACCTCCCTTTGCCAATTTCGCACCGGTGCTCCGCCCGCAAGGCACGCTGCGTGATGCCATAACGGCCGCATATCGCTTGCCGGAGATCGCCTGCATGACCCCTCTGCTTGCAGCCGCAAGCCTGCCTGAAGATATCGGCGTGAAGACGAGGAAGACGGCGCGAGCGCTAATAGAAGCGCTTCGGGCAAAGCATCGGGGATCCGGTGTCGAGGGATTGGTCCACGAATACTCGCTCTCCAGCCAGGAAGGAGTGGCGCTGATGTGTCTGGCGGAGGCGCTGCTTCGTATCCCCGATGCAGCGACGCGCGATGCGCTCATCCGCGACAAGATCGCCGATGGCGACTGGAAGTCCCATCTTGGTGCCGGCCGCTCCCTCTTCGTCAACGCCGCCACCTGGGGATTGGTGGTGACTGGCAAGCTGACGTCGACGGTCAACGACCGGAGCCTTGCCGCTGCCCTGACGCGGTTGATCGCGCGGTGCGGCGAGCCTGTGGTCCGACGCGGTGTGGACATGGCCATGCGGATGATGGGCGAGCAGTTTGTGACGGGCGAGACCATAGACGAGGCGTTGAAGCGTGCACGACCTCTGGAAGAGCGTGGCTTCCGTTACTCCTATGACATGCTGGGAGAGGCGGCGACGACTGCTGCCGACGCTGCGCGCTATTATCGCGACTACGAGACCGCCATCCATGCCATCGGCAAGGCATCGGACGGACGCGGCGTCTGTGGTGGGCCTGGCATCTCCATCAAGCTCTCGGCGCTTCATCCCCGCTACAGCCGTGCGCAGGCGGGCAGGATCATGGAAGAATTGCTTCCAAAGGTGAAGGCTCTCGCCTTGATCGCCAAGTCCTATGATATCGGCCTCAACATTGATGCCGAAGAGGCGGATCGCCTGGAGCTGTCGCTCGATCTGTTGGAGGAGCTGTGCCTGGACTCGGCCCTTGATGGCTGGGACGGCATCGGCTTCGTCGTCCAGGCCTATGGCAAGCGTTGCCCCATCGTGCTTGATTTCATCATCGACCTTGCGCGTCGCTCAGGTCACCGGATCATGGTCCGTCTGGTCAAGGGTGCCTATTGGGATGCCGAGATCAAGCGTGCACAGCTGGACGGGCTGGAGGACTACCCGGTTTTCACCCGCAAGGTGCACACGGACGTCTCCTATATCGCCTGCGCCAGCAAGCTATTGGCGGCCGCCGATGTCGTGTTTCCGCAGTTTGCCACCCACAATGCGCAGACGCTTGCCACGATCTATCACCTGGCGGGACCAGACTTTCACGTGGGAAAGTACGAGTTCCAGTGCCTGCATGGGATGGGTGAACCGCTTTACGACGAGGTGGTGGGGCGGGACAAGCTCGATCGTCCTTGCCGGATCTATGCGCCGGTCGGCACGCACGAGACGCTGCTTGCCTATCTCGTTCGTCGGCTCCTGGAAAACGGTGCCAACTCCTCGTTCGTCAACCGGATCGCAGATCCGGCCGTTTCCGTCGAGGAGCTGATCGCAGACCCGGTAGAGATCGTTCTTGCCATGGCGATACCGGGTGCGCGCCATGAGCAGATCGCGCTGCCGCGGGACATTCTGGGTTCGGGCCGAGCCAATTCCGAAGGACTCGACCTTTCCAACGAACTGGTGCTCGCGCGTTTGACGGAAGATCTGCAGCGTAGTGCCGCGATGGACTGGGCGGCAACGCCCATGATCGAGGGGGTGGTGCCGGCCGGGAATGCACGGCCGGTTTCCAATCCAGCCGATAGCGTCGATATCGTCGGCCATGTCGCCGAGGCGACCGAGGATGAGGCAGGAGCCGCGGCGCGTGTCGCGAAGGAAAAGGCTGAGAAGTGGGGATCGGTGCCGCCAACGGAGCGCGCCGCTCGTCTGGAAAAGGCCGCGGAGCTGATGCAGGAGCGCATGCCCATCCTGCTCGGGCTGATCATGCGGGAGGCGGGGAAGTCAGCGCTCAATGCCATTGCAGAAGTGCGCGAGGCAGTGGACTTCCTGCGCTATTATGCGGAACAGGCGCGGCGGACGCTCGGTCCGATGCATAAGCCGCTCGGCCCGGTCGTCTGCATCAGCCCCTGGAACTTCCCGCTTGCCATTTTCACCGGACAGGTTGCGGCGGCACTGGTTGCGGGCAACCCGGTGCTGGCCAAGCCGGCGGAGGAAACCCCGCTGATAGCCGCAGAGGCAGTTCGGATCCTGCATCAGGCAGGCGTACCCGTCTCGGCGCTGCAGTTCATCCCGGGGGATGGCCGAATTGGTGCGGCGCTGGTCGGGGCTTCGGAAACCTGCGGCGTAATGTTCACCGGCTCCACAGAGGTTGCGCGGCTGATCCAGAAGCAGCTTTGCGATCGGCTGCTGCCAACCGGCAAGCCCATTCCGCTGATTGC
>CAYNED010000052.1:0-13063 GCA_964396135.1 uncultured Neorhizobium sp.
TAGCTTATACCGCTAGATAGCATGATCGGCTGCCCTTCAACGATGGTCGTGCGAACGGTGCTCTGTCAAATAGGCGACCACCGCATCGGAGATCATCTGCTTGTGTCGGCGGTAGAGCTTAGGATCCGAAAGGTCGCGATGGAAGATCGTGCCGAAGGTATATCGGTTGGAGACCCGGAAGAAGCAGAAGGCGCTGATGAGCATGTGGAGGTCGACGGCATCGACGTCTGCCCGAAAGATACCTTCACGGCGCCCCCGCTCCAAAACCTCGCCGAGGGTCTGGACGATTGAGAGGTTTAGGTCGGCGATCTCCGACGATTGCTTCATGTGGGTGGCGTGGTGAATGTTCTCGATGCTCACCAGGCGGACGAAGTCCGGATTGTTTTCGTCATGGTCGAAAGTACTGGCAATAAGTGTCCTGAGTGCTTCAACAGGTGGCATATCGGCAAGCTCGAGATCGGCCTCAAGCGAACGGATTTTCCGGTAAGCCTTCTCAAGGACCGCAAGATAGAGCCCCTCCTTGCTGCCGAAGTAGTAATAGATCATCCGCTTTGAGGTCTTGGTCTTCTCCGCGATGGCATCGACACGACCGCCGGAAAGTCCATAGGCAGAGAACTCCTCGGTCGCCACCTCGAGAATGTCCTGCTTCGTTTTCTCCGGATCGTTCTTCCGGGTTCGGCGTTCGACGGGCGTTGCCACCATGATTATCTATCCCCTGGGCGGGTATCCCACCCGCAGACGTCACTTCATATTCAGCTTCGTGCTTGTCATCAACTTGATCGTATTGACACGGACTGGTTAGTACATTATACCGATTGGCGAATGTGCGTGTGGAGTAGCGCCAACGGCAGAAGGATACGCGGATCTGCAATGCTGGCGGTGGAGGTCGGATGGATACTGCCGAGATTGCAGCTTTCGAAGTCGGGCTGATCGGGAAGGGGATACAAGCCTCCCTGACGCCAGCCATGCATATGACAGAAGGGGTGGCACAAGGTTTTGATTACCGTTACAGGCTGTTCGACCTCGACCAGATCCCCGGTGGTGTCGACCGGGTAGAAGATCTCCTGTCGGACACAGAACGGCAAGGCTTCAGCGGTCTCAACATCACGCACCCTTGCAAGCAGCAGGTGATGCAGTTCCTCGATGATCTATCAGGAGAGGCTGCGGCACTCGGCGCCGTGAACACGGTTGTTCTGCGAGAAGGACGGCGCACCGGTCACAACACAGACTGGTGGGGGTTCGCAGAGAGTTTTCGCCGAGGTATTCCGGGCGCCAACTTGGCCTCCGTCGTTCAGCTTGGAGCCGGTGGGGCAGGTGCTGCGACGGCGTTTGCCATTCTGCGATCCGGGGCTACGGCGCTCACGATTTTCGATCAGGAGGAGAGCCGCGCGTGGGCTTTGGTCGAGAACATGCAGCGGCATTTCAGGGACGCCAAGCTCAATGTCGGAACGGACTTGCCGGCCGCGATGTCGAATGCGTCTGGGATGATCCATGCCACTCCGACCGGCATGGAAAACTATCCAGGCTTGCCCTTGCCTGCGGATCTTCTGCAATCCTCTCAATGGGTCGCTGAAATCGTCTACTTTCCCCTTAAGACCGAGCTGGTCATAGAGGCAACGCGCCGCGGCTGCCGAGTACGGGATGGCGGTGGCATGGCCGTCTTCCAAGCCGTAAAGGCGTTTGAACTCTTCACCGGCATTGAGCCTGACGCGGAACGCATGCTGAGGCACTTCGCGGACCTGACGCGTGGTGTCGAGAAGCCCACGCTGGCAGCAGGAGGGCGCCGGTGAGGACGTCCATCGCAACAGTATCGATCAGCGGCGAACTCCCGGAAAAGCTGGAGGCAATCGCCAGGGCCGGGTTCGACGGCGTCGAGATCTTCGAGAACGACTTCCTGGCGTTCGATGGCAGTCCTCGGGACGTCGGCCGGATGGTCCGTGACATCGGCTTGGAGATCACGCTTTTTCAGCCGTTCCGCGACTTCGAAGGCATGCCCGAGCCGCATCGAACACGCACCTTCGACCGGGCGGAACGCAAGTTCGACATCATGCAGGAGCTCGGTACCGATCTGGTTTTGGTCTGTTCAAATGTTTCGCCGGTCTCGCTTGGAGGCATTGATCGTGCGGCGGCCGACTTTCACGAGCTTGGCGAGCGCGCGGCGAAGCGGGGCCTGAGGGTGGGATATGAGGCGCTCGCCTGGGGCAAGCACATCTTCGATCATCGCGACGCTTGGGAGATCGTGCGCCGCGCTGATCATCCCAATGTCGGCCTCATCCTGGACAGCTTCCACTCGCTGGCGCGCAAGATCGACTTGGGGTCCATCCGCTCGGTGCCGAAGGACAAGATCTTCATCGTGCAACTGGCGGACGCTCCTCTCATCGAAATGGATTTGCTCTACTGGAGCCGGCACTTCCGCAACATGCCAGGCGAAGGTGATCTTCCGGTCACAGATTTTGTCGCCGCGATCGCCGAGACCGGCTATGACGGCTACTTCTCGCTCGAGATCTTCAACGACCAGTTCCGCGGCGGATCAGCGAAGGCGATCGCCGCCGATGGCCACCGATCGCTGATTTACCTAAGCGACCAGGTGCGCAGGCGCCCGCAGGCAGCAGTACTGCCCGTTCCCTCCATGCCGGAGCGGGCGAAGGTGAAGGGGGTCGCCTTCATTGAGTTCTCGGTGGGAGAAGAGGATGCGGAGCAACTGGAAGCCATGTTGCGAGCTCTCGGCTTTGCCCGCAGCGCAGTCCATAAGACGAAGAAGGTCAGCGTTTACCAGCAGGGAGAGATCCGGATACTGGTGAACAGGGAGAAGGAAGGCTTCGCCAGCGCCGCCTATGCGGTGCATGGCGCTTCTGCCTATGCGATGGCGCTCAGGGTCGATGATGCCAAAGCCGCTCTTCAGCGTGCAGTTGCACTTGGCGCCGAGCAGTTCAACCAGTCAGTCGCTCCGGGTGAGCTGGAGGTTCCGGCAATCCGCGGCGTCGGCGGCGGCCTCATCTATCTGATCGACGATGTCAGTGACCTCGGCCGGCTGTGGGAGATCGACTTCGAGCCGGAGAGCGACGAGGATCGGGCGGCACATGCGCATCTCGAAAGGATCGATCATGTGGCCCAAACCGTGGCCTATGAGGAAATGCTGACCTGGCTTCTCTTCTACACCTCCATCTTCGAGACGCAGAAGTCCCCGATGGTGGACATCATCGACCCGGCAGGTGTTGTCCGCAGCCAAGTCGTGGAGAATGGCGAGGGCGCGCTCCGCATTACCATGAATGGCGCGGAGAATCGGCGCACGCTGGCTGGGCACTTCATGGCCGAGAAGTTCGGTTCGGGGATCCAACATATCGCGTTTGAAAGCAGCGACATCTTTGCCACCGCAAAGGCGCTCCGTCAGAACGGTTTTCAGACACTGCCCATCTCCCCGAACTATTACGGTGACGTCGAGGCTCGCTTCGGTCTCGATCCGGATCTGACCGAGCGGCTGAAAGCGGAAAACATCCTCTACGACCGCGACGATCATGGGGAATATTTCCAACTCTATAGTGGGACCTTCGCCGAAGGCTTCTTCTTTGAAGTCGTGCAGCGGGACGGCTACCGCGGATATGGTGCTACAAACGCAATCTTCCGGATCGCAGCGCTGAAGAAGCAGATCAGGCCCGAGGGAGTGCCGGTCGCATGACGCACGTTGCTTGGAGTACTGAGGAATATCTGAGGCAGGAGGAGGAATTGCCCGGCTTCTTCCATGAGCAGGGGCTGGGCATGCTTGAGAAGATCAACGCGCTTTGATCGTGCCAGCGGTCGCGTTCAGGGGATGCGGCCGCTCTTGAGCACATGGTTGAGGCCATCCTGAACGTGCTTCGTCAGCATCTGACGCGCCCCTTCGTGGTCCCGGCTCATTGCCATTTCGAACAGTCTCTTGTGGTCGTCGACCACAGGCTGGCCACGAAAGCTCTCCGCCAGCAGGTGGTACCTCAGGAAGCGGTCAAATATGGACGACAGGGCCGCCATCAGACTGGCGGAATTACAGGCTGCCACCAGCGCCTGATGGAACTCCCAGTCGTAGCGCACCCAGTCCACGGTCCTGGAGGCGTCGCCGCCCAAGAGGCTCCGTTCAACGGAGGCCAGCTTGTGGTGCGCGGCCACCAGACGACCCTCCCAATCCAGATCGCCGGCAGCGAAGGACAGGCCAATCGCGTGGCATTCCAGCAGGATGCGCAGGTCCGCCAACTCGCAAAGTTCCCGCGTCGAGGCGGGACTGACCTCGAACCCACGCTGCCCTTCAGCAACCACCAGATTCTCGGAAGCCAAGCGACTTAGAATTTCCCTGAGCGTAGAGATACTGACCGAGTAACGAGCTTTGGCTTGTTCTAGTTTGATTTTCGATCCGGGGGGGAGAGCGCCCGAAATTAGGTCCTGCCGGATCCTCCGGAAGGCCGACTCTCCAGCCGTTTCTCTTTTCTCATCAAGGTTTCTATCTGCCATGTAGTCAGAGATACACCAGATGATTTAAAAAATGTATGGCAAAACTTATTGACTCGTTTTTGCTTTCCGTCATGCTGACGGCTGAAGATTGACTAAACGTACTGTTACGTACATTGTGACCGAAGTCGCGGCCGTAGAGGAACGGCGATGGATGAGGAGGTCATCCGGCCCTTCGGATGATTTAAAAACCTAAGGAGGAGAAAACATGAACTTCAATCTCACTCGCCGATATCTCATCGGCGCAACGATGTTAGCTGCAGCCGCTTTCACCGTTCCCGCGCTCGCGCAGGACAAGCCAACTCTCAAATTCTCGGCCGTGTTCTCTGAGCAGGACATCCGCGCTGAGATGACCAAGAAGCTGGCAGACGGGATCAGCGAGAACTTCAAGCTGGAGCCCTACTACGGCGGCAACCTCTTTAAGCAGGGAACCGAGCTCGTCGCTATCCAGCGCGGCAACTTGCAGATGGGCAATGTCGCGCCCCAGGACATCTCCAAGCAGATTCCGGAGTGGTCGGTGCTGACCTCTGCCTATCTCTTCCGTGATGCCGCCCATGTTTCGAAGTTCTTCAAGAGCGAGACGGGTGTCGAGTTCAAGAAGATGGCTGAGGACCAACTGGGGATCCATATCCTGGGCCCAACCTATTTCGGCGCGCGCCATGTCGGACTAAAGCCGGAGAAGAAGATCAACACGCCCGCAGACATGGCTGGCATCAAACTGCGCATGCCAGGCGGCGATGCCTGGCAATTCCTGGGTGAGGCCATTGGTGCGAACCCCGTGCCGGTCGCCTATGCAGAGGTCTACACGGCGCTTCAGACGGGTGCGATTGACGGTCAGGACAACCCGCTGCCGAACGTCAAGAACATGAAGTTCTACGAGGTGATGTCCCAGGTCGTGCTGACTTCGCACCTCATCGGGTACGACTTGCTCGTCATCTCCAAGAGCGTCTGGGACGAGATGTCGCCAGAACAGCAGCAGGCCTTCCAGGCAGCCGCCGACGAGGCCATGAAGTGGAGCGAGGATCAACACGTCGCTCAGGAAAAGACGCTTATTGACGAGTTCAAGGCCGCTGGCCTCGAAATCTACGAGCCGGATCAGGAGGCGTTTCGCAAGTTTGCGCAGGAGAAGTACCTGAATTCGGAACTGGCGAAGTCTTGGCCGGAAGGCGTTATCGAGAAAGTCGCCGGAATGTAAGATCAGCTTGGCCCGATAGGCCATGACTGTGAAGGCGCGCTGGTCAACTGGCGCGCCTCCTTTGGGGGAGGAGACACGTGATGACGCAAAACCTTGCAGCCGCCGGCCATTGGCTGAGGCGGCGAGCGGAGAACATTCTCTGCCTGATGCTGCTGGCGATGTTTGTCGTCTTCATTCTGCAGATAATCTTCCGCTATGTCCTCAACCTGTCGATCGGCTGGACCCATGAGGTCAGCGTCGCTCTGTGGATCTGGCTCGTCCTGTTCGGCTCGGCATTCGTGATCAGGGAAGTTGATGAAATCCGCTTCGACCTTATCTGGGGCGGGGCTGGAGACAAAAGCCGTCGGGTCATGCAGGCTGTTTGCGCCGTGGCCCTCGTCTTTCTGTTCGGCGTCTCGCTGCCGGCAATCTTCGACTACGTCACCTTCATGAAGGTCGAGAGCACCGCCTACCTCAAGATCCGCTTCGATTACCTCTACTCCATCTACGTGGTCTTCGTCGTGGCCATGATGATCCGTTACATCTGGCTCGGCATCCAGGCCATCCGTGGCCAGGCGCCCGAAGCCTTCGACCCAACCAAGGCGGGTTCGGGCGTATGAACCTCGCAAGCCCTTTCTCGATCTCGATCGTCATCATCACTATTCTTGCGTTTCTCGGCCTGCCAATCGGGCTCGCCATGCTGGCCGGTTCGACGCTCTACCTGTTCCTGGTAGGTGCGGACATGGGGATCGTTGCTGAGCAGTTTCTCAACGGCATGTACTCCAACTACGTCATTCTGGCCGTCCCGCTCTTCATCCTTGCGGCGGAGTTCATGAATGTCGGCTCGATGACGGAGCGCCTGTTGACCTTCTGCAACGTCCTGGTCGGGCGCTTCCGCGGAGGCCTTGCACAGGTCAATATCGTCCAGAGCATCATCTTTGCCGGCATGTCGGGCTCGGCCATTGCAGACGCCGCCGGGAGCGGGCGGATGATGCAGAACATGATGACCAAAGAGGGACGCTATACGCCGAGCTACGCTGCCGCTCTGACGGCGGTGACCTCGGTCATAGGCCCGATCATTCCGCCCTCGATCCCGATGATCATCTATGCGCTCGTGTCGGATGCCTCGATCGGCTACCTCTTCCTCGCAGGCATGGTTCCCGGCCTCTTGATGGCGGGGCTGCAGATGATGCAGGTGGCGATCACCGCGCGCCGCAAGAACTTCCCGGTCGAGGAACCGGTGCCGATCCGGGAGATCCCGCGCATCACGATCCGGGCATTCCCTGCCCTCATGATGCCGGTGGTCCTGCTCGGCTGCATCTATACCGGCATCACGACGCCGACCGAGGCCGCCGCCATCGCTGCCGCCTATGCATTGGTTATCTCCGTCGTGCTGTACCGCAGCATCACCTTGAAGGACTTCTACGGCTCGCTCTACACCAGCGCGAAGTCCTCGGCGTCTATTGGCATGCTGATCGCCGGCGCGCTGGTCTTCAACTATGTCGTTACGATCGAGAACATCCCCGACAGCCTGAGGATCATGCTGACGAGCATGGATCTTTCGCCAACCGGGTTCCTGATCCTCGTCAACATCATCCTGTTGTTGCTCGGGTGCGTGCTGGAAGGCACGGCGATCCTGCTCATCATCGTGCCGGTCTTCATTCCGACGGCGCAGGCGCTGGGGATTGATCTCGTCCACTTCGGGGTCGTGGTCGTGGTCAACATCATGCTGGGCCTGGTCACGCCGCCTTATGGCCTGCTGCTGTTCATCATGACCAACATCTCCGGAAGCCCGGTCCGTGACATCATCCGCGATGCGCTCCCGTTCCTCTTCTGGATGGTTCTTTCGCTCGTCATCATCACCTTCGTGCCGGACAGCGTTCTGTGGCTGCCGAGGCTGCTGGGCTATCAAGGGTAACAGGAGAAACCATGAAGCCGATCTACATCCTCAACGGCCCGAACCTGAACCGCCTCGGCAAGCGCGAGCCGGAGATCTATGGAAGTACGACGCTCGCTGAGGTCGAGGCTTGGTGCCGCGAAGCGGCGGGTGACCGCCCCGTAGAGTTTCGCCAGACAAACAGCGAGGAGCGGTTGATCGAATGGGTGCATGAGGCGATTGACGAAGGCGATGGCATCATCATCAATCCCGCAGCCTTCACCTTCACATCGTTGGCGCTTCTGGATGCACTCAAGATGTTCAAGGGCCCGATCATCGAGTTCCACATCAGCAATGTCCATCGCCGGGAGTCGATCTACCACCGCTCCTACGTCTCGATGACAGCCACCACGGTCATGGCCGGTTTGGGTGCAGAGGGTTATCCGCTGGCGGTGCGGGCGCTGGAGACGCTCATTACGAGAGAGTTGCGGTAGCATTCCAAAAGTGCATGGAGCCGGACGCGTGTCTGTCTCGCGCCGGCTCGCCCACAGATCATACAGGCGCTGGAGTTCCGGTGAGCGCATTTCTACGCGAATCGCGGCGCTCGTGGGCTTGTTAAAACATGGATGTCTATTGAACGGCATTTTACCGTTTTCTCGCCCAGAACCGGACAGTCAGGAGACGGCCCCCTACCGGACGTTCCAACCAGACCACGTGTTTAATTTTGCCTCGTTTATCTGCCGGCATACATCCGAAGTAATGGCGGGTCCCGGTTCGTATCCCATGAAGGCGAAGACGCGGGCCAGGCAGCTGACTGGATGCCCTCTGCGGTTCACGCTCAACGACGGCTTCGCGCCCGCAAACCGGTCGTAGAGGTGGTCGTCTTTTCTGCCCAAGAGCAGACATTGCCCCGCCGCATTACGTCGCCTGGGTCCAGAACGCGGACGTTGCAGGGCGACAAACTGGCGGGTTTCCGAGAGCAGTCGCGCCTGCCGTTACAGGCCATGACCTCCGTTCATCGCACGCATTAGGCGTCGACCGCTGCAAATTGCCCCGAGCCACTTGGCAAAGTCCTTTCCCCTGACGTACCCTCCGCACCGATTTAGAGGAGGTCAGTATGGATATCGATGGTGAAGAGCGCATTGCAGCGCCGCGCGACGTGGTGTGGAATGCCTTGAACGATCCAGAGGTCCTCAGGCAGTGTGTTCCGGGCTGTCAAAGCCTAGAAATGCTTTCGCCTACCGATCTGGTAACAGCCGTTCGAATCAAGATCGGTCCGGTTGCGGCAAGCTTCAAGGGCGAGATCACCCTGTCCAACATCAACGCCCCGGAGAGCTACACCATCTCTGGAGAAGGCAAGGGCGGCATCGCCGGCTTTGGCAAGGGTGCAGCAAACGTGGTGCTGCTGGAGGACGGCGATGAAACCATCTTGAGGTACTCCGCTAAGGCCCAGGTGGGAGGCAAGCTGGCGCAGATGGGTTCTCGTTTGATCGATTCTGCCTCCCGCAAATTGGCACAGCAGTTCTTCGCTGACTTCAACGCAGTCGTGACCGGAAAGCCGAATAATTTATCCGTTACAAGTTAGTCGCCCCTGCCGCCGATCGGGCAAGGAGTCATCCTTCGGCGTCACCGCTATCAGCGGGCTCCAATCCCCAACGAGTCACCCCGGCTGAGCAGGTGGCGTAAGACGCATCGCCCTGCCTGAGCCCGCGAGATCAACCTCTCGATTGCTTCGCCGTGAGCACTTATCACGAACAGCATTGCAGCTCGAAGAGCAGCCGGCGCAAACCACCTTGAGGAAGCATCGGCGTGGATCCCACTGCAGCTCGGTCTGAAGCAGCTAAAACTTCATCTCGATCTGGAAACTATCACAGAAGCGATCGATGGCAGCGTTGACAGCCGGAAGGCATTCATCAGGCGTCGGCACGCAATAAACGTATTTTCGAATGCCGATATAGACGATCCCTCCGTGAAGGTTCCAGATGTCCTCCATCTGCGGATCCCGTGAACCACGCGCGGACGCTGCCATTTCGGCGCAGAGCGGTTCGAGAATCAACTTGGACAGGTGGCCAAGATACCGCCTGTTGAGTTCGGCGCCAGCAAGCCCTGAGAACATGAAGATACGCATCCACTCATAGGTGAAGATCGCTTGCGTGTACTCGGCATAAAACCGCCTTGCGCGCTCGCGCACCGGCAATGAACGGTCGGCAATTAGAAGGGGCCAGTCGGGCGACAGCCGGTCGAGATAGACCTTCTCAAACACGGCTTCGACAAGGCCTGCCTTCGACGTGAAATAGTTGTAGATTAAGGACTGGGTAACTCCTAGGCGCTGCGAAAGCTCGCGCGTAGTCCCATCCAGGCCCACTTGTGAGAAGAACGTAACGGCTGCCTCGATGATCATCTGACGCCGTTCGTCCGGCGCAAGACGCCTCCGCTCACTCCCTATGCTTTGCCCCATGAGCCATCCTCCCTCGATGGCGCCTCATACAGGCCTAAGCAAAACGGCACAAGAAAGCGCTTGCCAAGCAGCGATTCTTAATAAATCATTTGATCAATAAGAACGCAATGAGGAGCCGACCTGTCGGTGCGTTCGGGCAAAGCCGACGATTGCCGTCGGCGGGGCCTTAAGGAGGAGGGATCATGAAGCCGTCACCGATAGGATATGTGCGCGCCACCAGTCTGGCGCATGCGCTCGGTCTCCTCGCCGCAGGCGATGGCGAAGCAAAGGTGTTGGCCGGCGGACAGAGCCTGATCGCTTCGCTCAATCTGCGACTATTGGAAAGTCCAAATCTCGTTGACATCAATGCAATAGATGAGTTGCGCGGCATCTCGCAGAACGGAGATGTCGTCCGTATCGGCGCGCTGACACGCCATTGCGAACTCGCCGCCTCAACAACCATCGCCCACCTCGTCCCGATCCTTGCAGAGGCTGCTCCCCTTATTGCCCATGCTGCCATTCGCACGCGTGGCACGATCGGTGGCTCGATTGCCAATGCCGATCCGGCCGCGGAGCTTCCGGCCTGTGTCGTTGCTCTCGATGCAACGATTGTGTTGGCATCCATGACTGGCGAACGCCGCGTTAAAGCGTCCGAATTTTTCCTCGGAATGTTCGAGACGGCGCGGCGTGAGGACGAGCTGTTGGTCGCAATCGAGGTTCCTACTATTGGGGCAGGCGAACGACAGATGATATCGGAGCTGGTACGCCGCTCCGGCGACTATGCTATCGCTGGACTTGCCATTGCCGGCTCGACCGATGCTCCACGCCTCGTCTATTTCGGGGTCGGCGATGCCCCGGTCATCGCGCGCGCGGCAATGAAGGTTCTGGCCAACGGCGGCTCGGTTGAAGACGCAGCGATTGCTCTTGAGGACGACCTCGATCCGCCTGCCGATGTTCACGGCTCGGCGGGCTATCGCAAGCACATCTCGCGCGTGCTCCTCAAGCGCATGCTCTCGGGCGACGCCCAAGCCGGCGCCGCCGCGTAGAGATAGGACAAGATCCATGACAGTCGATTACAATCACAGCATCGAGATCTCACTGAACGTCAATGGCGAGCGCGTCCGTCGCGCCGTCGATGCGCGTCGCCATCTGATTGATTTTCTCCGTCTTGACCTCGGACTGACCGGCTCTCATGCCGGGTGCGAACAGGGTGTGTGCGGCGCTTGCACGGTGCGCGTCGACGGGACGATCGTGCGCGGCTGCCTGATGCTGGCTATTCAGCTTGACGGGGCAGAGGTCTGGACCATCGAGGGCGTGACGGAGATCGGCGAGATCGCCGATCTGCAGGAAGCGTTTGTTGCCCGCAATGCGCTGCAATGCGGATTTTGTACGCCCGGCATGCTGCTAACCGCCGCTGAATTGCTTGATGCCAGCTCCTCCCTCGATCGCGCTCACATTCGCGAGCACATTTCCGGCAATTATTGCCGTTGCACAGGCTATGAGGCGATCGTCGACGCGGTTGAAGTGACGGCCGCCAAGCGGCGCGGCGCGGCGGCACATGCTCAGAAGGAAGTCGCCGAATGACCATCCAGTTTGGAGATCCCAACCGGCCAAACTCCTATATCGGCCGCTCCGTCCCGCGTCCAAACGCCGGTAGACTTGTCGCCGGTGCGGGACGGTACGTCGACGATGTGGTCTTGCCGCGCATGGTTCATGTCGCGTTCCTACGCAGTCCGCACGCGCGCGCCAAGGTTGGCGCGATCGACATATCAGCCGCTCTCGACGTGCCTGGCGTTCTAAAGGTGTTTACCGGCTCCGATATCGCAGCGGTCTGCACACCTTGGGTCGCGGTGCTTGCGCATCTTAAGGGGATCAAGTCCGCGCCGCAGCATGCTGTCGCTGTCGAGCAGGCGACATGGGTGGGCGAGCCGATCGCCGCCGTCGTCGCCGACAGCCGCGCTGCGGCCGAAGACGGATTGAGCGCCATCATTGTCGAACTCGATCCGCTGCCCGCCGTGGTCGATATGCGTACCGCGCTCGACGCCGCCACGCCGCTCATTCATCCAGCGCTCGGCGACAATCTTACCTTTCAGCGCCTTCACGAGAAGGGTGAGATCGACGCGGCGTTTGCATCGGCGCACAAGGTGATCAAAGCGCGCTTCAAGACGGGACGCCACACAGGCGTCTGTCTGGAGCCGCGCTCAATTCTGGCAGATTACAGTCGCTCTGAAGGCCAGCTTACTGTCTATCATTCGACGCAGGCGCCGCACATGATGCAAACGGTGTTCGCCCAGCATCTCGATATTCCCGAGGCCAAGGTGCGCGTCATCTGCGGAGACGTGGGTGGCTCCTTCGGTATCAAGGTCCATGTCTATCCCGACGAAGTCGCAACGGCAGCGATTGCCAAGATGATGGGCCGTCCAGTTAAATTCGTCGCAGATAGGCTCGAATCCTTCGCATCCGATATCCACGCTCGCGACCATGAGATTGATGGGCGCATCGCGGTTGACAAAAACGGCAAGATCCTCGCCCTCGACATCGATGATCTGACCGGCATTGGCCCTTATTCAGTCTATCCTCGCACGAGTGCGATAGAGGGTAATCAGGTCGTCAACCTGTGTGGTGGGCCATATGATTTTCAGACCTATCGCGCTCGCACGACCGTCGTCTTGCAGAATAAGGCGCCGACTTGCCAGTACCGCGCCGTGGGACACCCGATCGCGACCGCCGTCACCGAAGGTCTTGTGGACTTGGCTGCAGAAGCGCTCGGTCTTGATCCCGTCGAGATCCGTCGGCGCAACCTCGTCCCCGACAACGCCTATCCCTACACATCCGCCGCCAATATGCGGTTCGAGGGCCTGTCACACCACAAGAGCCTCGACAAGCTTATCTCCTTGATTGACTACGAGGCGTTACGCGCGGATCAAGCCGCCCTTCGCGCCAGGGGCATTTATCGAGGCATCGGCTTTGCAAGTTTCATCGAACTGACCAATCCGAGCCCATTCATGTACGGCATCGGCGGCGCGCGCATTTCCGCACAGGACGGCTGCACCGTGCGGATGGATCCCGACGGTTCGGTTGTTGCCATGTCGGGCGTCAC
>CAYNED010000053.1:0-12628 GCA_964396135.1 uncultured Neorhizobium sp.
GTTATCGATGCCAATAGTCGCGAAACACGCTGGCACCATATCGGCAGCTGCGCGATACGGGATGCGCACTGACAAATTCTCGTAGATATCGAGAAGAAATGGTGCCCCCGGCAAGGTTCGAACTCGCGACCCCCTGATTACAAATCAGGTGCTCTACCAACTGAGCTACAAGGGCAATTTGGTGACGCTGAGTTAGCAGATTCTGGTCCCCTGTAAAGAGGAAATCGCCTCGTTCATCGTCAAATATAGCATACCTTTGGGAGTGGCAGCTGCCGATCCTCGGCGCAAAGCCCTTGTCGCCAAACGGTTTTGTTGTCTAGGTAAGCCCATTCCAATGAGGCATGACATGTCGAGCCTACCCAAGTCACTGTCGTTCAGCGCATCCTCTGCCCCAGAGGCACTTGCCGCGCAAGAAAAGTTGGTCCGCCTCTACGGCCATGTGCCGGTGGAGGAGGCTGACGTCATCGTGGCGCTTGGGGGCGACGGCTTCATGCTGCAGACGCTGCATGAGACGATGAGCTCCGGCAAAGCGGTCTACGGCATGAACTGCGGATCGGTAGGCTTCCTGATGAACGACTACCGGACCGAACGGCTGCCGGAACGCATCGAGGCGGCGCTGGAGAACGTGCTGCATCCTCTGCAGATGAAAACCACCAACGCAGATGGGACCAGTTCCATCGCCCTTGCCATCAACGAGGTCTACCTGTTTCGACAGTCATACCAGGCCGCGAAACTGAGGGTGGAGATTGATGGCCGTGTCCAGCTGGAGGAGCTGATCTGCGACGGACTGATGATCGCAACTCCGGCCGGCTCGACTGCCTACAATCTTTCCGCTCATGGGCCGATCCTGCCGCTTGAGGCACCTCTCCTCGCCATGACGCCGGTCAGTGCCTTTCGCCCCCGCCGATGGCGGGGTGCTCTCCTGCCGAACCGCGTGCGCGTCGACATCGAGATTCTGGAGGCTGACAAGAGACCCGCAAATGCTGTCGCCGACAACACGGAGGTGAAGTCGGTGCTGCACGTGCAGATCGAGCAGTCGGAGGAGATGACCGCCCGCATTCTCTCCGATCGCGATCACTCCTGGTCGGACCGGATCCTCGCTGAACAGTTCAACAACTGATGCCTGGGCGCTCTGAAGGTTTTGGGCGCCTGCCCTCGCCTCTCAGCTCCAGCACCTGAAACCAAAAGCGGCCGCACATGGCGGCCGCTTGATGAACTTGTCGTGCGTTGTGGTCGCTAGTCGACGTCGGCGATGTCCGCGTCTGCCTTGCCGCTGATGCGATGCGCCAGCGCCGCTTCCATGAAAGGGTTGAGCTCGCCATTCAGGACATCGTCGGGTGCCGTGCTTTCCACGCCGGTCCGCAGATCCTTCACCAGCTGATAGGGCTGAAGGACGTAGGATCGGATCTGGTGGCCCCAGCCAATGTCGGTCTTGGATGCAGCTTCCGCATTGGCCGCCTCCTCACGCTTCTTCAGCTCTGCCTCGTAGAGACGCGCGCGCAGCATGTCCCATGCCTTGGCACGGTTCTTGTGCTGCGAGCGTTCCTGCTGGCAAGCGACGACGATGCCGGTCGGAATGTGGGTAATGCGCACGGCCGAGTCGGTCGTGTTGACGTGCTGACCACCTGCCCCTGAAGACCGGTAGGTGTCGATGCGGCAGTCGCTTTCGTTGACGTCGACGTTAATCGAATCATCGACGACCGGATAGACCCAAGTCGACGAGAACGAGGTGTGACGGCGGGCATTGCTGTCATAGGGCGAGATTCGCACCAGACGGTGCACACCTGATTCCGTCTTCAGCCAGCCATAGGCATTGTGGCCCTTGACGAGGATCGTGGCCGACTTGATGCCGGCCTCTTCACCGTCATGAACTTCCAGCACCTCAACCTTGAAGCCCTGCTTTTCGGCCCAGCGGATATACATGCGCAACAGCATGTTGGCCCAGTCCTGAGATTCGGTGCCGCCGGCACCGGAATGGACTTCGAGATAGGTGTCGTTGGAATCGGCCTCTCCGGACAGCATCGCCTCGACCTGGCGGCGGTCGGATTCGATCTTCAGCGCCTTCAAGGCGTCCTCAGCATCCTTGACGATGCCTTCGTCGCCTTCTTCCTCGCCCATTTCGATGAGCTCGATATTGTCGTTCAGCTGCTGTTCGAGACGCCTGACGCCTCCAATGCTGTCGTCGAGCTGCTGGCGCTCGCGCATCAGCTTCTGCGCTTCCGAGGGATCATTCCAGAGGTTGGGATCTTCAGCCTTGTTGTTCAACCAGTCCAGTCGTCTTACCGCCTGGTCCCAGTCAAAGATGCCTCCTCAGCAGGCTTATGGCCTGCTTGATTTCGTCGACTACACCAATGATTTCAGCCCGCATGGCTCTCTTTCTCAAACTCGCAAAGATGGAAGACCGGGCCGACATAAGGGCGCCGGCACCGGATGTAAAGACTGAAGCGGCGACCGCACTGCCGGATCAGAACAGTCCGGCAGCGCCGGAGGTCACGGCCTGCTGGGCCTGTGGGGAGGTCTCGAGAATCTGCTCGGGCGGCAGGTATTCGGTGTCGCCGATAACCGCAAAGACGTCGGCCGGACCCGTGCCTGGCTTGAAGGCTTCGACGATCATATCCGGCTCACCCTCGAAAGCCATCATGCCTGTTGCACGGTTAACCGGGATGAACTGCATGCCTTCTGGCACATGAAATTGCTCGGCTGGCAGGCGCTTCACCGCTTTTTCCATGAAATCGGCAAAGATGGGGGCTGCCAGCGAACTACCTGTACCGCCACGGCCAAGCGGCGCGGGCGTATCATAACCGATATAAACGCCTGCGACGAGGTTTGGCGTGTAGCCAACAAACCAAGCATCTTTCTCGTCATTGGTCGTGCCGGTCTTTCCGGCCACCGGACGGTCGGTGATGTTGATCTTGCCTGCTGCAGTCCCGCGCTTGACGACGCCTTCCATCATCGAGGTGATCTGGTAGGCCGTCATCGGGTCGAGCACCTGCTCGCGATTGTCCACGAGGACAGGTTCGTCCTGGCCGGTCCAAGCGGTGGCATTGCAACCGTCGCAGGTGCGTTCCTCGTGACGGAAAATCGTGTTGCCGTAGCGGTCCTGAATCCGGTCGATCACCGTCGGCTTGATCTGCTTGCCGCCATTCGCGATGACGGCATAGGCTGACACCATGCGCAAAACCGTCGTCTCGCCGGAACCCAGCGACATGGCAACAACCGGGAGCATCTTGTCATAGATGCCGAAGCGCTCGGCGTATTCGGCAACCAGTTCCATCCCCATGTCCTGAGCCAGACGCACCGTCATCTGGTTACGCGACTTCTCGATACCGAGACGGAGCGTTTGCGGACCGGCCGACCCGCCGCCGTAGTTTTCCGGACGCCAAACCTGGCCACCCGACACCATTTCGATCGGCGCATCGAGAATCACCGAGGCCGGCGTATAGCCGTTGTCGAGAGCCGCTGCGTAGACGAAGGGCTTGAAGGAGGAGCCAGGCTGGCGCATTGCCTGCGTGGCACGGTTGAATTCCGACTGGCTATAGGAGAAGCCGCCCGCCATGGCGAGCACGCGGCCGGTATTGGGATCCATCGCGACAAAGCCGCCTTGTACCTTCGGGGGCTGGCGAAGACGGTATTGGCCCTCCTGATCGGCGAGCGCCTCCACATAAACGACGTCGCCAGCTTCCAGCACGCCCTCCGGCGACTTCGCAGTCTTGCGCTCGCCCTTGGCGTCGCGGTAGGCCCACTTCATGTTGTCGGCCTTGATGAGACCCGTCTTTCGCGGCTCCTCAACCTGGCCGCCGCCATCGGTGGCCGGCTGCAGGCCGATATCAACCTCTTTGCCGGATACGGCAATGACGACGGCAAGCTGCCATTCCGGCACATCTCTCAACGAGGGTAACTTGCTGAGCTCCGGCCCCCAATCGCCAGCGACGCTGATCTTCGCAATAGGCCCATGGAAGCCACGCCGCTCATCATAATCCACCAGCCCCTTGTGGAGCGCCTGGCGTGCGAGAACCTGAAGGTCGGGATCGAGCGAGGTGCGCACGGACAATCCACCCCCGTAAAGAGCGTCGTCACCGTACTTTTCCATGATCTGGCGCCGCACGGCCTCAGCGAAATACTCGGAAGCGAAAAGATGCGCCCCACCCCGCCGCTGCTTCACGCCGAGCGGTTGCTTCTTTGCCTCATCGGCGTCACTTTGGGTGATGTAGCCGTTCTCCGCCATCCGATCGACCACCCAATTCCGGCGTTCGATCGCTGCCGCCTCGCGGCGGTATGGATGATAGTTATTGGGTCCCTTGGGGAGCGCAGCGAGATAGGCGGATTCGGCAATGGTAAGCTCGGTCACTGACTTGTCGAAATATGTCAGGGCGGCACCCGCGATACCGTAGGAATTGAGGCCGAAGAAAATCTCGTTCAGGTAGAGCTCAAGGATCTTGTCCTTGGAATAGGTCTGCTCGATTCGGAAGGAGAGAATGGCTTCCTTCACCTTTCGGTCGATCGTCTGGTCATTTGAAAGCAGGAAGTTCTTCGCCACCTGCTGGGTGATCGTAGAGGCGCCTTCCGGCCGCCGTCCGGAGCCGAGGTTCTGGAAATTATTGACCACCGCGCGCGCCAGACCGGCAGGATCGATGCCGGGATGGTTGTAGAAATTCTTGTCTTCGGCAGAAAGGAAAGCCGCCTTGACGCGGTCCGGGATCGCCTGGATCGGCAAGAAAAGGCGGCGCTCGCGGGCATACTCGGCCATCAAGGCACCGTTGCCCGCATGCACACGGGTTGCCACCGGCGGCTCGTACGAGTTCAAGACTTCATAGTTCGGCAGATCTCTGGATACGCCGGCGAGATAGACCGCGACGACGCCGGCAACGCCCAAAAACAGGACGCATACCAGTCCAAAGAAATACCCAATAAGTCTGATCATGTCGAAGCTACCGTTCGGCTAAAATTCGGTGCTTTTCACACCATTGCACGATTGGTCGGGTTTTGCACGGCGGATATCCCAGCGCAAGACGCCAAGGTTGCCGCGCGCCGAGTCGCACATCATTGATGCCGCGACTAACGGTTCGAATGTGAGGAAAATAGGGCCTCCAGGTTATCTTCAGAACACTGCTTGTGCCGCCCCCGTGATTACACTCAAGGTGTGGCGTGGAGGCAACCTCGCTTAGCCCCCATTCGCAAAGGCGAGGTTCTTGTAACGCTCGATAGAATCGACCAGCAGCTTGCTGACCTTATCGCGCCAGGCATCATCCAGAAGCAGCTTCTCATCCTCCGGGTTGGAGAGGAATCCGAGCTCCAAGAGCACCGATGGGATGTCGGGCGCTCGCAGGACCTGAAAGCCGGCATAGCGGTGGGCATTGTTGATCAGCCCAACCTGCCCTTCAAAGGATGCAATCAGGTTGCGCGCGAGCGCGATCGAAAAGGCCTGCGTCTCACGACGGGTCAGGTCCAGCAAAATATCGGTCACTTCCGGAGGCCCCTCCGTCAGGCTAACGCCTGCCAACTGATCGGAGAGATTTTCGCGGGCGGCGAGACTTTCAGCCATACGGTCAGACGCCCGGTCGGACAGCGTGTAAACGGTGGCGCCGCGAATATCGCGCTGGCGAAGCGTGTCGGCATGAAGTGAAATAAACAGATCTGCATTGGCCTGGCGTGCCAGGGTCACCCGCTCTGATAGCGACAGAAACACGTCGTCGTCACGCGTCAACACCGCCTTGATGCCGTGCTTGGCGTTCAACTGCTCCACGATCTTCTTGGCAAACGAGAGCGTGATGACTTTCTCCGGGGTCTTCGTTTCCGTACCCGTTGCGCCTGCATCGATGCCGCCATGACCGGCATCGATAGCAACAACAAACTGATCATTGGCCGATGCCGGCGGGGCTGCGACCGCCTGTGACTGTTCAGGAGCCCAGTTCTGCTTGCGGACCAGGCTCTCAAAGACTTCCGCGCTGGCCATCTCGGCATCGAGAACGAGCCGATATGCGCCGTTGTCTGCTTCCTGAACCTCGGCAAGGCTCAACCGCACCGGCCGCTTCGCCGTCAGCACGATCCGGGCGCTGCTCTCATCCATGGTTCCGTAGCGGATATCGCTAAAGATCCCTCGGGCAGTGAGATCCTCAGCGGCAAATCCGAATGCGGTTGCTGGCAGGTCGACCACCACCCGCTCCGGTGCCGAGACGTAGTGAAGCGAAAACTCGGGCTTTTCATCGAAATCTATGACAATGCGGGTTCGGGCATCGTCGCCGGCGATCCGGGCCGCGAATGCGAGCAGTGGCTTATCAGCAGCCGCCTCGACGCCTACCGGCTGAAGCACGGCCAGTGTCGAAAGAAGAAAAAGAGCTGCATGCATGATTCGGTCGCGAAGGCGCGCTAACAGTGCGAACCTTTCCGTCGCGCTCCCCATTCTTAGTGCCCTAGCTGCCGACAACCCTGCCCCACCATCTGCTTTTCAACTCAATGCGATCCTGCACGACCTCGGCATCGAGCCAAGCGAATCAACGGGTTCCAGTAGCGTCTTAAATCTATCGACAATATGGCGGTAGGGGCTTTCCCCTTGCTATTATGCCGCAGAAACCATACAAAGCGAATGAGGACTAAGGTGTTGACGGGATAGTCTTCCGGTAGGCCGGCCAGCTACAAGACTGGCGCCGAGACCGGACAGTTCATCCGCCGTCTATACACTTTACTCCTGATACCGATCACATCCGGCGTTGGCCGGGCACATACCGGGTGGCATGCCACCCACGCTCCTAAGGAGCACCTCCACCGGGCCCTCGAGCCTAAGATATCGTCGTTCTCGTTTGGACATTCATGTCGCGGCACGCGTTTCAGAACCTGGATATACTGAAGGAGCTAAAGGCTCCCTCAGCCGTCCGGCTGTCGCCGCAACACGGTTCAAGAAGAACCCTTTTTTCCGGCGCAATCACCATCTTGCATGAAAGGCCTGTCCTCGCGGCAGGCCTTTCTGCACCTGCTCGGCTGCGCCGAGGAGCAGAAATTAAATGGCAGACAAAATGCTTATCGACGCGTCTCACGAAGAGGAGACGCGGGTAGTCGTTGTTCGCGGCAACCGTATTGAAGAATTCGATTTCGAGTCCCAGCACAAGAAACAGATACGCGGCAATATCTATCTGGCGAAGGTGACGAGGGTTGAGCCCTCGCTTCAGGCCGCCTTCGTGGATTACGGCGGCAATCGTCACGGCTTCCTGGCCTTCGCTGAAATCCATCCCGACTATTACCAGATCCCGCTTGCCGACCGTCAGGCCTTGATGCAGGCCGAGGCTGAGGAGCAGAAGAAGATCGCCGATGACGACGCGGTCGATCCGGTTGTCGATCCGAGCTCCACGGAGCAACCCGCCTTCAGCGAGCCGGTCGTACCCACCGAAGCGGAAGCTGCAACGGAAGCTGGGGCAGGTGCTGCTGAGGCAAGCCCGGGCGAAGAGGCAGCGGAGGCCGAAAAGCCGAAGGCCAAGCCGCGCCGCAGCCGCTCGCGCAAGAAGCCCGTGGAAGCCGAAGCGGTTGAAGCGTCGGCCGAAACGTCCGAGGACGGCGAAGACAAGAGCACGCCGGGCGAAATGGCGGCAATGGTCGAGACCGATTCGATCTCTGAAGATGTTCGTGGTCGCCGCGACAACAGCGACGACGATGATGACGACAACGGCGAGAAGGAAGAGATCGAATCTGTTGGCGCAGAAGACGCCATGGAAGAGGTTCCCGATCGCGTCGTGCGCAAGCCGCGCAAGCAGTACCGCATCCAGGAGGTCATCAAGCGCCGGCAGATCCTGCTGGTGCAGGTTGCCAAGGAAGAACGCGGCAATAAGGGTGCAGCGCTCACCACTTACCTTTCGCTTGCCGGCCGCTATTCGGTTCTGATGCCGAACACCGCACGGGGCGGCGGCATTTCCCGCAAGATCACTCAGCCGCAGGACCGCAAGCGTCTCAAGGAAGTGGCGCGTGAACTCGATGTACCGCAGGGAATGGGCGTTATTCTTCGCACCGCCGGTGCCAACCGCACACGCGTCGAGATCAAGCGCGACTTTGAATACCTGATGCGCCTGTGGGAGAATGTCCGCACACTCACACTTGCCTCCACCGCGCCTTGCCTCGTTTATGAAGAAGGCTCGCTGATCAAGCGTTCCATTCGCGATCTCTACAACAAGGACATCTCGGAAATCATTGTTGCCGGCGAAGAAGGCTATCGTGAAGCGAAAGACTTCATGAAGATGCTGATGCCGAGCCACGCCAAGGTGGTTCAGCCTTATCGCGACATCCACCCGATCTTTTCGCGCTCCGGTATCGAGGCGCAGCTAGACCGCATGCTGCAGCCGCAGGTGACGCTGAAGTCTGGCGGCTACCTGATCATGAACCAGACGGAAGCACTGGTTGCAATCGACGTGAACTCGGGTCGTTCGACCCGCGAACACTCGATCGAAGACACGGCGCTGCAGACCAACCTGGAAGCTGCAGAGGAAGTGGCACGCCAGCTTCGCCTGCGCGACCTTGCCGGACTGATCGTCATCGACTTCATCGACATGGAAGAAAAGCGCAACAACCGCGCTGTCGAGAAGAAGTTGAAGGATTGCCTGAAGAACGACCGGGCCCGTATCCAGGTCGGACGCATCTCTCATTTCGGTCTTCTGGAGATGTCGCGCCAGCGTATCCGCGCTTCCGTTCTTGAATCGACGACGCAGGTATGCTCGCATTGCGGCGGCACGGGCCATGTCCGTTCGCAATCCTCTATCGCGCTGCATGTCTTGCGCGGCATCGAGGAGTACCTGTTGAAGAACACCACGCACGACATCAGCGTGCGCACGACGCCGGAGATCGCGCTTTACCTGCTCAACCACAAGCGCAACTCGGTGGTGGACTACGAAAACCGCTTCGGCGTCTCGATCTTCATCGAATCAGACCACGGCATCGGCTCCAGTCATTTTGCGATCGATCGCGGCGAGCCGGTGGAAAACCCGATCAAGATCGAAAGCCTCATGCAGTTTGCGGCGCTGCCCGTGGACGAAGACGAAGATGATGACATCATCATCGAGGAAGAGGACCAGGACGAGGACGACATCAGCGATTCCGCCGAATCCACCGCTGCCTCCCCAACCGCTCCCGCCGCGCAGGGCGATGACCAAAATGGTCGCAAGCGCAAACGCCGCCGTCGCCGCCGCAACCGCAACGGTGACCGCGCCGAAGGCGTGGGCCTAGAACACGGCGATCAGGATAATGGCTCGTCCTCTGGTGAGGATGGTGAAGACGGCGACGATGAAGGCGACGACGTCGAAGCACGCGATTCGTCTGAGGACGGTTCGGAGAACGACGAAGGGGGCCGTCGCAAGCGCCGCCGGCGCGGCAAGCGTGGCGGTCGTCGCAGTCGCCAGGACGAAGATGGTCAGGACGTTGCCGCCGATGGCGATGAGCCGGCTGCGGCTTCGGCCGCTGAAGGAAACGAACCGGCGACCGGCGAAGCTGAACAGCCACAGGTTCAAGATGCAGCTCCCGTTGTTGCCGCTTCGGTACCGGAAGCTGACGCCCCTGTGGCAGCAAAGCCCCGCAGGAGCCGCCGCAAAGCGGCAGCCGCGCCTGCCGAAGAAGCTGCAACAGAGACCGCAGGCACTGTGGAGATGGCCGCAGTTGCACAGGAAGCGGAAGCCGTTGCCGAAACTGCCATCGCTCCACAGGTCGATGCAGCGCTTGGAGAAGATACGTCGGCGGCAGAACCTGCAGAACCGGAAGCGGAAGCAAAGCCCGTCCGTGCCAACCGCGCCTCCAACATCACCTCCTCCGATCCGGTGGTGAAGAGTTCGGAGCCGAAGGCAGATGCTTCAAGCGTTGATGAACCGGAAAAGCCCAAAAAGGCGGGCTGGTGGCAGCGTCGCGGCTTCTTCTAAGGCATGGCAGTAATACAAGAAAGGCCGCGGATTCTCGCGGCCTTTCTTGTTGTGGCTGACCGTTGCAGAACGCGATACGCAATCGTGACTCCTAATCCACTCCTTCTGGCAGTAGGCGGTTTCCTTCGCGGATCGGCTGGCTTATTTCTGCACAATCACGTAGCCGCCGCTTCACCAACGATACAGGACAAGAGGACACTCGATGCCCACCGCCTCCAAAACCCTCGCACTCGCGACAATGCTTGTTTCGGCATTGTGGCTTGCACCCGCCATGGCACTGGATGAGCAGCAGAAGAAGGACATGGGCGACTTCATCCGAGAGTATCTCATTGAAAATCCGGAAATCATGCTGGAGGTTCAGTCGGCGCTGGAAGCAAAACAACAGACGCAGCGCCTTGCGATGGCGGATCAAGCGGTTGCGGCCAATCATGATGCGATCTTCGCCTCGCGCAACGATGTGGTTCTCGGCAATCCGGATGGCGACGTCACGATTGTCGAGTTCTTTGACTATAATTGCGGCTACTGCAAGCAGGCGCTGAGCGACATGGAGGAGATCCTCGCGGGAGACCCGAACGTCCGCTTTGTGCTGAAGGAGTTTCCGATCCTCGGGCCAGACTCACTGGCGGCTCACCGCGTCGCGAATGCCGTCCGGTTACTTGCACCCGACAAGTATTCGCAATTCCATCGCACGCTGATGGGGGCAACTGGAATGGCGACAGAAGAAAGCGCGATAGAGGTCGCGACGTCGCTCGGGCTCGATGAACCTGCCATTCGCAGGTCGATCGACGAGGATCCCAGCGATGACATCGTCCGCGACACTTACAAGCTTGCAACTGCGCTCGGCGTGACAGGAACCCCGACCTATGTCGTGGGAAATGAAGCTCTGTTTGGCGCGGTCGGCAAGGACGCCATCGAAGAGAAGGTGGCAAACATGCGCGCCTGCGGCAAGAGCACCTGCTGACGTACAGTAGCACCAGCCGGGAAAAGCCCAGGCTTTAAAAGGTCAGGGCTTTTCCTTGCGTTTGCGGCGGTCTATAGGTGGCGCCTGACTTCTGACGGAACATCGAGATAAAATGAACAAGACGGTCTTCGTCCTGAACGGCCCCAATCTCAACATGCTTGGCAAGCGCGAGCCCGGAATCTATGGCGGCAAGACGTTGAAGGATATCGGCGACGATTGCCTCGCAGCTGGCCGGGAACTTGGACTGACGATCGAGTTTCGGCAAAGCAATCACGAAGGCACGCTCGTCGATTGGCTCCATGAAGCAGATGAGAGGGCAGTCGGAGTGGCATTCAATGCCGGCGCTTATACCCACACCTCCGTTGCGCTCCACGACGCAATCCGCGCCATCTCCATACCGGTCGTCGAAGTTCACATTTCCAATGTGCACGCGCGCGAGGAGTTTCGTCATCGCTCGATGATCGCGCCGGCGTGCAAAGGCGTCATCTGCGGCTTTGGACCGACGAGCTACCTTCTCGCGCTGCATGCCTTGAAAAGCATCACCGATTGACAAGATAAACAGAACAATAGGGTTTGCCATGTCTGACAACAAAAGCGGTATCGACAAGGGGTTGATCCGCGACCTCGCGAACATCCTCAACGAGACCGACCTGACTGAGATCGAGGTTGAGCAGGACGACCTGCGTATTCGCGTCTCGCGCGCATCGACCGCTCAATATGTTCAGGCTCCCATGCCCGCCGCGCCTGCGGCTGCGCCCGCCGTGGTTGCTCCGGTAGCAGCCGCCCCCGCCGCACGCGACAACACCAATGCCGTCATGGCTCCGATGGTTGGTACGGTTTATCTCTCACCTGCTCCGGGCTCGCGCCCCTTCGTCGAAGTTGGCGCAACCGTGAAGGAAGGGCAGACGCTTCTGATCATCGAAGCGATGAAGACCATGAACCAGATCCCGGCGCCGCGCTCTGGCAAGGTCGTGGAAATCCTGGTCGCTGATGGCAGTCCCGTTGAGTACGGCGAGCCACTCGTCGTTGTCGAATAGGACCCTCAATGATCTCGAAAATCCTTATAGCGAACCGTGGCGAGATTGCGCTTCGTGTCTTGCGCGCCTGTAAAGAACTTGGCATCGCGACTGTCGCGGTTCACTCCACCGCCGATGCGAATGCGATGCATGTCCGCCTGGCGGATGAGAGTGTCTGCATTGGACCGCCGCCCTCTCGCGACAGCTATCTGAACATCCATCAGATTGTGGCAGCCTGCGAAATCACCGGTGCCGATGCAGTTCACCCAGGCTACGGCTTCCTGTCGGAGAACGCCAAGTTTGCCGATATCCTCGACGCCCATGGCATCACCTTCATCGGACCGACGGCCGAGCACATCCGGCTGATGGGCGACAAGATCACCGCCAAGAAGACGGCCGTGGAACTCGGTATTCCGGTTGTTCCAGGCTCGGCCGGCGAAGTGCTCCCTGAGAACGCCCTCGAGATCGCGCGTGAGATCGGCTTCCCGGTCCTGATCAAAGCCACTGCCGGCGGCGGCGGCCGCGGCATGAAGGTCGCCAAGAGCGAGGTGGAGCTAGAAGAAGCTGTGTCGACCGCTCGCTCGGAAGCGCTCGCCGCCTTCGGCAATGACGCGGTCTACATGGAGAAGTATCTCGGCAAGCCGCGCCACATCGAAATCCAGGTGGTCGGCGATGGCGCTGGCAACGCCATTCATCTCGGTGAACGGGATTGCTCGCTGCAGCGCCGTCACCAGAAGGTCTGGGAAGAGGCCAATTCCCCTGCCCTT
>CAYNED010000054.1:0-12614 GCA_964396135.1 uncultured Neorhizobium sp.
CTGCGGCAAGCGCGCTGGTTGCTATTCCGACAGCGATCCAGATCTTCGCCTGGCTAGCCACCATCAGCCATGGAAGGCCGCGTTTTTCCGTGGCCATGCTGCATATCTTCGGATTCTTCTTCGTCTTTGTGATCGGAGGCCTGACTGGCGTCATGCTGGCGATGGTGCCATTCGACTGGCAGGCCCACGACACGCATTTCGTCGTTGCGCATCTGCACTACGTTCTGGTCGGCGGCTTCGTTTTCCCGATGCTCGCCGCGGTCTATTACTGGCTGCCACACATCACTGGTCGCCAACCGGTCCAACATCTGTCCTCTGCCGCCTTCTGGATGATCTTCATCGGCTTCAACGTCACCTTCTTCATGATGCATCTGACCGGGTTGCGCGGCATGCCGCGGCGGGTGTTCGAGTATCCGCCTGAATCCGGTTGGGAGACCCTCAACTTCATCTCCTCGGCGGGAAGCTTCGTGATGACGATGGGCTTTGCGCTGGTCGCCCTCGATTTCCTGCTCCTCGTCCGGTTCGGTCGCCCTTATGACCGCACTCCGTGGAACGCTGGGACCCTGGAATGGGCGATGCCGACACCGCCTCCATCCTAGAACTTTGCATCCCTTCCCAGCATCGATCGTCGCGCGGACGTGCTCGACCCAAACGCACTTGGCCCGCAGCTTGCTGCCGGTAAGGGGCTGCTGGGCTTCATGCGCGGTGGAAGGATGGAGCTTCTCGCGGTGGACATGGTTTCAGGAAAACCGGAACACATTGTTCGTTTGCCGCAGCAGACCTTCCTGCCACTCTGGACTGCACTTGCAACCGGCTCCTTCTTCCTGGCCCTCCTCTTCAAGTTATACTGGCTGGCACCGGTCGCCTTCATCTGCGTGATTGTGTTCTTCCTTTTCTGGAGCGGGGACACGGCTGAAGGCGAGGACGTGGGCGATCTCGACATCGGCGATGGCCGGCATCTTCCAGTTCACATCGAGACGGACAGGCCACCTTCATGGTGGGCGATGGTATTTGCGCTGACGGCTGACGCGACCGCCTATGTTTCATTGCTGTTCGGGGCGTTATTTCTCTGGATCTCGGCACCCAACTGGCCCCCGCAGGAGCTTGCACAGATGGGTGTTTCTGGACCGGCGCTTGCAGCTGTTGCGTCTCTGGTCGCCGCTTTTGCCGGTTGGCGGGCGGCCAGCCATCCCACGTCTACCGGGTGGCTGTTGCTGACCGTGATGGCCCATCTCGCCGCAGCCGGAACGATGCTTTGGCTCGCCCTCACCGCCGTGCCTGATCCACGCACTCATGCAGCCGCCGCAAGCGTGTTCGTTGTCATTGCCTATGCGGCACTCCACAATGCACTTGGCGCTGTCTTCGCCGGATACGGCATCTGGCGGGTTCGCAGCGGCTTCGTATCACCGAGACGCTGCCTTGATCTTCGCATTGGCTCGCTGTGGCACCAGTACAGCGCCGGCGTCGCCCTTGCCGCAACCGCTTTCCCCTTTGTGCTCACAAGCCTCGTCACCGAGCTCGGCCAATGATCAGAAATCCGATTATCTTGATCATCGCAGGATTTGCCCTCTGGAGCCTGATCTTCCTCCTGCTTTACGGTGTCCAGGCGACCGGCTGCCATCTCGTCGGAGATGACCGGGCAATCGGCGGCCATGGTTCCTTGCGGATCGTGCTGATCGGCGCGCTGCTTCTGTCACTCGTAGCGATCGTTGTTCCCTATCTCGTGTGGAGAAAGCGGCAAGGTCGCAGCAGCCAAACCGATGAGACGGCGCATTTCACACGTGAAGTCGCCGGCTATGTTTGGGCGGCCGCTGTCATAGCGACCCCCTTCTGCTTCGGTGGCGTGGTGTGGCTCAGCCTCTGCGGCACCTAGCCGTCTGCGCCGGACGACGCTCTACGCAACACGGAAGCGGATCTCGCCGATGCCTTCGATATGGCCATGCATCTCGTCGCCCCTAGCCACCGGCCCCACGCCAGACGGTGTCCCGGCGAAAATGAGGTCGCCCGCCTTCAGTTCGAACAGTCGCGACAGGTAGGAAATCATCTCTGGCACCTTCCAGAGCATCTGGTTGAGATCGCCGCTCTGGCGTTTTTCCCCATTGACCTTGAGCCAGATCGCACCCTCTGAAGGGTGGCCGACATCAGAAGCAGGACGCAAGGGCCCGCATGGTGCTGAGGCCTCAAAGGCTTTGCCGGTTTCCCAAGGGCGGCCAAGTTTCTTTGCCTCTCCCTGTAGGTCGCGGCGCGTCATGTCGAGCCCGACCGCGTAGCCGAACACGCAGTCAAGCGCCCTCTCAGGAGAGATATCCTGCCCGCCCTTGTGAAGCGCGACAACAAGTTCGATCTCGTGGTGCACGTCTGCCGAGGCTGACGGATAAGGAAAATCCCGCCCCATCGGGAGGATGTTGTCTGGATTCTTCTGAAAGAAGAAGGGGGGCTCCTTGTCCGGATCGTGGCCCATCTCAACCGCGTGGTCCGCGAAGTTGCGGCCAACGCAGTAGATGCGATGAACCGGAAAGAGAGCCTGCCTTCCGTCAACGGCAAGTGTCGGCGTGGGCGCGGGCTCGAAGATGTAGTTGCCAGTCTGCGATGTCTGCACGTTTGTGATCCTTTTGCTCGCCACTCTCCACAGTCTCTTCGGGTTGGCAAGTGCGTCCGCACAAAGAGATCGCACAAGACTGGCTCCGCTTAGGGAGCGCGGACTTCGTCTTCCACGCAGCGATCGTGGAGCTCGGCGACAGTGCACGCTCAGCGACTTCTACCGTCAGTACGAAATCACAGTGCCGGCCTTTGCGGCAAGTGGTGAAGCCTTGCCATCATCCATGAAGTGACTGCACTCCAACCGGCTTGCAAATAGTCGTTTGCTGCATAAAGCGCCCTATTCGGATCGCTGCGAAGCGCCAACATCCGATCGCTGAATTCCTTGAACTCGCGTAGCGCTTGATCCGCATCTTCAACGCGTTTTCCATCAGTACTGGCACGACGGGCTAGGTCGGCGCTCACTCTATTGCAGAAGAGCCTCACGGCACGACCCTCGTCGCGCCACAGCCGCCGTGTCAAGAAATCCAGCGCCTGCATCCCGGTCGTCCCCTCGTAGATCGTCATCACTCGGGAATCCCGCAGATACTGCTCGAGCGGCCAGTCGCGGGTGTAACCGGCGCCGCCGAGAACCTGAATGGCTGCGTTCGACACATCGAACCCGGCTGCTCCCCCGAAATTCTTGATCAGCGGCAGCATCCATCCCGATAGATCATGCAGATCCCGACGAAGGTCAGCATCGCTCTCCAGTCGAGCAAGATCCATAAGGGTCGCAAGCTCCAGTACCGCCGCCCGCAGCACCTCTGTCTGCATCCGCATCTCATGTAACTGGCGCCTCACGTCCGGATGGCCGGCTATTGGTACTGCGGGCAGCTCCGACGGTCCGCCCTGCCGGCGCTCCTGTGCATATTGTTCTGCGATATCGACGGACGCTGAAGCGATCCCGAGCCCCTGGCAGCCGGTCTGCAGGCGCATGAGCTCGATCATCGGAAAGAGTTGCGGCAGACCGCGGTCCTCCGCTCCAATCAGAAAACCTTGCGACTGCTCGAAACGGAGAGCACAGGTGGGTGAGGCGTGCAGGCCCATCTTGTCCTCGATCCGATCGAGCGAAATGCCGTTTCGATGTCCACCGATCGTGTCGGGCACCAGGAAGAGACTGATACCCCGTGTTCCAATCTCTCCACCGGTCCGAGCGAGCACGCAATGGCCGATCCGCCCCGCCATGTCATGGTCCCCAAACGAGATCCAGGTTTTCTGCCCGCTGATAGACCAAGCCCCGTCGCGATGCTCCGCCCGGCACCGCAGGCGACCCACGTCCGAGCCCGCTTCAGCCTCGGAGATGCAGATCGTTGCCGCCCATTCTCCCGTGGTGAGCTTCGGCACCCATTCGCGTGCGATATTCTGGTCCGCAGCCGCTGCCAACAGATGTGCCGCCGCACGCGTTGAGCCCGCGCACATCATCAGCGCCATGCACCCTCGCTCGAACAGAGGGCCACACGCCGCAGCCATTGTCAGCGGAAGACCCTGTCCACCATATTGCTCCGGCAGATCGACCGCCAACCAACCTGCGCCGCCATAGCGCCTGAAGGCATCCACGAATCCAGCGGGTGTTTGGACCCGCCCGTCAACGACGCGAGCACCCTGCCGGTCGCCCCCGACATTGAGGGGTACCAGCACCTTTTCCGCAAATCGTGCAGCCTCCTCCAAAACCGATGCCACGGTGGCGTCATCCAAATCCGGCCTCAGCTCCTGAAGGCGATGCCAGCCGGGCGTCACGGCCAGTATGTCCAAGGTGCGGCGAGCCTGATCGGCGAAGCCCATGATTATTCTACCGAGGTTGCATGCGGATGGCGCCGTCTAGCCGAATGACTTCGCCATTGATGTATTGGTTCTCGATGACGAATCGAACGGCATCGGCAAATTCACCAGGAGCGCCAAGTCGAGGGGGATACGGGATTGCCGAAGACAGGCTCTCTTGCGCCTCCATCGGCAGGCCGGCAAGCAGGGGTGTGAGGAAGATCCCCGGCGCGATTGTATTGACCCTGATGCCGAAGCGCGCCAGCTCCCGGGCGGCAGGCAAGGCCATGGAAACGATGCCACCCTTGGACGCGGAATAGGCAGCCTGCCCGATCTGCCCCTCAAATGCCGCGACGGACGCTGTATTGACAATCACGCCGCGTCCTTCGTCCTCCCTCTCGGAGGAGATCGACATCCGCTGCGCCGCCAGGCGCATCATATTAAATGTGCCGACGAGGTTGATGCGGATGACCCGCTCAAACTCCACCAGCGGCATTGGTCCCTCTTTCCCAAGCATGCGGGCCGCCGTTCCGATACCGGCGCAGTTGACGAGAATGCGCAACCCGTCCCCCGCTTTCGCTGCAATGTCCAACGCCCTTCGCGCATCCTGCTCATCGGTTACGTCTCCCGGCAGCGCAACGCCGCCGAGCGACTGCGCGACCGCAACTGCTGCCTCCGCGTTGCGGTCGAAGACATGGACGATGGCGCCGAGTTCGGCGAGAAGTCGCGCCGTCGCTTCCCCAAGCCCCGAACCCGCACCCGTGACAAGCGCCGCCGATCCTTGGATCCTCATGCTGCCATGTCCTTCTCTACCCGGATGACCCCAGGTGCATCACGATAAAGGGATTCCACAAGGTCCTCCCTGTGGGCCAGCACGGCACGCTGATTGATAGAACCTTTGTCGGTGATTTCGCCCTTCTCGAACCGAAGCGGCTCCGTCATCAGCAGGACACGCATGATCCGTGTTGCCGAGCCGCTCGCCTGCCGCTGGTGTTCCGATAACCGGGCGGCTATCGCAGCCCGAACGGCGGGATGCGCGATCACTTCTTCATCGCTGAGGTCGGGTTCTCCGATCAGTTGGCGCAGGGCAGGAACGAAAGGAACGGCAAGGGCACCGAGTTCAGCCCGGTTCTCTCCCGTGATCACCGCGTCCCGTATAAGCCCGCCCAATTGATTGACCAATTGCGCGCGCAATACCCCGACCGCCACCCAGGTTCCTGTCTGCAGCTTGAAGTTCTCCGCGGTACGTCCGTCGAAGTAAAAACCCTTCCGAGGGTCCCCAGGCACCGCGAATTTCACAGCGTCGCCGATGCGATAGAAGCCCTCCTCGTCAAAGGCCTCGGCAGTCAGTTTCTCATTGCGCCAGTAACCGGGGGTGACGTTGGGACCCTTGAGGCGCAACTCGTACTTCTCGTCCACCGGCACGAGCTTCATCGTCACCCCTTGTGCAGGGATGCCGATATTACCCGGCCTCTCCTGCGGGTCCGTGCAGAAGAGTGCGAAAGGAGCCGTCTCGGTCGAGCCGATGCCGGTGCAGAGCGGCACCTGCTGGCCGAGAGCCTGCGCGGAAAGCTCCAACAAGGCATCCCATGTATGCTGGGCCATGCCCGCCCCGGCGTACATCAGGAGCTTCAGATCCTTGAAGAAGTTCCCGCGCAACGCCTCGTCATCGCGCATCGCCTGGATCAGCATTTCGAAGCCCGCAGGCACATTGAAGTACCAGGTCGGCGAGACCTCCCGAAGGTTTGCGATTGTCTGGCCGATCAGCGCCGGAGTCGGCTTGCCCCGGTCGATGTAGTAGGTTCCGCCGTTGTAGATCGCGATATTGAAGCACTTGTTGCCAGCGGCGGTGTGGTTCCACGGCGCCCAGTCAACGAGGATCGGTGGCTCATCACGGAAATAGCCGTAACAGTCCGCAATCATCTCCTGATTGGAGCATAACATGCGCTGCGTCTGTATCACGGCTTTGGGCGAGCCGGTGGTTCCTGACGTGAAGAGAAACTTGGCTACCGTGTCCGGACCAACACGAGCGAAGGCCTTGTCGACAGCCTCCGTAGCCTCCGTCGAAAGAATATCATCGAAATGATGAGCGTTCGGTCGACCGGCAGGAAGATTTTGCAAGGCGACGAGTGGCGTGGCTGAACCGAAGGTCGCATCCACTGCTTCGATGAACGTTTTCGCATCCTCGGCGAACACCAGACCCGGAGTTATCTGGCGGGCGATGTCCTGCAGCTTCCCGAGGCCGGATGGACTGTTGCCGTAGGCCGGCGCTATGGCCGCAGAGGGAACGCCGACATGTTGTGCGCCAAGCGCCATGAGCGCATGTGCCAAGGAATTTTCGGATAGTATCACGAGCGGCTTGTCGGGCGAGAGTTCGAGATCAAGCAGGAACTGGCCGATGCGCCGCACCCGATCAAGCGCCTGGGCATAGGTCACGGTAGACCAGGCCTCCGCACCCTCTCGATCCGCCATCCATATCCGGTCCGGCGCCACCTTTGCCCAGTGAACCAGGCGTTCGTTGAGCTTGTCAGGGTACGGCCCAAGCTGATCTTCCCGCCAGACCAGCACCTCCCCGTTCGGTCGCGTCTCCCAGTTTACGACTGGCGACCATAGCTTCGCATCCCGCACGGCTTTTGCGGCCATGACATCTCCTCCCAGAGATTGCTGCTTCTGAAATTTGTTTACAAGGAAACAATCTACCTGTAAACGATCATCTCCATCGGAAGGATTTTCGGGCGCGTCAGTGCCGAGGGAGTGGAGCGAGAATGGCCGATCAAACGGCAGCCGGTTTTGTTACCTATGAAGTGCGTGACGGTGTTGCGCATCTCGGGTTGAACCGGCCAGAGAAGCGCAACGCTATCAGCGACCGCTTTGTGGAGACCATCGCCGAAGCGGTCGCACGGGCCGAAGACGAGGCTAAGGCCGCAGTGATCTACGGCCACGGCGACCACTTCTGCGCCGGGCTCGATCTTGCCGAGCATATCAAGAAAACTCCCATGGAAGGCGTGCGCGGCTCGCGACGGTGGCATGCCGTCTTCGCTGGTATCGAGCACGGCACGATCCCCTGGTTCTCCGCCCTTCATGGTGCGGTGGTCGGCGGGGGGCTTGAGCTCGCAGCCTCCACCCATGTCCGCGTCGCCGACCGTTCCGCCTTCTTCGCGTTGCCCGAAGGACAACGCGGAATCTTCGTCGGCGGCGGAGGCTCGGTGCGTGTTGCTCGCCTGACGGGCGCTGCCCGCATGACGGACATGATGCTGACCGGGCGGGTAGCGGCAGCCGAAGAGGCCGAACGGTGGAATCTCGTTCAGTATGTCGTGGATAAGGGCGAGGCCCGCCGAAAGGCGCATGAACTTGCTTGCCTCGCTGCCAGCAATGCCGAGATTTCCAACTACGCGGTCATAAACGCCCTGCCCCGCATCCAGGACATGGCCAAGGAAGACGGTCTGTTCGTTGAATCCTTCATCGCCTCCTTCACTGCCACCAGCCCCGAAGCGGAGGAGCGGCTTCGGGCGTTCCTCGACAAGCGGGCGGCGCGGGTGAAAGCCCCTGGTGGAAGCTGAGGGAAAGCGGATGGATGTGACAAGCCGACGTTTGGATAAGGTGCATGTGGGAGAACTGGCGCACTCGCTTGGCTTCCTGCTGAGGCTGGCCCAGTTGCGCGCGTTCGAAGACTTCTTCTCCGAACATGGTCCCCGCGGGCTGAAGCCGGGCGAGTTTTCCGTTCTTTGGGTGATCGCCTGCAATCCAGGCATTCGCCAAAGCGTCCTCGGAAACCGGCTGATGATCAAGCGGGCGCATATGACGAAGCTCATCCGAGCCTTTGATGATCAGGGTCTCGTTTCGCGAAAGATCCCCGATGCCGACCGCCGGGCAGTGGAACTCACGCTCACCCCGTCGGGCCGTCAGGCAGTTGACGGAGCGAGCGCTGCTTTCTTCGCCTATGAAGAAACGACCGGTGCACCCTTGAGCCGCGTGGAGCGGTCTCAGTTGCTGAGCCTCCTCCAGAAATATGTAGGGCTTTCGAGCGAGGTCCGGCAATGAATATCGATGAACTGATTGCCATCGACATCCATACCCACGCGGAAGAGCCTTGCTGCGGTCCGCGCGACGACGGGTATGACGACTTTCAGGCGGGGATGGCGAAGTATTTCAAGAACCCGGCGGGAGCCAAGGGCATGCTGCCAACCGTCGAGGAAACGGCTGCGTATTACCGCGAACGCAAGATCGGCTGCATCATCTTCCCGGTTGATGCAGAACGAGAAACAGGCTTTCGGCGATATGAAAACGAGGAGGTGGCCCAGATTGCTGCCGCCAACAGCGATATCATGATCCCCTTCGCTTCCATTGATCCGGCCAAGGGCAAGAGTGGTGCGCGCGAAGCGCGGCGCCTCGTGCGTGAGTTCGGCGTCAGAGGTTTCAAATTCCATCCAACCATGCAGGGCTTCTACCCGAACGACCGCAGCGCCTACCCCCTTTACGAGGCGATCGCGGAAGAGGGTGCAATCACGCTTTTCCACACCGGTCAGACCGGAGTGGGAGCCGGAATGCGCGGCGGCATGAACATGCGCCTGAAATATTCAAACCCAATCTACCTCGATGATGTGGCCGCGGATTTTCCGGACATGCCGATCATCCTCGCCCACCCCTCGTTTCCATGGCAGGAGGAGGCACTGTCCGTCGCGACGCATAAGCCTAACGTCTACATCGACATGTCCGGCTGGTCGCCGAAATATTTCCCACCGATCCTGGTCCGCTACGCCAACACGATGCTGAAGCACAAGATGCTGTTTGGCTCCGATTGGCCGGCCATTACACCGGACCGATGGCTGGCGGATTTCGAAACGATCGAGATCCGCGACGAGGTCCGTCCGTTGATCCTCAAGGAGAACGCCCGGAAACTGCTCAGACTCTGAAATGCTATCCGCAACATGTTCTGAACTGGGAGGAAATGAACATGAAACGTATGCTACCGCTGATATTCGGGATCGCCGCTCTTGCTGCAACGACCGCCAATGCACGAGAATTGCGGATCGCCCCGGGCGCACCGCCGGCCCACCCTTCGCATAGCCACCTTTACTCCAAGCTCGCAGAGATCCTGCCCGAGGTCTCGGGCGGCAATCTGACGGCGCAGATCCTTGGACCTGAAGTCGTGGGGCTGGGCCAGATGAAGGACGGGCTGCAAAGCCAGCTTGTCGAGGTCGGAAACCTGCTTCCGCTTTATTTCCCCGCCGACCTGCCGAACATGTCGCTGGCTGGCGAGTTGGCGCTCTCGGGTCGAGAGCCTCACGCGATGGCCGCGGCGATGACCGAATACATGGTGACCTGCGAAACCTGCCAACAGGAGTTGAAGAAGTTCGGCGTCACCTATCTCGGCTCGGGCTCTTCCGATGTCTACGCTCTGCTGACGACGAAACCGGTCCGCACGGCGGAAGACGTTAAAGGGCTGCGCCTACGCAGCGGCGGTGCTCCGTTCTCTCGCTGGGCGGAGCATTTCGGTGCCGTTCCCGCCAGCATCGGCGTCGGCGAAACTTTTGAATCCATGTCGCAAGGCGTCATCGACGGCTCCATCGCATCCATAGGCGATCTCTTGTCCTTCCGACTTGTCGAGCTTGTGAAGAGCATCACCTTCGTGCCGCTGGGGACCTATCACGCGACCTCCGATTTTACGGTTGCGGACTCCGCCTGGCAGTCGCTGAGTCCGGAAGAAAGGAAGCAGCTTGCAACTGCCGCCAACCGGGCAAACGTCATCTTCACCCAGCGTTGGGGTTATGACATGGCCGCAGAGGCAAAGGCGGCCGCGGAGAAGGCTGGCATCGAGTTCATCGAACCGGACGCGGCCTTGATCCAGGCAGCTGAGGAATTTGCGGAAGCCGACAAGGAAACGGCAGCAAAGGTCGCTCAGGAACGATTTGGTTTCAATGACGCTGCCGAACGCGTCACCCGCTTCTCTGAGCTCGTCGCCAAATGGGACGCCATCGTCAAGGAAGCAGGAAACAATCCCGACGCTATCGCCGCGCGCCTTGACGAGGAAGTCTGGAGCAAGGTCGATTTCAGCACCTATGGTCTCTAACAGGCTTGGCCTGCGGGTTCGCCCGCAGGCCACATTGCGTCAATGATGCTTGAGCGGATCACTCCATGTCCACCATTTCAGAATTCGCCGACAAGCTGGCACGGATGCTCGCCTTCGTCGCTGCAATCGGCGTCGTGGCCATGATGCTACACGTCTGCGCAGACGTCATCTGGCGCCTTTTGATAGGCGCCTCCCTGCCGGCCACCGTCGAGATGGTGTCCTACTACTACATGGTACTGGTTGCGTTTCTGCCGCTGGCATGGGTGGAGCGCAGGGGCGGCATGATTTCGGTAGAACTGCTTGATTTCATTCTGTCGGATCGGATGCGCCGCCTATCGGATGCTTTGGTCGCGCTCCTTGCTCTCGGCATCTACACGATCATGGCCTATGCGAGTTGGCTGACGGCGGTGAGGAACTACAACACCGGCACATTCGTCGTTGCCCTGCAAACGAAGATCATCACCTGGCCCGGTTACTTTCTTCCGCCCGCCGGTTTCGCTCTCGCCGCACTGATCGTAGCCGTGCGTCTTCTTCAAATCGTCACCGACCAACGCTTGGCGGTGCAGGAGCCTGACGCATGAACGTCGATATCGGCCTCTACGGCGTCGGCATCCTCCTGCTGCTTTTGGTGCTGCGCGTTCCCGTGGCGCTTGCCATGATCGCAGTCTCCTTCGGCGGGATCGCCATGTTGCTCGGATTCCAGCCCGCGCTCGGGATCATCACCTCCACCCCTTACAGCTTTGTTGCCAGTTGGACGATGAGCGCCGTGCCGATGTTCCTGCTGATGGGCTTCGTCGCGTTTCACGCGGGGCTCACCACCACCTTGTTTGAAGCGGCCAAGGCTATCCTCTGGAGAGTCCCTGGGGGACTGGCGATCTCGTCCATCTTCGCCTGCACGGCCTTTGCCACGGTCTCCGGCTCCTCCATTGCCTGCGCTGCAGCAATGGGGCGCATCGCGATCCCGGAGATGATAGCTGCCGGTTATCGTCCCAGCGTCGCTGCAGGAGCGATTGCGGCCGGCGGAACCATCGGCGCCCTCATTCCCCCGTCGATCCTGATGATCATCTACGGCGTCTTTGCGGAGACTTCGATCACGCAGATCTTCGTCGGCGGCATCGGGGTGGGCATTCTCACTAGCCTTTCCTACTGCTTGGTCGTGTTCGCCTTCTGCTGGCTGCGACCCGACATCGTGCCCCGTAAGCTAGCTCGCGGCGCCGCCGGCGTAGAGGGATTACGGGCAGTCGTGAGGACCTGGCCGCTTGGTGTGCTGGTGATCCTTGTCTTCGGCGGTCTGTTTTCCGGCTACTTCACGGCCACCGAAGCAGGGGCTGTCGGAGCAGGAGGCGCAATCCTGCTCTCGGCTATTACGAAGAGGCTCACTGCTCAGGTCATTCGGGTGTCCTTGCTTGAAACCCTCACCACCTGTGCCTCGCTCTTCATCATCGGCATCGGCGCGTCGATGTTTACCCGCTTCCTCGGCATTACCGGCCTCTCGTCCTTCATCGGGTCCTTCGTGGCGGGTGCCGATCTCAGCTACGCAGAACTGATGACGATCATCGTGGTGATATACCTGATGCTCGGCATGTTCATGGAGCCGTTCGGTGCCATGCTGGTTACGCTTCCGGTGCTGCTGCCAGTCCTGAAGTCGGAGGGGATCAGCCTCGTCTGGTTCGGCGTCTTTGTCGTTAAGATGCTTGAGATCGGCATGATCACGCCGCCGGTGGGGCTCAACGTATTCGTCATCAAGAACGTCGCGGCCCGCTATGTCAGCGTCGTGCAGGTGTTTAAGGGCGTGATGCCATTCATCCTCGCCGACATCGGTGTTGTAGCACTGATTATCGCCTTCCCCGCGGTCATCCTGAGCCTTCCGCAGTTGATCTTCTGACCCCGTCAGCAGATCAACGGCAGTCCGACGCGGTCATTGCGCCAACCAGTGCGGGAGCCCGTACGGCACCCTCCCCGTCGCGGCCGCCTCGGCACAATCTTCCAAGCTTCCAAAACGCACACTTCTCCCGCTGAGACCGGGACCATAGTGGGCGTATTTGCCGGAGTTGGTGATCACCGTGCGCGCCTTCGGCGGGAAGACTGGTTCACTGATGGAACACCAGCAGAGATCGGGAAGAACGACGACGCCGGCTTCCCGCAATCGCGCCAGCACACCCTCATCATCGGCTCGCGAAATCACTTCATGCCCGGCCGTTATGATAAC
>CAYNED010000055.1:0-12577 GCA_964396135.1 uncultured Neorhizobium sp.
TGCTCCCTTTTCAGTTCCTCCTCCCCTTACGAAGACGGATGGTGCCGATCTTGGTTTGGGCATTTCGGTCCAACGGGAGACTGAGGAAAAGGCGGAGATACGGAGGATTAACCAAGGTGGTCTAGGTTCATTCCCTCAGGCTAGGGAGAGAACCGAGAGTGTCCATCGACGCCAAGCTACGTTACTTCGAGACAAGCTCCCAAGCCTTGCGCAGACGGACAAGCCTGACACCTCATTCCGAGTTCCTGCGGACAGGGCGCATTGCCAGGCCACTGCCAGAGCGGCCGCAGACGACGAAGCGTTACCTCAAGGCCGAAGAGGTCGCGGAACGGACCGGTCGTATTCTGACGAAGGCGGGTGAAACCACGTTTAGCCGCATCAACTCCTTCCACCAGTCGATCCGCTTTCCCAAAGCGATCTTCTACCGGGTGTTTGAGGAAATCCCGCATCTTGGCTATTGCCATGTCACGACGGCGAGCACTTCGTTTAATGCACAGGAGCGCATCAACTGGTCGTTCTACATCGCCAATTTCTCGTCGGATATCAGCGAGACCTATCCCTTCTTCGAGCGGATCCGTAGCGGCAAGGGCCGCATGTATTTCGCGGTCGCCTTCGAGAAGGCCCCAGGCGATACTTTTCGGATCAACCGCTCTCTGCGCAAAAACGGGCTGCTGTTTCGCACCGTCGATCCGCAGGAAGCTTTGCGGAACGTACTGATGCTCGGCGCACCGAACGACGCCGTTCGGGGGATTGTCCGGAATATCTAGCGACCACGATGGATTGCCGGAGAAGACCATTCCGGGCTAGGAACGGTCGCATGACGGCAAAGATCATTCACATCCGCGAGCGCGCGGACGCAGCATTGCGCGAGGCCAAGGAAGAGCTCCTGCGGGGTTGGCCTGTCGCCATCCCTACCGAGACGGTTTACGGGCTTGCCGCCGATGCGACAAACCCGCTTGCGGTGACACGCATCTATGAGGTGAAGGGACGCCCCCGGTTTAACCCGCTGATCTGCCATATGGCGGATCTCGCGATGGCCGAGCGATATGCCGTCTTTGATCCCGTCTCGCGACAGCTTGCCGAGGCTTTCTGGCCCGGACCTCTGACGCTGGTCCTGCCATTGAAACCCGAATGCGGAATTCATTCTCTCGCCACCGCAGGGCTGGACACTGTCGGGGTTCGCGTGCCGGAAGGGTTTGCAGCGACCTTGATTGGCGCCCTTGGCCGGCCTTTGGCCGCACCCAGCGCCAACACCTCCGGAAAAGTCAGCCCCACGAGCGCGCTGCATGTTGCTGATGATCTCGGCGAGAAGCTTAACCTCATCATCGACGGCGATGCCGCGCCCGTTGGGGTCGAATCCACGATCGTTCGGGTCGAGCGTGATGGCATTCGCCTGCTACGCCCGGGCGGCGTCTCGGCGGCGGAACTGGAAGCTGCGACAGGACTGCCCGTTATTCGGTCGGCTTCCCCCTCTCCCACTATCGAGGCGCCGGGGATGCTGGCTTCCCATTACGCACCAGCCGCACCTGTGAGGCTCAATGCCAGGGAAGCAATGCCGGGTGAGACCGTGATCCTGTTTGGAGGAGCGCATGTGGAGGGGCTCGATCAAGCAGCGCTTGTGCTCAATCTCAGTCCAACCGCGGATCTTCGAGAAGCGGCCGCCAACCTCTTCGATTATCTGAAGAAGGCGGACCTTGCCCCAACGAATGGCATTTGCGTCGTTCCCATCCCACATGAGGGGCTGGGCGAGGCGATCAATGACCGGCTCAGCCGTGCCGCCGCCCCAAGGACATGACGAAGGAGCCGAGATGGACAGTCAGGCAACCTCACCGGATCTTCTGCAACGGTTTTCCGCCATCGTCGGTGATGCAAACATTCTAACGGAATCTGCAGATATAGCACCGCGGCTGGTCGAGAATCGTGGCCTCTACAAGGGCGCCTCCCCAATGGTGCTAAAGCCGGCAACCACGGAGGAAGTTTCGCAGATCCTCGCGCTTGCCACGGTAACGCGCACACCTATCGTACCGCAAACCGGCAATACCGGCCTTGTGGGTGGGCAGACGCCGAGCAGCAGCGGCCAGGAATTGATCGTTTCGCTGGAGCGGATGAACCGTATTCGCGATGTGGATGCCGTTGCCAATGTGATCGTGGCCGATGGTGGAGCCATCCTTGCCGACGTGCAGAAGGCGGCGGAAGAGGTGGAGCGCCTCTTCCCGCTCTCCCTCGGCTCGGAAGGCACCTGCCGGATCGGCGGCAATCTTTCCACGAACGCCGGCGGAACGGCCGTCCTGGCTTATGGCAACATGCGTCAGCTTTGCCTGGGACTGGAGGTTGTGCTGCCGACCGGCGAGATCTGGAACGGATTGCGACGGCTCAAGAAGGACAATACCGGTTACGACCTGCGCGACCTGTTCATCGGCGCCGAAGGCACGCTCGGCATCATCACAGGCGCCGTGCTGAAGCTCTTCCCGCGGCCGATCGGCCACCAGGTGGCTCTCGCAGGGCTTGCCTCTCCTACGGATGCTCTGCGGCTTTTCGAAAAGGGTTCCAACCTTTGCGGGACGGCTCTTACAGGCTTCGAACTGATGCCACGCATCGGCGTAGAGTTCACGACGCGGCATATTGCAGGCGTCCGTGACCCGCTCGCGGCCCCCCACCCGTGGTACGCCCTGATCGACATTTCCACCTCCGATTCAGCCGCCACGGCGGAAACCATGGTGCATGCCCTGCTAGAGTGGGGTGTGGAGACGGGTCTCGTCCGGGATGCCGTCATCGCCTCGTCGGTTGCGCAGCAGAAGGCGCTTTGGCATATGCGCGAAAGCATGTCGGATGCGCAAAAGCCGGAGGGCGGCTCAATCAAGCACGACGTTTCGGTCCCTGTCTCCAGCGTTCCGATTTTCATGGAGCAAGCCGAAAAAGCGGTTCTGGCGGCAATGCCTGGCGCCCGTATCTGCGCCTTCGGCCATCTTGGGGATGGAAACATCCACTACAACATCTCGCAACCGGTGGGTGACGATAAGACTGCCTTCCTGGCGCGCTGGCGCGAGATGAACGAGATCGTGCACGGGATCGTGCTCGCCATGGGCGGCTCGATTTCGGCAGAACATGGCATTGGGCAACTGAAGCGAGACGAGCTTGAAAAGATCCGTCCCGCGATCGAGATTGACCTGATGCGCCGCGTCAAGCGCGCCTTCGACCCAGCCAACATCATGAACCCCGGCAAGGTCATCAACCTCGGCTAGACAGTTTACCGCCGCAACTGCGAAAGCGACCACAGGGTATCGGCGCTGATGCCCGCATATGCGCCGCTTCCGGAAAGGATATCGACTGCAGATGGTGCTGTGGAGCCGCTCTCAAGGTCGTACAGAATCGTGAACCGCTGAATGAGCTTCTGCAGCTTCTTCGGGTCCTTGAGGTCGTCCATGTTCAGGTTTTTCTCAATGAGCTTCGCCTGCTGGTCCACGTCCATATTGCCCATTTCTGACGGGAGACTGAAGGCAATCCGGACGAATTCCGCCAGCGCCTCGTCGCCAATGATACTGTAGGCATCGGTGACCGTATCCACCATCCGCTCGAAGTAGAGCGCCATGCGGACACCGGCATTCTCGTTGCCCTGTTCGATTTCCAGCGTCTGGCGCAGATAGTTGTGCTGTGTTTCCATCACCTGACCCAGGTTTTGCACGAGCGCGGGTGCACCCCGACGGATCTGGCCCTGGCTGTCGAAGTTGAAGGTACCCAGAAGCTCGGCAAATCGGTTGTCGGTCTGCTGGTTGATGAAACTCTTCGGATCATTGAGATCCGACACGAACATCTGCTTCAGGAAGTCGTCCGTGACAGTCGCAGGATCGATCCCCTTGGCGGTCAGCACGAAGTCCACCAGCCTCCGGTCAGCCAGCAGTTCCTTGATGCTTTTGACGCCTGCCATCGTGCTTGTGTAGTAGGCCGCCTCGGCATCAGCCTTCTCGCGCGCAGCCTCCTTCTCGGCTCCCTTCAGGAAACGGGTCTGCTGGACGATGTAGTCCTTCGCGGTCGCCGTGACCGTGGCGGCAGATTGAGCTTGAACAGGGGCGGTGACGCCACCTTCACGGGTGAAGTTGAAGGCCTGGGCGAGCATGAGGTATCGCTCGTCCTTCAACCGGTAGACATAGCTCTTCGGATCGGAAAGATCGCTCTTCAGGACGTTCTTGAGCGTCAACATCGAGACGGTGTCAGGATCGATGCCTACGGCTTTCAGTGCAAAGCCGTAGATCGCCTTGTCGGAGAGGAAGTCCTCAACTGACTTCACCGCCGCCATTTCGGACTTGTAGAGGCTGATTGCCTTCTTGTCGGCTTCTTCCTGCTTGTCGTCATAGCGGCTGAAATAGTTGTTCGCCGTTAACTGTGTCTGGGCCGCCGTTTGGGCGGGTCCATCGAGAGTGCCGTCCCCTTTGAAGTTGAACGCCTCGTACAGCTCCTTGTACTGCGGACGCTCCTTGGCGTTCTTTTCCACAATCCCATTACTGTTCGTGAGTATCTGCTCGATGGTGGATTTCACCACGAACAGCTCGTTCAGGTTGAAAGCCTTGCGGACATAGTCATAGAGGCGCGGATCATCGACAAGCTCTTCTGCCGTCGTGATAGAACCGATCTTCTGCTCGAAGTATTCGCGTTCCCGCAGCGCCGACTCTCTCGTCTGACGAGGCCGGCTGAGGAGATAAAGGTCGGTGGTGGCGGCTAGCTGCTGCTCCGTTTGTGCCGCACCCTTGGGGGCGGTGCCATCGAGTGCGAACTCAAATGCACCGGCAAGATCGATATGGGCCTGCGTTGATTTGATCGATTTCTGATAGCTGGCGATCTCCAGCCGGAGAGACGCCTTCTTGTCCACGTGCTCCTTGCTGTTCGTTCCCAGCGCCGTAAGCTCCGCCTGCGTCGTGGCGAGCTTCGCAACAAGAAAATCCATCTGATCCTTGAGCACGGTATTGGAGTAGCTGGCGGGGTCATTCTTGTCGCTGGTCATCGCCTTCTTGACGACCTCGTAGGAGTAGACGCTATCGTCGATGCCCAGAGCGCTGAAGACATAGCGGCGCAGCCGGTCGTTGCGCAGGATGTCGTCCACATCATCCACCTGCGCCATCATGACCTTGTAATAACGCGTCTCTTCCGTGACCGTATCGCCCATTGCCAGAATGCTCCGATCGTAGAGATCAAGCATTTCCTCTTGCTGGGCGGCCGACTGGGCAATCGCCGTTGCGCCCGTTGCGGAGAAGCTGAAGGCTGCCGCAAAGGTTTTGTAGCGGTCGTCGGTCAACAGGTTGGCGTAGCTGTTGGCGTCACTCAGGTCGCTTTCCAGCACCTTCTTCATAAAGGCCTTGGCGTAGGTCATCTCTTCAAGGCCATAGGCCTTCATCGCGTAGGAATACAGGCGGTAATCGTCCATGAATTCATCGACCGAGGAAACGTTGCCGATGTTGTCCTTGTAGTATTGTGCCTCGCGCGCCACCTGCTGCTCCGACCCTACGCGCTGCAGCGTCTTGAACATGTCGCGGTTGACGAGATCGTAGCTGAGATAGGTCGAGACCATGGACTGAGACTCCGCTCATAATAATGCCGTAGGCATCATCGCCGAAGAGCCTTGCCCGGGGCTTTTGTAGCTTTCCTGGAGCTCCCCGAGCCGATGTTCACCCTCTGGAAACCAGACCCGGGTGGGGTTTCGATAACCATCGCTTGAGGCAAAACTTCCTTAACCGCAATTTTTAAGCGGTCAGGCACAGCGGGCTCGTATGGTTTGCCCATCAGAGGACAAAAGTCCCGCAGAGACACCGGAAACGGCTCTCAGGTAAAACAAGGGTAGCATACACAATGTCAAACACGGTTCTGAAGCCCGCATGGGCAGGTGCAACGCTGAGGCTTGACCCGACACGCTTTCCGCAGCAGGTCACCTATGCCCTTCGCGAAACGTCCGAAGATGTCGTGATCACGATAGACGCGCGCGGCGCCGTCCTTCGCAAGATCCTGCCTACTAGCGGCCTGCCACTGTCGTTCGCGCTGCCGGCTCGCGCCTTCAAAGGCGTTGCCGCTCGTGCCATCGATCACGGTAACGGCGAGGTGACGGTCACTCTCGAACTGCACCACGACGATCCAGAGCTTTGCATCCCTTTGCTTGTGGCGCACGACCTGTGTGACATTGCCGCCGACTGGCGCAGTTGGGCAGAAGCGTTCCGCATTCCGATGCTGATGGTCGAAGCCGACGGCATTGCGCGGCCGCTGGAGAACCATATCGGCGACGTTCGAACACATGCGGCCAAGCCCCGCCGCCGCCATTCCTACTTCGCGGACCGGCGGCCGCGCTTCCTGGTGCGTCGCACCACCGGAAAGCTGGGCGTCACGATGAAGATCGAAGGCAAGGAGATCATCGCGCGTCGCTAGTCATCCACCGCCGCCCGCGCAGATGCTGGAGCCCGGCCACAAGCCGGGTTCCTGCGTTTCAGGCGAAAGGCAAAGCCAGGATCAGGCCTAGAAAGATCACCGCGCCGACCCGGCTGTTCGACTTGAAGAGCGAAAGGCATTGATCGCCGTTGTCGATGTCGAGCAGCAGGATCTGCCAGGCGAACATGACCGCCGCAACAGCAAGACCGAGATAGGCAACCAGGCCGACGCCGGCAGCCGCATAAGCGATCAGCAGCAAAAGCAGGGTCAGGCCGTAAAGGCCGATCAGCCAGCCTTTCGTATGTTCGCCAAAAAGGCGCGCGGTGGACCTTACGCCCACCAGTGCGTCATCCTCTTTGTCCTGGTGCGCATAGATGGTGTCGTAGCCGATCGTCCAGGTGACGGCACCGAGATAAAGCCAGATCGGCGCCCATGAGAGGCTGCCGAAAATGCCAGCCCACCCCATCAAGCCGCCCCAGGAAAAGGCAAGGCCGAGGAAAAATTGCGGCCAGTCGGTAAAGCGCTTGGCGAAGGGGTAAACAGCGACGACGGCCAAGGACAGGATGCCCAAGATAATCGCAAAGGCGTTGAACTGAATCAGGACAAGCAGGCCGACCAGCGCCTGCAGCACCAGGAAGACCTTTGCCTCAAAGCGGCTCACCCGCCCGGATGGCAGCGGGCGCGAGCGGGTGCGCGCCACCTCGCTGTCGATCTTGTGGTCGACGAGGTCGTTATATGTACAACCGGCACCCCGCATGGCGACGGAGCCGATGAAAAACAGGACGAGGTGGAAGACAAACACGCCCGCGGAAAAAACCTGTAGCTCTGCCGCATGATTGGCCGCCAAGGCCGAGGACCAGAAGCAGGGCCACATCAGGAGCTGCCAGCCAATCGGCCGATCCCAGCGGGCGAGCTGAGCATAGGGCCAGGCGGCACGGGGCAGGACCCGATAGACCCAGTTGTTGGAGGGCGCGTCAGAGACGCGGCCGTTCAAATCGTCCGCCTTTGTCATATCATGGTCCTAGCTGGCTTGAAGACCGACGGTCAAGCCGGACGACTTGAGGTCAGAACGTCACCGGCTCCAGCGGCGCTCGCGTTGCTTCGAACTGCTTCAGCTTCTCCTCCCGCTGCGCAATGTAGTCGCGGTTGTCCGGCACGCTCATGCGCTTCTTGACGATCTGCATCTGGAAAATGAAGAAGTTCTCATGGGTGAAGGCCATCTCGGAGGCCGCCAGGTAGAATTCCCACATCCGGACGAAGCGTTCGTCGTAGAGCGCCGCCGCCTCTTGCCTGCGCGCCATGAACCGTTGGCGCCAGTGCCGCAGCGTGTGCGCATAGTGCATCGGGAGGATCTCGATGTCGGCGACGAGCAGCCCGGCCTTTTCAACAGCCGGCATGACCTCTGCCAAGGAGGGGATGTAACCGCCGGGGAAAATGTATTTCTCAATGAAAGGACCGTTGAAGCGCATCGGGGAAGGCTGCCCGATCGAGTGAAGAACCATGATGCCGTCGTCGTCGAGCACCTCGTCGACTTTCCTGAAGAAGCGCCCGTAGTTCCGGATGCCGACATGTTCGAACATGCCGACGGAAACCAGCCGGTCAAACTTCTGCCTGTGGAGGTAGTAGTAGTCCTGAAGCTCGAAGCGCACCCGATCCGCAAGTCCCCGCTTCAGCGCCCGCTCCCGCGAGACGCGCAGCTGTTCCTGGCTCAGTGTAATACCGGTCACCGCGACCCCGGATGATTCGGCCAGGTACATGGCCATCCCGCCCCAGCCGGAGCCGATCTCCAGCACCCGCTGGCCAGGTTCGGTCATGAGCTTGGCGGCGATGTGCCGCTTCTTTGCCTGTTGCGCCTCGTAGAGGCTGATGCCGGGGGGATGGAAGTAAGCGCAGGAATATTGCCAGTCCTCGTCGAGAAAGAGGTCGAAGAGCTTGGCGCTCAGGTCATAATGATGAGCCACATTGCGCTGGTTGCGGTTGACGGGGATTGCATGGCGCACCCTGGCCTCGGCACCCCTGTACAGGCCGCGCCAGATCATTCCGGGTGTCAGGGCCTCGCTCAGCGTGTTGTCCTTTACGAGAGCGAGCAGATCGTAGATGTCGCCTTCTTCGAAAACCAGGCGTCCATCCATATAGACTTCCGCAAGCTTCAACTGCGGATCGGCGGCGATTTCTTCCTCCGCCTTTGCGTCGGTGAAGCGGATGGAAAGGCTGCGCGCCCCACCGTTTCCAAAGGTTTGCGAGCCAACGGGGCCACTCACCGAGAGGCTGCCTTTTTTGATGATCTTGGCGAGAAGTCGACGCAGGGACGAGGTCATAATCACCTCCTAACGAAGTCTATCTAGCTGAACAGAAGGATCAAATTGGCTGTCGTGAAAGTGCAAAGTGAGTCTCAGCCACCAAAGTGGCACAAAAAAAGACGCCGTCCAACAGGGTGAACGGCGTCCGATCTTCCAGAGGTTGAGAGCTCACCTCAGCGACGCTTTAGTGCTTCTGCCAACGCTGCCCCGAGAGCGCCCGGAGCCGAAGCGCTTTTCGGTTCCGCCTTCATCTGCTTGGGATTGACCCTCGGGGCACTGCGCTCGGCGCCGCGTGAGGCCGGTGCCGCCTCGCCGCCGTCCTTGCGCATGGTCAGACCGATGCGCTTGCGCTTGGCGTCCACCTCGACCACGCGCACCTTTACCACGTCGCCTGCCTTCACCACCTCGTGCGGGTCCTTCACGAAGCGGTCGGCGAGCTGGGAAACGTGAACCAGTCCGTCCTGATGCACGCCGATATCAACGAAGGCGCCGAAGGCTGCGACATTGGTGACCGTGCCCTCCAGCAGCATGCCAGGTTTCAGGTCACTGATTTCGTCGATCCCTTCCGCGAAAGTCGCTGTCTTGAAGCTTGGACGCGGGTCCCGGCCCGGCTTTTCCAGTTCAGAAAGGATGTCCCTCACCGTCGGCAAGCCAAACTGCTCGTCGATGAATTGACGCGGGTCGAGCGCCTTCAGAGCGGTGCTGTCCCCCATGATCGAGCGCAGATCGCGACCGCAGGCAGCGACGATCTTCTTGGCAATGCCATAGGCTTCCGGGTGAACTGCGGAGGCATCGAGCGGCTCCTTGCCGTTCGGGATGCGCAAGAACCCGGCCGCCTGTTCGAAGGTGCGGTTGCCGAGACGGGCAACTTTCAGGAGTTCCTTGCGGCTCTGGAACGGGCCGTTCTGGTCGCGGTGCAGGACGATGGCGTCCGCAATCGAGCGGCTGAGGCCGGAAACGCGAGCCAGAAGCGGGCTCGACGCCGTATTGAGATCGACTCCGACGGCATTCACCGCATCCTCCACCACTGCATCCAGCGAGCGCGACAGCTTCCCCTGGTCGACATCGTGCTGGTACTGGCCGACGCCGATCGACTTCGGCTCGATCTTCACCAGTTCCGCCAGCGGATCCTGCAGGCGGCGCGCGATCGAGACGGCGCCGCGAAGCGACACGTCGAGGCCCGGGAATTCGGCCGCCGCCGTCTCGGAGGCGGAATAGACGGACGCGCCGGCTTCCGACACGATGACCTTGGTGGGTTTGGCCCCTGAGGAGGAGGCCGGCAGGTTGGCCAGCATGTCGGCGACCAGCTTTTCCGTCTCGCGGCTGCCGGTGCCGTTGCCGATCGCGATCAGGTCGACACCATGCTTGCGGATGAGCGCGGCAAGCTCCGCCTGCGTTCCGCGAACATCGTTCCTCGGCGGGAACGGGTAAACCGTGGTGGTCTCCAGCAGCTTGCCGGTGCCATCAACGATTGCAACCTTGACGCCCGTGCGGATGCCAGGATCGAGCCCCATTGTCGGGCGCGAGCCGGCGGGTGCTGCCAGCAACAGGTCCTTCAGGTTGCGGGCAAAGACGTGGATCGCCTCCTCCTCGGCACGCTCTCGCAGTTCGCGCATCAGGTCGAGCGACAGCGAGGTGGAGAGCTTGACGCGCCAGGTCCAGCCGGCGGCTTCCATCAGCCAGAGATCGGCGGGGCCCTTGGCGCCGATCCCGAAGGTGGCGGCGATGATGCGGTGGGCAGGCTTGACCGGGGACGGGTCATCCTGGTCCACCTCGATCGAGAGCGTCAGGAATTCTTCGTTCCAGCCGCGCAGCATGGCAAGCGCGCGATGGCCAGGGGCGGTCGCCCAGCGCTCGGAGTGATCGAAATAATCGGAAAACTTGGCGCCCGCCTCCTGCTTGCCATCAACCACCTTCGCCTTCAGCACGGCGCCGTTGCGCATATGCTGGCGCAGGCGTCCCAGCAGGTCGGCATTTTCGGAGATCGTCTCGGCGACAATGTCGCGCGCGCCTTCGAGCGCCATCTTCACGTCGGTCACCTCGCCCGCCACATAGGCTTCGGCCAGTTTTGCGGGGTCGGCGGTGCGGTCGGCCCAGATCGCATCTGCAAGCGGCTGGAGACCTCGCTCGCGGGCAATCTCCGCACGGGTGCGGCGCTTCGGCTTGTAGGGGAGGTATAGGTCCTCGAGCTCCGCCTTGGTAGTGGCACCGGCGAGCTTGCGCGCCAGCTCGTCCGTCATCTTCCCTTGGGAGTTGATCGAGTCGACGATCGAGGTTCTGCGGGCCTCCAACTCGCGCAGATAGACCAGCCGCTCGGCGAGATTGCGCAGCTGGGTGTCGTCGAGCCCGCCGGTTACCTCCTTGCGGTAGCGCGCGATGAAGGGAACGGTGGCGCCTTCGTCGAGCAGACCGATCGCAGCGGCGGCCTGCTCCGGTCGCGCGTTGATCTCCGCAGCGAGTGCTGCGGCAAGGAAACGGATGTCGGCGGCCATGGCGGTCTCTCATTCTCAATGGGAGGCGAGACCATAGTCAAACTTTAAGGCATGGCAACGTGGAAGACCGGCGATTCCACAGGTTGCGCGCTTGACCTTTGCGCCCCCTCCCCTTAACCGCCGGACGAGGCAAGAAGAGAGGGCGAGACATGAAGGTTCTGCTGATCGGCTCGGGTGGACGCGAACATGCGCTGGCCTGGAAGCTTGCCCAATCCCCCCTGTTGACGAAGCTTTTCGCCGCACCCGGAAATCCCGGCATTGCGGAACATGCCGACATCCTTTCGCTGGACGTGGACAACCCGTCGACCGTTGTGAACTTCTGCCTGGAAACAGGCATCGACCTGGTGGTTATCGGGCCCGAAGCGCCTCTTGTCGCGGGGCTCGCCGACCGGTTGCGCGACGCCGGCATTGCGGCCTTTGGCCCCTCCGCAGCGGCAGCCCAGCTCGAGGGGTCAAAGGGCTTCACCAAGGATCTCTGCGCTCGCTACAATATCCCGACCGGTGCCTATCGCCGTTTCACCGAGGCTGACGGCGCCAAGGGCTATATCATTGAGCAGGGCGCGCCGATCGTCATCAAGGCCGACGGGCTGGCGGCCGGCAAGGGCGTGACAGTTGCCATGAGCACGGAAGAGGCATTGGCTGCCGTCGACGACTGCTTCTCCGGCGCCTTCGGTTCGGCTGGCGCGGAGGTCGTGGTTGAGGCCTTTCTTGACGGCGAGGAGGCGAGCTTCTTTTGCCTGTCCGACGGCAAGACGGCGCTCGCCCTGGCAACCGCACAGGATCATAAGCGGGTGGGTGATGGTGACACGGGCCCCAATACCGGCGGCATGGGCGCCTACTCTCCGGCTCCTGTGATGACGCAGGAGATGGTCGAGCGCACGATGAAGGAGATCATCGAGCCGACGATCCATGGCATGGCAGAGCTGGGCTACCCCTTCACCGGCGTCTTCTTCGCCGGTCTCATGATCACCCTGAAGGGGCCTGAACTGATCGAGTACAATGTCCGCTTCGGGGATCCGGAGTGCCAGGTATTGATGATGCGTCTGAAGAGCGATCTGCTGCCGCTCCTTTATGCTGCGGCAACCGGTACATTGGATCAGGTCTCGGCGGAATGGTCGGACGATGTGGCGCTGACAGTGGTGATGGCATCCAAAGGCTATCCCGGCTCCTATGACAAGAACACGCGCATCGGACCCCTTCCAGCGACAGCCGCGGACGAGAAGATTTTCCATGCGGGTACGGCCTTAAACGATGGGCACCTGGTTGCAACCGGCGGCCGTGTCCTCAATGTCACCGCAACCGGCCCGACCGTCGCCGAGGTGCAGGCGAAGGCATATACGCTGATCGAGCAGATCGATTGGGAGAACGGCTTCTGCCGGC
>CAYNED010000056.1:0-12340 GCA_964396135.1 uncultured Neorhizobium sp.
ACCAGTTGGAAACGCCGCCGCCGATCGGGGAGGTAAGGATCTTCTCGGGTGCATTGCGCCGGCGCAGCCTGCTGATCCTGGCCATCTGGTTTCTCGTTTCGGTATCCTATTACGGTGTCTTCACCTGGATCCCGCCGCGGCTCGCGGGCGAGGGCTTCGGCTTCGTGCGCGGCTATGGCTTCCTGGTGCTGATTGCACTCGCCCAACTGCCAGGCTATGCGCTTGCCGCCTATGGCGTGGAAAAATGGGGCCGCCGGCCGACGCTGATCGGTTTTTGTCTTCTGTCTGCCGCCGGCTGCCTGCTCTTCGTCATCGGGGGCAGCAGCATGATGGTCGGCGGCTCGCTGCTTTTGATGAGCTTTGCGCTGCTTGGGACCTGGGGCGCGCTGTACGCGTTCACGCCGGAGCTTTACCCCACAGCGTCACGTGCGACGGGCATGGGGGCTGCCGGTGCAATGGCACGCTTCGGCGGATTGCTCGCGCCTTCGCTGATGGGGCTTGTCGTTGCCCAAGGTTTTGGTCTGGCGGTGGGGCTCTTTGCGGCACTGCTTCTGCTTGCCGCCGTTGCCGGTTTCCTGATCGATGCAGAGACACGCGCGGTGTCTCTGACATGATCTGGCCGGCGTAAAGCGCGGGAGCGCTTTACTTGATCTTCAAAAGCTGGATTTTGCCAGCCATCGTGATCGCGTGTGCGGACTGATCCGGCTCGGCGTCAGGGTCGACCGGCTTGATGAGGCCATGCTGGCGCAGCTCGGTGAGCGTCGTCGTGGTCATGAACTTGATCTTCTGAGGGCGCTCCTTGAAGCGATCAGTGCGGGCGTACGTTACTTCCGCATTCAGATGAGTCCATTTCTTGCCCTCCTGAGGATAGACGTCGCCATCCTTCGCGAGCTTCAGGCCTCTAACCTGGGTGGGCGTCAGTTCGATCATTATTGGTCTTTCTACGTCGTCATCTAGTTAAGGCCGTCGTCCGGAGCCCGGACGGCGGCAGGCAGGTCAGCGCTGACGCGCCTTGCGGGCTGCATAGCGGCGGTCGCGTTCCGCCTTACGGGCAGCCTCGTCGGCCACGACGCGCGAAACGCGATTGGCAAGCTCGGCTTCGCGAGCTTCGGCTTCTGCGCGCTTTTCAGCGTCGGCAGCCGCGGTTGCCGCTGCCGCTTCGGCCAGCAAACGATCGTTCTCCGCCTTCTTCAGCGCTTCCCGCTCCGCACGGCGTGCCTCGCGCGCCCGCGCAACTTCTTCACGCGCGGCCAACTTCTCCTGCATTTCAGGATCGGTTGCCTTGGGGGAAGATGCAAATTTTGCCAGTAGTTGACGCTTGGCTTCGGCCGCTGCAGTACGGCGTTCAGCAAAACCATTGTCGCTGGGGTGTTTCAAAGTTGATCCTTCGTATCTTATTCGGTCATTGAACCCAAAAAAGGGATGCGACCGTAACGCAAAAAAGGCCAGACATGATGCCTGGCCCTTCGTAATTCATCGCCGCGATGCCAGTACATCCGTGGTCATCGGCAGCTGGAATTATCAGGCAGCGCGAAGCTGGCCGGCGGACATCTTGCCCGACTTGTTGTCGCGCTCAAGCTCGAAGCTGAGCTTCTGGCCTTCGACGATTTCGCGCATTCCGGCGCGCTCAACAGCAGAGATGTGAACGAAAACGTCCGCGCTGCCGTCGTCAGGCTGAATGAAGCCGAAGCCCTTTGTGGAATTAAACCATTTTACTGTGCCAGTGGCCATAACGAACCCCTTTCCTAGCGTGATTAACCTCTGCCGCGCGACGCACGGCAGCTTTTTCGACTTTTGAGAGAGGAAAGTTCGTCAAGAAGCGCTAGGCGCAGCAAAAAGAAATTCGCAAACAAAGTATCGATGTCGGTTATGTACGACCTCCGCGAAGGAATGTCAACTTTTCGTTCGAGATGACGAGCAGAAACAACCGCTGCGTGTTGCGTCGAAAGTATCGCGTGGTACCTCATGAACCTTCTTCTTCAAGCATGGTCGCTCGTTGAGGTGCGATAGCGGGCGTGACGCCTGAGCTAATTAGCGCCCTTCGCGCCACCACATCGCGGCAACGGCGAGGAGAAGCGCAGAGAGACCGGCGAACCCGGCGAACAACGGAATTGTGTTCACGCCGCGCAGGACCGTTTCATCCGTCAGGCGGATGACCATCCGATCAGGGTCATTGATCCTGACCTCGCCTCGCACGGGAAGGATGTTGGGGAGCGTGATGGCATCGCCGTCTGCCACGCGAGCAACAAGTCCTTTGGTGCGCGCAGCATAAGGTTCAAGCGTCTCCTCCGTTGAGATCATGGCCTTGAACTCGGGGGCGTCGACTGCTCCCACATGGACGAGCGTGGAAAATTCACCATTGGTGATCTCAAACAGCCCTGTCTCCTCCATCCTGCGCTCAAGCTGATAGAGACCAGGCCCGCTTTCTGCGAGGGGGAGGGTTTCAGTGCGGCCCGAAGGATAGGTGATGGTGGCAGGACCGGGATTGTCGCCGATGGTCTGGCGATTTATTTCCAGTAGTCGGCCAGTAGCGCGGGCGGTGAGAGCTTCTTCCTCCAGTTCCGGCTCCTTCATCAACCAGTGAGCGATGCGGCGGTAGAGTGATACATGCGGTCCGCCGCCCTCAAAGCCGCGAGCCCAAAGCCAGCCATGGTCGGAAAGCAGCATTGCGACGCGGCCTTCCCCTTCACGGTTCAGCACGAGGAGCGGACGATTGCCGTCGCCTTCCATCACCGTCTGGCCTTGTGGCTGTGCCACATCGATGGATCGGAACCATCGGCCCCAGGCGGGAGGTTCTTGCCCGCCACCATCAAGGCCTCGCGTGACCGGGTGTTTCTCGCCGTCCTCGGAAAGCCGGGGGAAAAAGCCGGCGTTGTGCACCTCGCCGGTCGGACTAGCCGGAAGGACTTGCGCCAGGGGGGTCGCAGCAATCGAGCTTTCGCCGGCATGCTCGGGACCGGCGGCGATCAACAGGGCGCCTCCATTTTCGACATACTGGGCGATGTAATCGTAATAAAGGATCGGCAGCACGTTGCGGTGGGTGTAACGGTCGAAAATGATCAGGTCGAAATCCTCGATCTTCTCGACGAAAAGTTCGCGCGTCGGGAAGGCGATCAGCGACAGCTCGTTGATCGGCGTGCCATCCTGCTTCTCGGGTGGCCGCAAAATGGTGAAGTGGACGAGGTCGACGGAAGCGTCCGACTTCAGAAGGTTGCGCCACGCGCGTTCGCCCGCATGCGGTTCGCCCGAAACGAGAAGCACGCGCAGGTTTTGCCGGATGCCGTCGATGATGTGGATTGCTCGGTTGTTGACCGCCGTTACTTCGCCGGGCACTTCGGCAACGGAGAACTCCATGACGTTGTTGCCGCCGCGTGGGACGGTGAAGGAGAAGGGCGTGTCTGCACCGGGCGTTGCGGACAGCGTTCCCAGCGGCTCGCCGTTCATGCTGATCGTCACCTGCGCCGAGCCGCTGACGCTTTGTCCGTCGTCGAACACACGGAAAGTCAGTTGCTGCTCTTCGCCCACAATTCCGAAGCGAGGGGCCTGGACGATCTGGATCCGCCGGTCGAATTCGTCTGGCTGTCCCGTGATGAGGCCGTGCACCGGAGCGTTGAAGCCCAGGTCCTGGTTGATGCCGGGAAGGTCGTGGATCTGTCCATCCGTGAGAAACACAGCGCCGCCGACGCGCCCTGGCGCCACATCCGAGATTGCGGAGGAGAGGGCGGTGAAAGCCTGGGTGGACGGTGTGTCGCTATCGGCATCGCTATCCACCTCCACCACCCTCGTTTCGATGCGGGGGAAGCGGGAGAAGCGTTCCTGCAGTTCAGACAGTGCCTGATCGGTCTGCGCATCGCGGCCTGCCGTCTCCTGGCTCTGCGAGCGGTCGACGACGATCGGAACGATCGTCGACAGTTGCTCGCGATCCTCCTGGGTGAGGAGGGGATTGGCGAGAGCCAGAAGCAGTGCCGCCAGCGCCACTGCACGCAACGCCGCGCCGCGAACGCCCCGCCAGAAGGAAAGTGCAGCCAAGAGCATGGCCGCTGCTACTAGAAGCGCCATCACAGGCCAGGCAAAGAACGGAGCGAATTCGATCGTCATCTCGTCGCGTCCTACTGGCCGAGCCGTTCGAGGAGGGCGGGTACATGCACCTGGTCAGCCTTGTAGTTGCCCGTCAGCATGTACATCATGATGTTGACGCCGGCGCGATACGCAAATTCGCGCTGCATGACGTCGGATGGAACCGTCGGCAGTACCGGTGAGCCTTGCGCGTCAATGGCCCAAGCGCCTGCAAAGTCATTGGCAGTGATGAGGAGGGGCGTAACCCCGTCTCCGGAAGAGGAGAGCTCGCTGCCTGTCTGCGTGGCCTCCAGCCGTGCTTCCACCCAAAGAGGACTTCCCGCATAGCGGCCCGGAAAATCGTTCAGCAGGTAGAAAGACCGCGCCAGTACGTGGTCTTCCGGCGTCGGTTCGAGCGGCGGAATGTCGATATTGGCGAGCACCGCCTGCAGGCGCTCTCCGTTCGGCGACGAGGCGCCGTCACTGTCGAGGCTCGAGAACTGGTCGCGCGTGTCAAACAGCACCGTTCCACCATTTCGCATATAGGCGTCTATGCGGGAAATGGCCGCCGGCGAGGGCATGGGCGCAGCAGCCGAAATCGGCCAGTAGATGATCGGGTAGAGCGAGAGTTCATCGTTTGCAATGTCAACGCCGACCGGTTCTCCGGGCTCCAGCGTCGTCCGATAGGTGAGAAACTGGGTGAGGCCCTGTAATCCTTGTTCCGAGATACGGTCGACCTCAGCTTCGCCTGTGACGACGTAGGCGAGATGCGTGGTATCGAGGCGCTCGAGGATCACGTCATCACCGGGTTTTGCGTCTTGTTGGGCCTGGCCTTGGCTCGGCTGGAACATCAGCAACAGAACGGCGGTGGCTGCAATGCCGGCTGCGGCTGACCCCCGCGACCGTGCGCGCCGCGTAAAGGCGCCGTTCATGAACAAGACCACCAGGCTGTCAACAAGAATGAGGAAGAATGCAAGGGCAAACAGAAGCGGACGTAGAGACCGTGCCTCCTCGCCGATCAGGCCTTCCCGCACCATGTTGGTGCCGATGGCGTTGGCATCCAACCGCGCAAGTTCGGTTCCCCGCTCAAGCAGGTTGACGGCGCTGAATCCGTCCTCGGTGCCGTAAAGGCCGGGCGGATGATCAAAGCTTGCAACCGGTGTGTCGCCCGGCTGAAGGGTGATGGGCTTTGCGCTGCCCGCTTCCGTCGTAAGGGTCCCATCGGCAGTCAGCAGCCGGTAGGGCGGCAGCACGGCAGCCTCATTGCCTGTAGTATTGCCTGTTGCGGCTCCCCCCGCGCGTGCCATCTGTACCAGCCGGCGCAACATTTCGACGAAGGTCCCAGATAGCGGCATATTTGACCATGTCGCTTCGGCGCTGGTGTGGAAGAGAACCATACGGCCACTCTCCTGCTCCCGGGTGGTCACCAAAGGTGTTCCGTCGGCAAGACTTGCCCAGGTGCGCTCTGCAAGATCGGGAGTTGGCTCTGCCAGAACCTGCCGATTGATGGTGATGTCGGTTGCCGGTGGCAGTCCTGCAAATGGTCCGGTGGGCGGGAAGTCTGCCAGAGACTGTGGCTCCGACCATGACATCGCACCGCCGAGCGCGCGCTCCCCCTGACGCAGGATCACCGGCACCAAGGGATCGTCAGCGGGCGCTGAGGCCAGGCGTGGGCCGGCGAAGCGAATAAGGGTGCCGCCTCTGGAGATCCATTGATCGAGCGGCTCATAGACATCAGCGGGCAGGCGGCCGACATCGGCCATGATGATGGCAGACGGGTTGCCTTGCAGGATCTGCGGGATCGATACGGAAAGGTCGGCGGTGGTCGGCTCGATCAGGTCGGCGTAGGGCTGGAGCGCCCTGCTGATATAATAGAGCGGCTGGAGTAGGGGCTGGAAATCGCTGCCGCTCTCACCCGCAATCAGAGCGACGCGCCGGCGCTTGAAGCCATCATCCAGAAGATGCACCGCTCCTGCAGTGGACAAATTGGAGAGAGAGAGGCGGGCAAAATCGTTGCGGAGTTCGAAGGGTGTGGCGATTTCCACGCTCGCCGTTCCTGCGCCCGGAGCGAAGTCAAGCGTGGCTGAAGCAAGGGCGCGCCCCTGGCTGTCGAGCGCGGCGATGGGGAACGTTTGGCTGGAGCCAGAGGAGAGCCGTGTTGCTGTCACCGACATGGCGTTGGCATTGTTGGCGGCGCCGGTGATCGCCACAGCTGCCGCTCCGTCGCCTTCGATCAATCGAAACTGCGAGGGTGCGAGGGCGGAAAGCGATGCAAAGGCGGTGTCGTCCGACGGACCGGCGATTCCGTCGGCTAGAACAATCACGCTGCCGGGCTCCGTACCGTTCAACCCTTCCGTCAGGGCGGCGGCTGCGCGTTCACGATCCGGTACCAGCGGTATGGGGCGTGCTGCCGCGAGCTTTTCGCGTGCCGCAGCGGCGCCGCCCGGCACGGCGTCATGGCTGCGGTCGGCTGTAAAAGCGATCGCGACGGGAAGACCGGCATCCTCCGCATCGTTTATCAGTGCATCTGCCGTGCGCACGCGACGATCCCAGTCTGGAGCGGCCGCCCAGCTATTATCGACAACAAGCACGAGCGGCCCGTCAGTGTTCAGAGAGTTCGCGCGCGGGTTCACCACCGGATTTGCGATGGCAAGGATGACGGCTGCGGCAAGGGCCATGCGCAAGGCTGTGAGCCACCACGGGCTTTGCGCTGGCGTTTCTTCCCGCTTCAGCACGGATGCCAAGATCCGAAGCGGCGGAAAGACTTCTGATTTCGGACGGGGCGGCGTCAGCCTCAGCAACCACCAGATCGCCGGAAGTGCAAGAAGGCCAAGCAGAATGGCCGGGCTGGCAAAGGCGAAGGCGTTCACTCGCGCCCTCCATAGCCGGTGACGGGCAAGCCGGAGAGATAGCCGTGGACCGCCACCAGCGCTTCAGAGGCGAGGTGATCGGTGCGGTGGAAGACAAAGCTCCAGCCAAGGCGACGCAAGGCTTCACCAAGGGTTTCCCGGCGCAGCAGATAGGCGCGGCGATAATCGTCGCGAATCGTTTCGGCACGTCCTGAGACAAGCTTCTCCCCGGTTTCCGGATCGGTGAACTCGGTGCGGCCGGTGAATGGGAAAGTTTCCTCTGCCGGGTCGGCGATCTCAACGAGGTGGCCACGCAGTCCGCGGCGGGCGAGCGGGGTGATACGCTCCATAATCCGGTCAGCATCGTCCAGGAAGTCGCCGATCAGGACGATGTCGCTGTGCCCGCGGATCATCGCCGTCTCGGGCAAGCCTGTCGTCTGCGGCGCGTGCATGACGGCGGTGGCCAGGCGTTCGGCGGCGTTGCGAGCGGAGACCGGCTCCATCACGCCGGGGCAGCCGATGCGCTCTCCGGAGCGAGCGAGGATTTCCGCAAGCGCCAGCATCAGCACGAGCGCCCGGCTTTCCTTGGAGACGGTACCAAAAGTCGACTTGTACATCATGGACGGCGAAAGGTCGGCCCACAGCCAGACTGTGTGCGCAGCTTCCCATTCGCGGTCGCGGACATAGGTGTGATCGTCGCGGGCAGAGCGGCGCCAGTCGATCGCCGAGAGGCTTTCACCGTCGGCATAGGGACGAAACTGCCAGAAGTTTTCGCCAATGCCGCGTTTGCGGCGGCCGTGCCACCCGGCAATGACGGTGTTCGCGATACGCTTCGCCTCGACCATGCAGTCTGGCACCAGGGCGGCACGCGCCTGAGCGCGGGAAAGGACCTCGCTGCCTGCAGTCTGCTGAACGATCTGGCCGATGGATGCCACGCGGGGTCCTTTCTATGGCCGCAGCGGCGTTAGCCGCGGGCCTGCTTGACGAGCCCACCGATCACGTCGCGTACCGACATGCCTTCGGCTCGCGCCGCAAAAGTGAGCGCCATGCGGTGCTGCAACACCGGTTCGGCGAGGGCATAGACGTCGTCTAGAGACGGTGCCAGCCGTCCTTGATAAAGAGCCCGGGCGCGAGCCGTCAGCATCAGCGACTGGCCGGCGCGAGGACCCGGACCCCAGGCAACATTCTTGTCGGTGGTCGCATTTCCATGGCCGGGACGGGCGGAGCGGACAAGCGCCAGGATAGCGTCGACGACCTTGTCGCTGACAGGCATCTGACGGATCAGCGACTGGATTTCCTGGAGCCGCCCGGCAGCGATCACCTCTCGCGGCTTGGCCTCCGAACCACCGGTCGTTTCCAGCAGGATCTGGCGTTCTGCGTCGAGTTCTGGATAGAGAACATCCACCTGCAGCAGAAAGCGGTCGAGTTGGGCTTCGGGCAAAGGGTATGTGCCTTCCTGCTCAAGTGGATTCTGGGTTGCCAGCACGTGGAACGGCGTCGGGAGATCGTAACGCTGACCCGCCACGGTGATGTGGTACTCCTGCATGGATTGCAGCAGGGCCGACTGCGTCCTCGGGGAGGCGCGGTTGATTTCGTCTGCCATCAGCAGCTGTGCAAAGACCGGACCCTTGACGAAGCGGAAGGAGCGGCGACCGGTCTCATCCTGGTCCATGACTTCAGATCCAAGGATATCCGACGGCATAAGGTCTGGCGTGAACTGGATGCGGTTCGCCTGGAGGCCGAGCACCGTGCCGAGGGTGGTTACGAGCTTCGTTTTAGCCAGGCCCGGAACCCCGACCAACAGCGCGTGGCCGCCGGACAGCAAGGCGAGCATGGAGTTTTCCACCACCCGCTCCTGCCCGAAGATCACCGTTCCAACCTCCTGGCGCACCGCGGCAATATCAGCCAGAGCGCGCTCGGCAGCGGCCACGACAGCCTTCTCGTCCAGAACCGTTTCGGCGGCGTTCATTAGGCCCATATCGCGCTCTCCATCAGCGTATCCCGGCGTCATGCTGGGCGTGTGCGAATCGCTGCAGTGCCGCATACGCTTCACCCAATTCTACTTATTCCCGTCATGGCGGCTGACAAGCACGCCGTGAATGACTATCTCGTGACAGATAGCATTTAAAGCGGAAGCGGGACTGAAAGATGGCAGACGACACCATTCAGACAGCGACGGATGCCGCCGGTCTGGCCGCGCTCGTGGCGCGTGCTTCCGAACAAAAATCCGGTGGAAAATCGGGGCTTCCGCCCGTCGACAAGTGGAACCCGCCCTTCTGTGGCGATCTGGACATGGAGATCAGATCCGACGGCAGCTGGTTCTATATGGGCACACCGATTGGACGCGCGCCTCTCGTGCGGTTGTTCTCGACGGTTCTGCGCAAGGATGAGGATGGCAAGACCTATCTTGTGACCCCGGTGGAAAAGGTGGGTATCCGGGTGCAGGACGCACCGTTCCTGGCGGTCGAGATGAACGTGTCGGAAAGGGAAGGGCAGCAGCTCCTGACCTTTCGCACGAATGTCGGCGACGTGGTCGAAGCCGGGCCTGACCATCCACTTCGTTTCGAGATTGTCGGCGACAATGCCGAGCTGAAGCCATATCTTCTCGTGCGCGGGCGACTGGAGGCGCTGGTTTCTCGAGCGGTCATGTATGATCTGGTCGCACTTGGGGAGAGCGTCGAAACCGACGGTGTCGAGATGTTTTGCCTGCGCTCTGGCGGACAGGTCTTTCCGATCATGCCGGCGGGGAAATTGGAAAAACTCTCGCATGGCTGAAACCGCTTTGTTCTCTGCCGGAGAGTTCCGCACCCGCGCGCTCAACCAAGCCGGACGCCCGATCGAAGCGGCCTGGCGGGAACATGGCGATCATCTTCTCAATCCTGATCTGATGCCTGTGGTCGAGGGGTTGCAGTTGCGTGACGCCGCGGTGCTGGTGCCGGTGGTCGACGAGGGCCACGAGGCCAAGGTCATCTTCACGCAACGAGCGACGACCCTCCGAAAGCATTCCGGACAGATTGCCTTCCCGGGTGGCGCGATCGACGCAGAGGATGCTTCCGCGGAAAAGGCGGCGCTGCGTGAAGCGGAAGAAGAGATCGGCTTGGCGTCCTTATTTGTCGAGCCTGTTGGGCGTTTGCCGCAATATCTGGCCGCGACCGGATTCAGGATCACCCCCGTTCTGGCGGTGGTTCAGCGGGGCTTTGAACTCAAGCTCAACCCGCATGAGGTCGACGAGGTCTTCGAGGTCCCCCTCTCGTTCCTGATGGATCCGAAGAACCACAAGCGCGGCAGCCGCGTTTGGGACGGGGCCGAGCGGCATTTCTACCAGTTGCCTTATCAGGATCGAAACATCTGGGGCATCACGGCAAGTATCGTCCGGACTTTGTATGAAAGGCTTTATGCATGACTTCAGTCGCCCAGGAGGCCTGGTTCAAGGACCCCGCCCTGACGCGCATCCTCGCTCTCCTCAACCGCGATGGCGGCGAAGCACGAGTGGTTGGCGGCTCCGTCCGCAACTCGCTGATGGGACTTGCGGTTGGCGACATTGATATTGCCACAACCCTGCTTCCCGAGGAGGTTATCGAACGGGCGAAGGCGGCAGATATCAAGGCAGTACCGACCGGCATCGAACACGGCACCGTAACCCTTGTTGTCGATGGACGGGGCTATGAGGTCACGACGCTGCGCCGCGATGTCCAAACAGACGGCCGGCATGCTAAGGTCGCCTTCGGGAGCGACTGGAAAACCGATGCGGAGCGTCGCGACCTGACGATCAACGCTCTGTATGCCGATGCGAACGGAGAGGTGATCGATCTTGTCGGCGGCCTCGCCGACATCGATACCCGCACCGTGCGCTTCATTGGAGATGCCACAGCCAGGATAGCTGAGGACTACCTGCGCGTGCTGCGCTTCTTCCGCTTCTTTGCCTATTACGGCCATGGCCGTCCTGATGCCGATGGATTGAGGGCATCGGCCAGGGCGAAGGACAGGCTGAAGACACTCTCGGCAGAACGGATCTGGGCCGAGATGAAGAAGCTGCTGGCTGCACCCGACCCCTCGCGCGCACTTCTTTGGATGCGGCAGACGGGCGTGCTGACAGAGATCGTCCCAGAAACGGAGAAGTGGGGTATCAACGCCATCCATGGCCTCGTTGCCACCGAGCAAGCGCTGCACTGGACGCCGGATCCGCTGTTGCGGCTCGCAGCCATCGTTCCGCCGGATGCGGAGCGCTTGGAGGAGCTGGCAAAACGGCTGCGGCTTTCGAATGCCGATGCCGCTCGGCTGCAAGAGTGGGCGCGTGCGCCTGCGCTTCCCGACGAAATCACGGATGTTGGCTTCAACCGGCTGCTCTATCGTCACGGGCCGGTTGGACTGTCGATGCGCTTGAAGCTTAGCCTCGCTGCCGCACGCTTGCTGGCGGAGAGCGATCCTCACGCGATGCGCAAGGCAGCGCGTCTATCGGTATTGCTTGAACGATGTGCAGGATACCAGAAGCCGGTCTTCCCCTTGAGCGGCTCGGATGTTCTTGCCGCCGGCGTACCGGCAGGAAAACGGGTGGGTGAGGTGCTTGGCAGTTTGGAGAATGTGTGGGTGGAGCGTAACTTTTCGCTGGACCGGGCGGCGCTGACCGCCCGGCTTCATGAAATGGTAGGAGAAGCGCCCTCGGCCTAGCCTCAGGCGGCGGCTGCGTCGTCCCGTATCCGGGCTTTGATGTTCTCGACCATGTTTTCGCGGATGATGTCTTCGCCGTGCACAGCACGAAGATGCTCAACAGTCCGTCGGACGATCTCCGCGTCTTCGTTAGCGCGTGTGTGCCAGGCACATCCGGGGACAAGGGTGCCGCATTCGAACAATCTCATCGCGTCCTCCTTCCGTATTGATGGGCGGGACGCGAAGTGCCCGCCCATTTCGCTAAACAGCCGACGGCTTTTCAGGTTCCGGTGGCTCTATTCCGGCATCGCCCAGGCACGGAAGACCGATGCAGATTGCAGGGGCATTCTTCCGGTCCCGAGCACCTGCTCTCTTGCCGCAGCGCCGCTCAACCCGCTGCGCCCGGCCAATTGTCGCCTGACCTGCTGAACGTAGAAATCATGCGGCAGGTCAGGATCGCTGCGAAGACGAAGTTCGCGTGCCAGACGTTCGACGAGTTCGGGACTGTCCATGAAACGGCCCCGATCCGATCCTCCATTGGACATGGGCTTGTGCGGCACTGGCATTCCATTTGACGCTATCATTGCGTTCCTCCTCCGGTGCTATGAGGGGAAGCTAGCATCAAAGCCATGGCTTGAACATGTCAAATGTTAGCTATGCGACATATTGCGTGAGGCCCCCGAATTCTAAGGCCAACGGACCACTGGAGGCAGCGATGAAAGGATCGATTCAACATTCCCGCCGGTCTTTAGCCCAAAGATGGTTCCTCGATCATAAAGCAGGTTGAA
>CAYNED010000057.1:0-10866 GCA_964396135.1 uncultured Neorhizobium sp.
GGTGTCGTAGACGATCTCGTATTTTACGCCTTGCGGCATGGCGAGCTGGAGCTCGTCCATCGTGTTGCGCACGTTGTCTGCGATCTCGATCGCGTTTGATCCCGGAGCCTGAAGAACCGCGATCGCCACAGCCGGCTGACCGTCCAGCAGCGAACGCAACGTGTAGTCGGCCGCCCCGAGCTCGATGCGAGCGACATCACGAAGGCGGGTAATTTCTCCATTCTCGCCGCTCTTGACGATGATGTTGCCAAACTCCTCGGGCGTTTCCAGCCGCCCTTGGGCGTTGACGTTGAGCTGCAGACCCGTGCCCGGTACGCTGGGTGCGGCGCCGATGATGCCAGCGGCGGCCTGCACATTCTGCGCCCGGATGGCATTGGTGATGTCACCTGCCGCCAGCGAATGTTCGGCAGCCTTTTGCGGGTCGATCCAGACACGCATGGAATAATCGCCGGCCCCGAAGACCTGTACCTGCCCGACCCCTTCAATACGGGCCAGACGATCCTTGATGTTGAGCGTCGCGTAGTTGCGCAGATAGGTGATGTCGGAGCTGCCGTCGGTGGAAACGAGGTTTACCACCATGATGAAGTCCGGGGAGCTCTTGACCGTTGTGAGACCAAGTGAGCGCACTTCCGCGGGGAGCCGTGGCTCTGCCTGAGAGACACGATTCTGCACGAGTTGCTGGGCCTTGTCGGCGTCCGTGCCAAGCTTGAAGGTGACGGTAAGGGTCAGGACGCCATCTGAGGTTGCCTGGCTCGACATGTAGAGCATGTCTTCCACGCCATTGATCTGCTCCTCAAGCGGGGTTGCCACCGTCTGAGCGATCACCGTGGGATTGGCGCCGGGATAGATGGCGCGGACCACGATCGACGGCGGCACCACCTCCGGATATTCCGAAATCGGCAGCGCACGCAGACCGATGAGACCCGCGACGACAATGAGAATGGACAACACCGCCGCGAAAACCGGTCGGTCGATAAAGAAGCGCGAAATATTCATTTGGAACCCTCTCTCCAGGGCTAGGAATCAGGCGTAGGTCGTCGCGCCCGCGGCCAGGCCACGAGCAAGAAGCGACTGTTGATGCAGAGCTGTCGGCGAAAAGCGCCGACAGCTTGTTACTTGTGGGCGACTTCCGCCTCGGGCTGCGGATCGACCAGCGCTCCGGGGCGAATACGCTGAAGTCCGTTCACGATCACCCGGTCTCCAGCGGCCAAGCCGCTTTCGACAATCCGTCGGCCGTCGACGGAGGCACCGAGTGCGACCTGCCGGTAGGCAACGGTGTTCGCGTCATCGACAACCAGAACGAACTTCTTGTCCTGGTCCGATCCGACCGCCTGTTCACTGATCAGGAGATGTTCCTGTGGCCGGGGTTGACCGAGCCGGACGCGAACGAACTGTCCTGGGATCAGGTGCCCTTCCGGGTTGTCGAAGACGGCACGGAGACGGATCGTGCCGCTGGTGGCGCTGACTTCATTGTCGACCAGCTGCAGTTGGCCACGAACCGGCGCTCCCCCTGCGAGCGTGCTGATTTCAACAGGCACCTCCTCCAGCGCCCGCACCCCGTCCCTCACCGGCAGGTCCGAGAGAATGCCGGCCACCAGTTCCTCACCAGCGTCGAAGCTCGCATAGATCGGATCAACCGACACGAGCGTCGTCAGGGCTTGGGACGCATCACCGGCGCCAACGAGATTGCCGGTGGTCACCTCGAGCTTTCCAACTCGTCCGGCGATCGGAGCCTTGATTTCTGTATAGTCGAGGTTCAGCTGCGCGATCTGCAAAGCCGCTTGCGCCGACTGAAGCGAAGCGCGAGCTTCACTTTGAGCGCTTTGCCGCTGCGCAAGCTCGCTCTCGGAGATCGTCTTGCGCGCCAGAAGGGTGTTGCCGCGCTCCAGTTCCTTTGCCGCAAGGTCGAGACGTGCTTGAGCGGAAGCGACGATGCCCTGCGCCTGCGCAACCGCCGCGGCATAGGGCGCCGGATCTATCGTGATCAGGCGGTCACCTGCTTTCACCAGCCCGCCCTCGCGAAAATGGATCTGCTGGATCGTACCGGCGACGCGCGGCCGGATCTGCACCCGGTCGACCGCTTCGAGTCGACCGGAGAACTCCTGCCATGTCGTCACGCTGGACGGCTTCACGTCCGCAACCGTGACAGGAATGGCTGGAGGTGGAGCCGCAGCAGCATCTGCGCCAGCAGCCTCGGCCCTTTGACCGGGTTCGAAATAAAGACCGGCCCCCGCCAAGGCGGCAGCAAAGACCAGTCCGGTGCCCCACAGGGCCCAGCTTCGCTTGTTCGATGTCATTGGTCAGTCTCCTTGCAGCCTCATAAGGCCGCGATACATGCTTTCAAAAACAATGCTTTACTTACGCAAATCCTGGACGAAGAGGCTGAACTGCGAACAAAGCGCCTGCAACCAGGCACCGCCTTCTTCGTTGTAAATTCCAGCCCAGCCGCTTCCGGCCGGGAATATGTGACGCCTTACCCGCACCCCCGCCCCGGCAAGACGCTCCGCATAAGCGATCGCTTCATCATGCAGCGGATCGTCCTGCGAGGTTACCACCAGTGCCGGCGCCACCGACGACAGTCGGGAACACAAGCATGGCGCGGCATAGGGATGCGAGAACCCGCCAAAGCCCCGCAGGTAGTGCATCCATCCCTCGGACCAGCGGTCCCGCATCCCGATGGCATCCGCCTTGCGGATCGAGACCGAGCTCATTGTCGGGTCGATCAGAGGCGACAACAGAACCTGGCCATGCAATTGGCCAGGCATTTGATCACGAGCCTTTAGCGCAACGCCCGCCGCCACGTTGCCACCGGCTTCTTCTCCGACGACCAGGATCGGAGACTTCGCATCTCCCAGCTTGCGGCGCCGAGAGGTCAAACAACGCAATGCCGCCAAACCGCATTCCATGGCGGCAGGGAACTTGTTCTTCGAGATGCTGCCGTAATCGGCCTCCACCACGACGGCACCGGTTCCGGCAAGAGCGCGAGCCACGAGGGTTTCATGTTCGGCGGGCGCATCCTGCTGGAACGCGCCGCCACGCAGATAGAGCACGAGCGGTGGAGCCTTCTCCGTGACCGTCGGCTCATAGAGCCGCATCAGCATCGAACGCTTCACATCAAGCTCTACCGTTTCCCATCGCATCTCCGCCGAACCCTCGCCTTGCCAAAACAAGGCTTCTTGTTTCTCTGCTGCCTCCTGATATTATTGTTCGACATAAATCGCACAAGCTTCCAATTCGTAATTCACTGTCCGCTGTGGCGTGACAATATTGCGGTGCAATGGAGTGAAAGATGGACCAGCTATCTGCAATGCGCGCTTTCGTGCGTGTGGTCGAAACGGGCAACTTCACCCGTGCCGCCCGCTCGCTCGACATGTCCAAAACCACCGTGACCAATCTGGTGCAGAACCTGGAAGGTCATCTAAAGGCAAAGTTGCTGAACCGGACCACACGGCAAGTTGCCGTTACGACCGAGGGCGCGCTCTACTACGAGCGGGCGTCGCAGTTCCTTAGCGACCTCGACGAACTGGATGGCAGCATTTCCTCCTCGCAGGCGCAGCCTTCCGGGCGTCTGCGCATCGAGATGGCAGGTGCTTTCGCCGACCTTATCGTCATCCCTTCGCTTTGCGACTTCTATTGCAGGTATCCGCAGATATCCCTGGACATCGGCGTGGGGGACCGACTGGTGGACTATATCGCGGAGAACGTCGATTGTGCGCTGAGAGCCGGCACGCCGACCGATCAATCTCTAATCGCCCGCAAGGTCGGCGAGATCGGACTCCGCACCTATGCCTCCCCCGGCTTCATCGACATGTTCGGGATGCCTGAACATCCGCGCGACCTCGAAGCAAAGTTCTTTTCCGTCGGCTATCTCAACGCGCAAGCGGGTAAAGTCTTGCCGCTGGAGTTCACGCGAGGCGAGGAAAGCATAGAGATCACGCCGCGCTACGCAGTTTCCGTCAACGATAGCCGGAGCTATGTCGCGGCAGCGCTGTCGGGGATGGGGGTCGCCCAGGCGCCGCAGTTCATGGTTCGCGAGGCGGTGGAGAGGGGGGATCTGGTTGAAGTGCTGAGCGACTGGGATCGAGAGCCCTTGCCGCTCTACATCGTTTATCCGCGTACGCGCCATCTCGGAAACAAGGTGCGCGTTTTCGTAGACTGGCTCGTGAAGCTGTTGAAGGAAAGCAGCGCACGCGACGCCCAATACCCGCGTCGGCCGACCTCCGCCAAGCCGAAGCCGGACACCGAGCAAGTCCGAATCCCGGTTGCGGCTGAATAGCGCCGCAACCGCTTCGCCTACGGCGCTGTTACATATTGACGCCAGTTGTGTTCTTCGCGAAAGCCTAGAACTTCGCGGATCTTGCGGTTGGAGATCGGGGCTTCGAACTCCCCCATGTGACCGGCAATCGGCGTGCCTGACGCCCAGCGCTCCAGGAATGGCCGGGTCGGTTCCCAGGCGGTGATGGTGTCGTTGACAGCATTGAAGACCTGGAACCCCAGCCCATCCTTTTCGACACAGCGATGGACGATCTGCCCGAGGTCGCGTGCATCGATATAGCTCCAGGCGTTGCGTTTGCGCGATGGCGGATCGGCAAGGAAGGCTGGGAACTTGTCGTACTCGTGCGGCTCGATGACGTTTCCGATCCGAAGGGCATAGATATCAGCGCCCGAGCGCATGGCAAAAGCGCGCGCCGTCTTTTCGTTGACAACCTTGGACAGACCGTAGCTGTCCATCGGATCAACATCATAGTCTTCCGTCAGCGGGAAGGAGTGGTAGTCCTTGTCGCCCTCTGCAAAGCAGACGCCGTAGGTGGTTTCGCTGGAGGCAATGATGATCTTGCGGATGCCAAGCTTTACCGCAGCTTCAATCACGTTGTAGGTGGACACGGTGTTGGCGGAGAATGTCGCGTTGTCGGGCCGGATCAGGATCCGCGGGACGGCGGCAAAATGGACGACAGCATCGACGGGAGCCGGGCCTTGCCCTGTTTCCAATCCTTCGAAGCCGAAATGCATCGACAGCGCATTGAAGGCTTCGCCGCTATCCGTCAGGTCCGCGATCAGCGTGTTTACACCCGGGCAATCCAGCGGCACCAGATCGACATTCAGGACCTCATGGCCCTCGCCCACCAGATAAGGGACGACATGGCGCCCCGCCTTGCCGCTGCCGCCGGTAAATACGATCCGCTTACCCATTAACCTGCTCCTCCCATGCCTCTTCTTGCCGCTCACCTTACGGCATCAACTGGCCACCATTCACCTCGATCACCTGGCCTATGATGTAGCTGGAGAGCATCTCGGAGGCGAGGAAGAGATAGGCGCCGACACATTCCTCCGCCGTTCCCAGCCGGCCTTGCGGGACCGTGGCCAGTGCCGCCTGCAATTGCTGTGAGGTGGAGTAGCGATCGTGGAAGGGCGTCGTGATGACGCCAGGGGCAACGCCGTTCACGCGGATGCCGAAGGGGATGAGCTCCTTGGCCATGCCGCGGGTGACGTTGGAAACGAAAGCCTTGGAGGAACCATAGATGCCGGCGCCATTGCTGGCGCCGTTACGGGCGGCAATCGAGGTCGTGTTGATGATGAAGCCACCATGCTGCTTCAGATGCGGGATGGCAGCGGTCGAGGCGGCCAGCACCGAGCGTGCGTTGAGATCCATGACAGCATCATAGTGCTCGTCCGTCATCTCCGCGTAGGGAACACGCGCAACCATGCCGCCGGCATTGTTGATCAGGCCGTCAAGCCGACCGAATGCGGAGGCTGCTTCCTCCACGACGCGTGCCATCTCGCCTGACTTCGACGCATCGCCGCGGAGCAAGACGGCCTTGCCGCCCGCGGCTTCGATCTCTGCGGCTACGGCCTTCGCTGCATCAATGCTGGAATTGTAGTGGAGGCCGACAAATGCACCTTGCGCTGCAAAGGCGCGTGCCAGTGCAGCTCCTATGCCGGTAGAAGCGCCGGTGATGAGAACGGACTTGCCGGAGAGATCCGGAACGGTAAGTTGTGCTGACATGTGCCCTCCTTGATACGACCCCGTCGCCGCAGGTCGATGTCATCCACGCCAGCAGCTAGTGTTGTCAAGTCATCAGACAAGTAGGACGGTACAGATAGAATGATCTAGGGCTAAGCCCGGCACCTTGACCAGCCTTGCCTCCACCTAATGCTCTTTGGGAAGATGGTGTGGGTTAAGACCTGGGACCCAATGCCGATTTGGCAGGTTCGTGCCCGAATACGTGACACCGCTTTCGGTCTTGCAATGGTAGACGCGTCGGGGCGCGGTGTCGCCGTAGAGGATGTCGTATCGGCCACGGCCACGATAAACGTGTTCGATCGTGCTCGTGCAGCTGAAGCTATCCTGTCGAACCCTTTCCTCCTCCGGCACGACACCTGGCAGGTCTTGAAACTGCGTCTGGGAGAGGTTGCGGAAAAGGTCTCCCTCAGCGCGTGCAGGAGCAAGGGCGGCAAGTGCGACGGCAAGCAGCATCAGCAGGGGCAGAATCCAGGCGGTTCTGATCATTCTCGAATCCTCTATGCTGCTTCAAGATATGAGCCGCCGCAGGTCGATGCCATGGAGGTTGCGGCACGTTTTCGTGATCACTCAGGCCTGCGGTAGCCGGTAGGCTGATCATAAAGCCATCCGATGCGTTCGATCGCGGCCGCCAGGTTTTCCCGCGCCACCGTCATGGTATGGCCGTTGGCGTGGAGAAGCGTCTCAGTGTCCTCCATGATCCCGACATGTCCTTTCCAGAAGACCAGGTCGCCGCGGCGCAGATCATCACGTGTCGTTTCCGTGCCGAAAGCAGCCTGCATGTCGGAATCGCGCGGGGCAGTACGACCGACCATCATCAGCGACAACTGCACCAGAGCAGAACAATCAATCCCGAAGCCAGAGCGCCCGCCCCAAAGATAGGGCGTTTCGAGAAAGCGCGCCGCCACCTGGACGTAATCATCCGCGGGCCTCTCCCCTACTGCACAGCAGTGCGCGGCAATAAGAGCACTCCCATCGTGAAGCAAAGCGTAGCGTGTGCCGCGGGTTTCCGCCTCTCCCACAACTCTCAGCCTACTTCCCATCGAAAGAGTTGCAATCGGCGGCCGTCGCAGCTCCGGTTCGGGATAAAGGAAGGTTCGCGGCACGCAGATGATGTGCGTTGCAACTTCCGGCTCCGAGAGCTGTCCTTCAGGTAGATAGCCGACATAACCGTCCTGATCTGCCTGCACCCAGGCCCAGCCATCCTTGCGTTCGAAGACACGCAGCGTCTCGCCCAGAAGCAGCTCGGTATCGATGCCGCGGGATGCATCGGGAGAAGGCCGAAGGGCCGCAACCGGAATGGCGACCCGTGCCGGCTGACCGGGGACGAAGCGCTCTGCCTTGACACGCCCCTGCAGTCTCTCGTCCGCCAAATCCGGACGATATGCGTGGAGGCGTCGGTCCAATTTTTCCGTCATTTCCACTTCAGGCTAGCGCCTGCCTTCTCGCCGGATCAGATCCGCAAGCTGTTCCAGATACAGCGATCCCGCAACCGTTCGCTTGACCACGACGTTGCGCCGGTCCTTGTCGTCCCGCACACGATCTACAAGCCCGAGTTCACCCATCGCGTCGAGGGCTCGCGTGATGACCGGCTTCGTCACAGCTAGCTCCGCGGCAAGGCCACGCACCGTGTGCGGCGGCGGGACCAGATAGACCTGCAACAAAATCGCCAATTGCCGCAGGTTCAGATCCGGCGTTTCACTGCGCACCTGTTGGATCGTCACGCGGCGCCAGAGCCCCAGCGCCTCCGTCGCGGTCAGTTCAACCGGCATGTCCGCTTCCCTTCCCAGGTTAACGTGGCGAGCCTAGGGCGAAGCTCTTACCGGATCATTGCTTGGCCAGTTCCTTTACATAACGGTAGAGCGTGCGGATCGCAAAAGCCTCTCCGCCTACGGGAGCATGCGCCTTCTCGGACAGCGTCCAGCCGTAGATGTCGAAGTGTGCCCAGCGCGTCCCGGTGCCGACAAAGCGCCTGAGGAAGAGCGCCGCAGTGATTGCGCCGGCCATACCGCCGGACGGCGCATTGGTGATGTCGGCGGCACGGGATTTCAGATCCTTGTCATAACCTTTCCACAGAGGCAGTCGCCACATGGGATCGTACTCTTCTGCGGAAAGCGCCGCCAGCCGCGCTGCCAGCGCATCATCGTCCGTAAAGAACGGCGCAACATCGGCGCCGAGCGCGACGCGCGCAGCGCCTGTCAGCGTCGCCATGTCAACCAGCAGATCGCAGGGTGTTTCGTCTGCATAGGCCAGCGCGTCAGCCAGGACGAGCCTGCCTTCTGCATCGGTATTGTCGATCTGAACAGTGATGCCCTTGCGGCTGCGGTAGATGTCACCTGGACGAAAAGCATTGCCGGCGATGGAGTTCTCCACCGCGGGAATGAGCACACGAAGCTCAACATCCAGACCGGCATCCATGATCATCAGCGCCAGGCCCATGACGTTGGCAGCACCGCCCATGTCCTTCTTCATCAGCGCCATGTTGGCGGCGCCCTTGATGTCGAGGCCGCCGGTATCGAAGCATACCCCTTTGCCGACCAGCACGACCCTTGGAGCGCCTTGCCTTCCCCAGCGCATCTCCAGAAGCCGCGGCGCTTGGGCGCTCGCACGACCCACTGCGTGAATGAGCGGGAAGTTCTGGACCAGAAGATCATCGCCTACGATGGAAGACATCGATGCGCTGTAATGCATTGCGAGGGCCCGCAGTGCCTGTTCCAACTCCTCAGGCCCCATGTCGTTGGTCGGGGTGTTGATCAGATCTCGCGCCAGAAAAACGCCGGCGAGCTGCCGCTCCAACTCGACGCGACTATCTTCGGCCACAGCAAGCCTCACCAGCTTCTGCCGGTCCTGCCGGTAACGGCTGAAACTGTAGCTGCCTAGACCAAAGCCCAGCGCGAGTTTCTCCTGGGCCTGCAGGGTCTCCACATGCCAGTCGCCCGCAGGGAGTTGCTTTGCGAGTTTGCCAGCTGCGAAGACGTCATCCCCTTCGACATCGAGACCGAACAGGGCGCCTGAAAGCCCACCGTTAGCATCGGGAACGAGGAGCAAGCTCCCAGGCTCTGCCGAGAAGCCCGCGGCCTGCGCCCAAGCCCGGACATCACGGTCGAGCGCATCCTTCTTGAGATCCTCGGGCGTTACAACATAGACGGGGCGAGAGCTGGGCGACCGTTCGGTCAGACATGAGGGGCGATCGATCAGGCGGTAGCTGGTCATGGGAACCTTGTCGTGAGGAATCAGCGCTTTAACGATACGTTAGGGTTAACAGTCTATTGCTGAAGCAAGCAATGCGCTATCGGCCCCAGGCTTCGCGGCCACCAAAGCTCAGCCACGAGAAACCGCCATGACGACAAGCACCAGCTCCTTCCCAAGAAAGATCCGCCTCGCTCAGACGACCAGCGCGATCATGCTTGCCGTGATGCTAGCGGGCTGCGCAACCAAGAAGGACACTATCACAACGGGCTCCATCCCCGTTTCCGCCGCCTCGCTGGAAACCTTGAGCGCCGGTCAGCTGGAACGGGTCGAGCATTCCGTTGGCGCCGCTTATGAGCGCAACCCGAAAGACCGCAATACCGGCCTTCGCTACGCGCAAGTGCTCGGCATGACCGGCAAGCACGCGCAGGCACTCGCCGTAATGCAGCAGGTGGTTATTGCCCATCCGAGCGACCGGGAGGTTCTTGCTGCCTATGGGAAAGCACAGGCGGCTGCGGGGAAGCTCGAACAGGCGCTTGATACCATTCGCCGGGCGCAGACACCGGACCGCCCGGACTGGCGTCTTCAGTCCGCAGAAGGCGCCATCCTCGACCAGCTTGGTCGTTCCGCCGAGGCACGGCAGAGATACCGGATGGCGCTCGATGCGCAGCCGAACGAACCGACCGTTATTTCCAATCTCGGCATGTCCTACGTGCTGACCGGGGATCTGCGAACCGCCGAGACCTATATGCGCTCAGCAGCGCAGCAGCCAAACGCCGATAGCCGCGTGCGCCAGAACCTGGCTCTTGTCGTCGGTCTACAAGGCCGTTTTGCGGAAGCCGAGACCATTGCCAAGCGGGAACTTTCCCAGCAGCAGGCGGATGCCAATGTAGCCTATCTGCGCTCCATGCTCGCCCAGCAGAACGCGTGGGCAAAGCTTGCGGAGAAAGACGGCAAGGCGAAGCCCGCAGTAAATTGACCCACGCTCGAAGCCTAACCGCCCCACACGATCGCCGTTGCGGAATTAATGCCTGCCCAAAGAGAAAACGGGAGGAGAGCGTTCGGCACACGCCAAGCCTGAGCGTCATTTGTGTCGTGCTGTGCTGATCTTAATGTGATCGAGGCTCGCAACAACCCTCACGAGTTAGCAGCCGGCGCCTATGCCTCGCCAAGCTAAGCCTCCGTTAGAAACGATCGGACACCTGAATCCCGGCCGGCCCAAGGATGACGGCGACGAGCACCGGCAGGAAGAAAAGGATCATCGGTACCGTCAGCTTGGGCGGCAGCGCGGCCGCCTTCTTCTCAGCCTCGTTCATCCGCTCGTCGCGCCCTTCCTGGGCGAGGACGCGGAGAGCTTGTGCGATCGGCGTACCGTACCGCTCTGCCTGAATGAGCGCCTGCGTGACATTCTTCACCGCGTCGAGCTGTGTCCGGGTGCCGAGATTCTCGAGCGCCACGCGACGGTCCGGAAGGAAGGACAGCTCCGCGGTTGTCAAAACCATCTCCTCGGCAAGTTCGGGCGACTGGTTGCTCATTTCCTCGGCGACACGTCGCATGGCAGCTTCCATCGAGATGCCGGATTCGACGCAGATCAGCATCAGATCCAGTGCATCCGGCCAAGCGCGTTTGATGGAGTGCTGACGCTTGTTGACCCGGTT
>CAYNED010000057.1:10966-12327 GCA_964396135.1 uncultured Neorhizobium sp.
CCACGCGTGTCGGTGAAGAGGATCATCATGTAGTCGGGCGAGGTCAGATAAACGAGCAAGGCGACGATGAACGGCAAGGCGCCGATGATCACGGCGGAAGCCTTCGCTTCCATGGACAGCGCCTGCACCTTGGCTTTCATCTTCTTGCGCTCGCGCAGCACCTTGGCAAGGTTCCCGAGCGCTTCCGACAGATTACCGCCGGCCTGGCTCTGGATGGTGATGACGATTGCGAAGAAATTGACCTCCGGAAGCGGCATCGTCTGCATCATGCGGACGCAGGCTTCAGGAATGCTGAGCCCTATTTGCTGCGACTCGACCACCCGCCGAAATTCCGTCTTCACCGGCTCCTGGCCGTCGGAAGCGATGAGGCGCAAAGCGTCATTGAGCGGAAGGCCTGAGCGGATGGAACGGACCATGACGTCCAGGGCATTGGGAAACTCAGTCAGAAACTGCTTCTGGCGGCGTTTGATCAGGAAGCCTACGATCCAGCGCGGCAGGCCAAGAGCGGAGGCGAAGCCGGCTCCGACTGCAGCAAGAAGAGGGACACCTGACAGCAGGGCCATCAACAGCGAGAAGAGCCCGAACGCACCACTCAGCATGTAGAAGCGCGGCAGGGTCAGTGGCAGGCCGGTCTGCGCCAAGCGCGCCTTCAGGCTGCCATCGCCCATCTTTTTGGAACGCTCCTGCTGTTTTTTCTCCAGGTCCTTAAGCGAATCCTGCATCGATTTACGACGCTTGGAGAGTTCCTGTACCCGGTCACGTGCGGCCTTGACCTTGGCAAGATCCGATTCAGCGGATTTCACCCGGCTGATCCGGGCGCTGGTCTTCTTCTCGGTCTCGATTCGCGAAAACAGCAGTGCGTAAGAGACCGCGCCCGCAGACACTGCGGCGAGTGTGACGATCAGGACGATGTTTAGATCAAGCCCGAACATCTGTGCCCTACCCTGCCGTCTGGTCCATGGCGTCCAGTGCGGCAGCCAAGCGGCGTTCCTCGTTGTAGTAGCGGGCGCGGTCCCAGAAGTTGGGCTTGGCGATACCGGTCGACATGTGACGGCCGATCAGCTTGCCATTGGCATCCTCGCCCTCGATTTCGTAACGCATCAGATCCTGCGTCACGATGACATCGCCTTCCATGCCGACGACTTCGGTGACATGCGTGATGCGACGGGAGCCGTCACGCAGGCGCGCCGCCTGGATGATGACGTCCACGGAGCCGGAGATGATCTCCCGGACCGTTTTTGCGGGGAGGCTGAAGCCGCCCATGGCAATCATCGATTCCATGCGGCTCAAGCATTCGCGGGGCGTGTTGGCGTGGATCGTTCCCATGGAGCCGTCGTGACCCGTGTTCATCGCCTGCAGCA